>NZ_JAMYQH010000018.1:0-145983 GCF_040320765.1 Mesorhizobium sp. M0618 | reverse complement strand
CCGGCCTCAAACCCGAGCCGCAAGGCACCCCACATTGGCCCGACCCTCCCTCCTTGCCCCTATAACTTAATAACGCAACGGGCCCCTTGAGGGGGAGATGGCCGGGAGGCCAGAGGGGGGTACAGCGCCATACGCCCGTCATTATCTAACCTGGCGCTCTGCGAGAGCTATGGGCGCGTGCAGCGCCACCCTCAAGTAATCACACTTGGCTCGGCGCGGCCGGTATGGCTGTGAATCCCGGCAATATCATCGGCCGCGGCTATCACATCGGCAAGGGCGGCCTGGGTGTCGAGGTCGTGCCTCGACTTGTCCGACTCGTAGCGCTCGATATAGACGCGCAGCGTGGCACCTGACGTGCCGGTGCCGGACAGCCGAAAGACCACCCGCGAACCGCCTTCGAACAGCACCCTGATGCCCTGATGCTCGCTGATCGAACCGTCGACGGGATCGTGGTAGGCAAAGTCGTCGGCGCTGGCGATTGTCATGCCGCGCACGCTGGCACCCGGCAGCGCGCCGAGCTTGGCGCGCAGTTCGTCGACCAATGCGTTGGCGCGGTCGCTCTCAACCTCTTCATAATCGTGCCGCGAATAGTAGTTGCGACCGTAGGTCGCCCAGTGCTCGGCGACGATCTGCTTGCAGCTTTCGCCCCGCGCGGCAAGGATGTTGAGCCACAAAAGCACCGCCCAAAGGCCGTCCTTTTCGCGGACGTGGTTGGAACCGGTGCCGGCACTTTCCTCGCCGCAGATCGTCGCCATGTCGGCGTCGAGCAGATTGCCGAAGAACTTCCAGCCTGTCGGCGTCTCATAGAGGGCGATGCCGAGTTTTTCGGCGACGCGGTCGGCAGCGCCACTGGTCGGCATCGAGCGGGCGATGCCCTTCAGCCCGCCCTTGTAGCCGGGCGCCAGGCGGGCGTTGGCGGCAAGCATGGCAACCGAGTCCGACGGGGTGACGAAAATGCCCTTGCCGATGATCAGATTGCGGTCACCGTCGCCATCCGAGGCAGCGCCGAAATCCGGCGCGTCTGGTCCCATCATCTCGTCATAGAGGTGCTTGGCATGGACGAGGTTCGGGTCCGGGTGATGGCCGCCGAAATCCGGCAGCGGCTTGAAATTGCGGCAGGTGCCGTTGGGCGCGCCGAGCCGGTTTTCCAGGATCTCCTTGGCGTAGGGGCCGGTCACCGCGTGCATGGCGTCGAAGCGCATGCGGAAGCCGGATTTGAACAGTTTGCGCAGGGCATCGAAATCGAACAGGCTTTCCATCAGTTCGGCATAGTCGGCGACCGGGTCGATGACCTCGACCGTCATGCCGGCGGCCTTGACCGTGCCTGTTGTGTCGATGTCGATCGGATCGATGTCGGCGATCTTGAAGCTCGAAATCGCCCTGGTCTTTTCGAAGATCACGTCGGTCAGCTTTTCCGGCGCCGGGCCGCCATTGCCGGCATTGTACTTGATGCCGAAATCCTCATGCGGACCGCCCGGATTGTGGCTGGCCGACAGGATGATGCCGCCAAAGGTCTTGTATTTGCGGATGACATGCGAGGCGGCCGGCGTCGACAGGATACCGCCCTGCCCGACCATCACCTTGCCGAAGCCGTTGGCGGCTGCCATGGCGATGGCCTTCTGGATGACCTCGCGGTTGTAGAAGCGGCCATCGCCGCCGATCACCAGGGTCTTGCCCTTGAAACCGTCGAGCGCGTCGAAGATCGACTGGATGAAATTCTCGGCATAGTGCTCCTGCTGAAAGACAGGCACCTTCTTGCGCAGGCCCGACGTGCCGGGCTTCTGGTCGGAATAAGGCTTGGTGGGGACGGTGCGTATCATGCTTCAGGCAACCCTTTTCGAAAGCAGAGAGCGATAGAGTTCGACATATTTTTCCGCGCTCTTGTCCCATGACACATCGGCCTTCATGCCCTGGCGCTGCAACGATTCCCAGACCGCCGGACTGGCATGTGCGTCGACGAGGCGGCGGATGGCGTGCAGCAAGGCACCGCCATTGTTGGGCGCGAACTGGAAGCCGGTGGCGACGCCGGCCGAAACGGCAGCCTCATTGGCGTCGATTACCGTGTCGGCAAGGCCGCCGGTGCGGGCAACCACGGGTACGCAGCCATAGCGCAGGCCGTAAAGCTGCGTCAGCCCGCACGGTTCGAAGCGCGAGGGAATGACGATGGCGTCGCAGCCGCCTTGCATGATGTGCGACAGCCCCTCGTCGTAGCCGACAACGACCCCAATGCGGCCGCGATGCCGGGCGGCGGCGGCGAGCAGCGCGCCTTCGAGGCCGGCATCGCCCGAGCCGAGGATGGCCAAGCGCGCTCCCGTGGCAACGATGCCGTCGACCACCAGCGCCAGTATGTCCATGCCCTTCTGCCAGGTCAGCCGGCTGACGACGCAGATGATCGGGCTGTCATCACGCTCAAGGCTGAAGCGGTCCTCCACGGCAGGCCTGTTGGGCGCGCGCGCCTTCAGCGTGCTCGCCGTGTAGGGGGACACCAGATGCTTGTCGGTTTCGGGATCCCAGATGCCGGTGTCAATGCCGTTGACTATGCCATAGAGATCGCTGGAGCGCATGTTGATGAGGCCGTCGAGACCCATGCCGAATTCCGCCGAGCGGATCTCCTGCGCGTAGGTCGGGCTGACCGTGGTGATCGCCCAGGCGGCCTGCAGGCCGGCCTTGAGGAAGCCGACGCCGCCATAATATTCGACGCCGTCGAGCGCCATCGCCGCCGCCGGCAGGCCGAGTTCGCCAAAGATGGCGGCGCCGAACTGGCCCTGGAAAGCGAGGTTGTGGACAGTCATCATCGATGGCACGCCGACCGCCTTGCCGTAGCGCATATAGGCCAGGGTCATCGCCGACTGCCAGTCATGGGCATGGACGATGTCGGGTTGGTAGCCAGAGATGGCGCCACCGGCGATGTCGCCGCCGACCTGGCTCAGCGCCGCGAAGCGCCGCCAGTTGTCGGGCCAATCGACCCCGGTCGCATTGCCATAGGGGCCGCCGGGACGGTCGAACAGATGCGGCGCATCGAGCACGAACAGTTCGAGCCCGGCAAGCTGGACGGAATGGACGGAGGCCTTGCCGCCCTGCAGCAAGGGATATTGCAGAACCGCCCGCTTCTTCTTGAAGGCAGCCATGACGGTCGGAAAACCGGGAATGAGCGTGCGCACGGTCACGCCCTTGGCGGCAAGCGCGATGGGCAGCGCGCCGGTCACGTCGGCAAGCCCTCCGGTCTTGATCAGCGGAAAGATCTCGGGCGTGACCGACAGAACCTGCATGCGTTAGAGCCCCAGCTTGTCGATCATGTCCTGGGTGACCAGGCAGATGCCCTTTTCGGAAACGCGGAAGCGCTTGGCGTCGAGGACGGGATCTTCGCCGACCACCAGGCCTTCTGGTATCCTAACACCATGGTCGATGACCACGCGCTTCAACTTTGCGTTCCGGCCGACATGAACGTCGGGCAGCATGACGACTTCTTCCAGCGTCGAAAAGGAATTGATGCGCGCGCCGGTGAAGATCAGGCTTCTTTTGAGCGACGCACCGGAGACGATGCAGTCGCCCGAGACAAGCGAGGACACGGCCGAACCGCGGCGGCCATCCTCGTCATGCACGAACTTTGCCGGCGGCTTCAATTCGGCATAGGTCCAGATCGGCCAGTCGCGGTCGTAGAGGTCGAGTTCAGGCGTGATGTCGGTCAGGTCGATATTGGCTTCCCAATAGGCGTCGACCGTTCCGACGTCGCGCCAGTAGGCCTCGTTCTCGGCGGTCGAGCGGACGCAGGATTTGGCGAAGCGATGCGCGATCGCCTTACCGTGCTGGACGATATAGGGGATGATGTCCTTGCCGAAGTCGCGACTTGAGCCCGGCTCGGCCGCATCGCGGCGCAATTGCTCCATCAGGAATTTGGTCTTGAACACGTAGATGCCCATCGAAGCCAGCGCGAATTCCGGCTTATCGGGAATGCCGGGCGGATCGGCGGGTTTTTCGACAAAGGCGATGATGTTGTCCTTGGCATCGACATGCATGACGCCGAAGCCGGTGGCTTCCATGCGCGGCACTTCGAGGCAGCCGACGGTGACATCGGCATTGGCGTCGACGTGCTGGCGAAGCATCATCTCGTAGTCCATCTTGTAGATGTGGTCGCCGGCCAAGATCACCATGTATTCGGGCCCGTAGGCCTCGATGATGTCGATGTTCTGATAAACGGCGTCGGCGGTGCCTTCATACCACTGCGTTTCCGAGACGCGCTGGCTGGCCGGCAGGATGTCGAAACTCTCGTTTCGCTCGGGCCGCAGGAAGTTCCAGCCGCGCTGCAGATGACGGATCAGCGAATGCGCCTTGTACTGGGTGGCAACGCCAAGGCGGCGAATGCCGGAATTCAGAGCATTGGAGAGCGCGAAGTCGATAATGCGCGTCTTGCCGCCGAAATATACGGCCGGCTTGGCACGCCGGTCGGTCAGTTCCCTGAGGCGGCTCCCACGGCCGCCGGCCAATACATAGGCCATGGCATCGCGCGCCAGCGGCTGGGTCCGTTTCAAGTCTGCCATTTCTACCCTCCCAAGTTACTCGATATCGCCGTTTTACTCAGTCTCGACGGGCTCAGTCGGCAACGAGCTCGAGCATGATCGTCGACAGCGGCGGCAAAAGCATCGTCGCGGAGATGCTTCCTCCCTCCGCCCGTGCCTCGACCATGCCGCCATTGCCCTTGCCGGACCCGCCATATTCGGAAGCGTCGGTGTTGATGATTTCGCGCCATTTGCCTGATATCGGCAACGGCACGCGATAATTGTCACGCGGCACCGGCGTGAAATTGGAAATGACGGCCACCGGGCTGCCGCCCGGTGCACTGCGCAGCCAGGCAAAAACCGAATTCTGGCTGTCATCGACGATCAGCCAGGAAAACCCTTCCGGCTCACAATCACGGCCATGCAGTGCCGGGCGCGAACGGTAGAGATAGTTGAGATCGCGCACCGTCTGCCAGACGCCGCGATGCGGCCGGAATTCAAGCAGGTTCCAGTCGAGCGCGCGCGCCTCGCTCCATTCGCGGCGCTGCGCGAACTCCTGCCCCATGAAAAGCAGCTTCTTGCCGGGATAGCCCCACATGAAAGCGTAGTAGGCGCGCAGCGTCGCAAACTTCTGCCAATCGTCGCCGGCCATCTTGCCAAGCAACGTGCCTTTGCCGTGCACGACCTCGTCATGCGAGAGCGGCAGCACGAAATTCTCGGAGAAGGCGTAGGTCAGGCCGAAGGTGAGGTCGTTGTGGTGGTGCTTTCGGAAGATCGGTTCCTTGGAGAAATACTCCAGCGTGTCGTGCATGAAGCCCATATTCCACTTGAAGCCGAAGCCCAGCCCGCCTTCATGCACCGGTGCCGAGACCTTCGGCCAAGAGGTCGATTCCTCGGCGATGGTCATCACGCCCGGATGGTGGCCGTAGACCTCCTTGTTCATCTTCTGCAGGAAGCTGACCGCCTCAAGGTTCTCGCGGCCGCCTTTCTCGTTGGGGATCCATTCGCCGGCCTTGCGCGAATAGTCGAGGTACAGCATCGAGGCGACCGCATCGACGCGAAGTCCGTCGACATGGTATTTCTCGGCCCAGAACAACGCATTGTTGACCAGGAACGACACCACCTCGCGGCGGCCGAAATTGTAGATCGCGGTGTTCCAGTCGGGATGAAACCCCTTGCGCGGATCGGCATGTTCATAGAGCGCGGTGCCATCGAAATTGGCCAGGCCGTGCTCATCGACCGGGAAATGCGCCGGCACCCAGTCGAGAATAACGCCGACGCCGGCACGGTGGGCGCCGTCGACGAAGCGGGCAAAGCCGTCCGGATCGCCAAAGCGGGCCGATGGCGCGTAGAGGCCGGTCGTCTGGTAGCCCCAGGACGGGTCATAGGGATGTTCAGAGATCGGCATGAATTCGATATGGGTGAAGCCGGTCTCGACCACATAGGGGATGAGCCGGTCGGCCAGTTCGTCCCATGACAGGAACGTACCGTCGTCGCGAAGCTGCCAGGAACCGGCATGGACCTCATAGATCGAAATGGCTTCGCGCCGGTGATCGGCATTGCGCCAGAAATTGCGATGCGCCTCATCGCCCCACTCATGCGCCGGCGGCACAGCAACGACCGAAGCGGTGGCCGGACGCAGTTCGGATTTGAAGGCGAACGGATCGGCCTTCAGCGGCAGCCTGACGCCGTCGGGGCCGATGATCTCGTATTTGTAGGGCCGGCCAGCACCGATATCGGGAATGAACACCTCCCAGATGCCGGTGTCGCGGCGGTCGCGCATCGAGTGCCGGCGGCCGTCCCATTCGTTGAAATCGCCGACCACAGAGACACGCCGCGCATTGGGAGCCCAGACGGCGAAATGCACGCCGGTGGCGCCTTCGTGCTCGATGACATGAGCGCCGAGCTTGTCGAACAGCCTGAGATGCGATCCCTCGGCGATGTAGTAGTCGTCCATCGGCCCGAGCACCGGACCGAACGAATAGGGATCGGTCAGCCACCAGTCGCCGCCGGCATTGCGCGCGTGATAGCGAAGCGGTTGCCGCTTCTTGATCGAGAGCTTGCCTTCGAAAAAGCCGCCATCGTCGCGCCTGGACAATTCACCCGCGATGGTGCCGGTCAGCGTATAAGCGGTGACGAATTCGGCATTCGGAACAAAGCAGCGGGCCACAAAACCCTTCCCAGCCTCCTGAACACCGAGAACGGCAAACGGATCGCCATGCGTACCGGCAACAATCGCCGCAACATCGCTGGCTGCCGCCAGTCCGTCCGGCCCGCTTGTCGCAGCGGTCGCGCGCGGCTTCTTCATCAGGCAGTGTCCCTCCCCAGGCACCGAGTGTTTGTTTCTAGTGGTGTGATCCGACTTTTAAGTTCACACCACCGGGACCACATTGTTTGCGGCCTCATGCAATCACATCAGGCAGGCACGTTCCAGATTTCTTTCGCATATTGGCGGATCGTGCGATCGGAGGAGAACCAGCCGACACGCGCCACATTGCGGATTGCCCTGGCGTACCAGTCGGGACTGTTGCGCCAGACCGCATCGACCTCGCGCTGGGCGGTGGCATAGGCATCGAAATCGGCGGCGACCATGAACCAGTCGCTGTTGTAGAGACCGTTGACGAGGTCGCGGTAACGCTCCGGATCATCCGGCGAGAAGACGCCTGACGAAACAGCCGCGACCGCTTGCGCCAGCTCGGGCGATCCTTCGATGACGGCGCGCGGATCGTAGCCGTTGTTGCGCCGCTCGGCGACCTCGGCGGTGGTCAGGCCGAAGATGAAGATGTTGTCGTCACCGACGCATTCCTTGATCTCGACATTGGCACCGTCGAGCGTGCCGATGGTCAGCGCGCCGTTCAGCGCGAACTTCATGTTGCCGGTGCCCGACGCTTCCATGCCGGCGGTCGAGATCTGCTCGGAAAGGTCGGCAGCCGGCATCATGATCTCGGCAAGGCTGACATTGTAGTTCGGCACGAACACGACCTTCAGCAAACCGCGCACGGCCGGGTCGCGGTTGATGACCTTGGCGACGTCGTTGGCGAGTTTGATGATCAGCTTGGCGTTGTGATAGCTGGGCGCCGCCTTGCCGCCGAAGAATTTCACGCGCGGCATCCAGTCGCGCTCGGGGTGCGAGCGGATCTGGTCATAGAGGGCGATCGCCTCGAGGATGTTCAGAAGCTGGCGCTTGTATTCGTGGATGCGTTTGATCTGGATGTCGAAAAGCGCCGAAGGATCGACCTTGATGCCGAGCCGGTCGGCGACGAGGTTGGCCAATCGCGCCTTGTTGGCGCGCTTGACGGCGGCGAACTTGTCGCGAAAGACGGCATCGCCGGCGAAACCGTCGAGATCCTTGATGGCGTCGATGTCATCGAGAAAACGGTCGCCGATCGCCTCGCGGGCGAGCGACGTCAGTCCGGGATTGCATTGGATCAGCCAGCGCCGCGGCGTGATGCCGTTGGTCTTGTTGTTGATACGATCGGGATAGAGCTTGTGCAGGTCGGCGAACACCGTCTCCTTCATCAGGTCGGTGTGAAGAGCCGAAACGCCGTTGATGGAATGCGAGCCGACAAAGGCCAGATTGCCCATGCGCACCCGGCGGTCGCCATTTTCCTGGATCAGCGAGATGCGGCCAATCTGCTCGTCCGAGAACTGGTTGGAAGCACGCGCCTCCAGAAGCACTTCAGCGTTGATGGCATAGACGATCTGCATGTGGCGCGGCAAAAGCCGCTCGAACAGCGGCACCGGCCAGCTTTCCAGCGCCTCGGGCAGCAGTGTGTGGTTGGTGTAGCCGAAGGTGCGCTGGGTGATATCCCAGGCCTGGTCGAAGTCCATGCCGTGGACGTCCATCAACAGGCGCATCAACTCCGGCACGGCGATGGCGGGATGGGTGTCGTTCAAGTGGATCGCAGCCTTGTCGGGCAGCGACTTCAGGTCGCCATATTGGCTCAGATGGCGCTGCACGATGTCCTGCAGCGAGGCGGTGGAGAAGAAATACTCCTGCCGAAGCCGCAGTTCCTGCCCGGCCTTGTGGGAATCGGCGGGATAGAGCACGCGCGACAAGGCATCGGCCTTGTTGCTTTCGGCTAGCGCGCCGATGTGGTCGCCGGCATTGAATTTGTCCAGCAGGATCGGATCGACCGGCATCCCCGACCAGAGCCGCAGCGTGTTGACGCGGTTGGCCCGCCAGCCGACGACGGGCGTGTCATAGGCGACGGCCAGCACATGCTCGGTCGGTTTCCAGACATGGCGTTCGAGGCGCCCATCCTTGGAGGTGATCGATTCCACCGAACCGCCGAAACCAACCTCGAAGGAGCGTTCGCGACGTTCGAACTCCCACGGGTTACCGTGATCAAGCCAGGTCTCTGGCAGTTCGACCTGCCAGCCGTCGTGAATCTCCTGCCGGAACATGCCATTGGCATAGCGGATGCCGTAGCCATGCGCCGGAATGTCGACGGTCGCCATGCTTTCCATGAAGCAGGCCGCGAGCCGGCCGAGGCCGCCATTGCCGAGCGCCGCATCGGGCTCGAGTGCTGCAATCAAGTCGAGGTCGACACCCAGCGACGACAGCGCCTCGCGCATGTTGTCCATCAGGCCCAGATTGGAGAAGGCATCACGCATCAGGCGGCCGATGAGGAATTCCAGCGACAGATAATAGACGCGCTTTTCCTTCTGGTCGTAAGCCTCTCTCGTCGCCTGCATCCAGTGATCGACGATCCGGTCGCGCACGACCTTGATCGAGGCGGTCAGCCAGTCGTACTGGGTCGCAACGGTGGTGTCCTTGCCGACCCTGTATTTGAGGGCCACCAAGACTTCACGTGCGAGTGTCTTTGGATCAGGATTTTCGAGCAGTGGCGGAAGGGGTTCGGATGTCATCGCGCTCGTCATGATGCCTCTCGTGCGGTTGCCATGATCATACCGGCTTTCATCGCTCCTCCCAGCCCATGCTAGCTGATACCGCCATATATTCAATCGATTTAAACAGGTTCGATCCGGCTTGCCCCCTGCGGCAATTTGGCAATTCTGAAGTGTGACGCGTCAAGACGGCCCGCGCGACGCGCTTCAAATTCCTGTTCCGTGCTTGCCGCTGTTGCCAAGCACCAGCCACTTTGGGCGACATGTATCAAGCCGCCAGCGCCGCCTCCGGCGGGGCCTTGGCTCCTGTCATGAAGGCGACGGCATCGGACATCGTATATTGCTTGGGGTCGATGACGGCGAGGCGACGGCCCAGCCGATGGATGTGAATGCGATCGGCCACTTCGAAGACATGCGGCATGTTGTGCGAGATCAGCACGATCGGGAGGCCGCGCTTCTTGACGTCGAGGATCAATTCGAGCACGCGGCGGCTTTCCTTGACGCCAAGCGCGGCCGTCGGTTCGTCCATGATCACCACCCGACTGCCGAAGGCGGCCGCACGTGCCACGGCAACGCCCTGTCTTTGGCCGCCCGAGAGCGTCTCCACAGCCTGGCTGATGTTCTGGATGGTCATCAGGCCAAGTTCGGTAAGTTTGTCGCGGGCGCGCTTTTCCATCGCCGGGCGATCGAGCATGCGAAGCCAATCGCCCAGAAAACCCGGTTTACGGATTTCGCGGCCAAGGAACATGTTGTCGGCGATCGACAGCGCGGGCGACAGCGCCAGGTTCTGGTAGACGGTCTCGATGCCGGCTTCGCGGGCCTCCATCGGCGATTTGAAGGAGACGGGTTTTCCTTCAAGCCGGATCTCGCCTTCATCGGGCACGGCAGCGCCGGAAATCGCCTTGATGAGCGACGATTTGCCGGCGCCATTGTCACCGATGACCGCAAGGATTTCGCCGGGGTAAAGGTCGAAGTCGGCGTTGTCGAGGGCGGTGACGCGGCCGTAGCGCTTGACCAGGCCACGCGCGGTGAGAATGGGTTCCTGGGTCGTGGTCATGCCGAAACCTTTCTGATCCATTGGTCGACTGCCACGGCGCCGATGATCAGCACACCGGTGAGCAGCACCTTCCATTGCGGATCGGCGCCCAGCATGTTGAGGCCCATGGAGACGACGCCGACGATCATCGCGCCGAACAGCGTGCCCAGGATCGAGCCACGTCCGCCGAACAGGGAAATACCGCCGATCACCGTCGCGGTGATCGCCTGGAGATTGTAGTCGGTGACGGCGGCCGACGGCGAGATCGAGCCGTTGCGGCCGATGGAGACCCAGGCAGCGAAAGCGGCGATCAGCCCGGCAAGGGTGTAGACCGTCATCAGCACCTTCTTGGTCTGGATGCCCGACAGCTTCGCCGCCTCCTGATCATCGCCAACGGCGTAGACATGGCGGCCCCATGCCGTGTGATTGAGCACGTACCAGAGGATCATCACGAGCACGACCGTGGCAATGACGCCGAGCGTCAGCACCGCCGTGCCGACCTTGAAGCTGATGGCAAAGAGATGCAGCAGCGGCGCCTGGGTGTCGACATCGGTGTCGCGGATCGTCTCGTTGGCCGAATAGATGAAGTTGGTGGCCATGACGATGTTCCAGGTGCCAAGCGTCACGATGAAGGGCGGCAGCTTCATGTAGGCGACAAGCACCCCGTTGAGCAGCCCGCAGGCCGCGCCGGCGGCAAGCCCGATCGCCACGGCGAGCGCGCTCGGCATGCCATAGCTGACCGCGCAATTGCCCATGATCACCGCTGAAATCACCATGATCACGCCAATCGACAGGTCGATGCCGGCGGTCAGGATGACCAATGTCTGCGCAGCACCCAGAATGCCGATGATGGCGATCTGCTGCAGGATCAGCGTCAGTGTGTAGGACGAAAAGAACCGCCCTCCGATGGTGATGCCGAAGACGATGATCGCCAGAACCAGCACGATCAGCGGCACCGCGGCCGGCGTCGAATGCAGGAAATGCTGGATGCGCTTGACGGCCGATTTGTGCTCGTCAAAAGCGGCAACGCTTGTATCGCTGCTCGAGAGAACCTTCTCGAATTCCTGAGCTTGAGCCATGTTTACTCCCCGTAGGCTTCAGCCAAACGCCGACGCCAGTCCACGCCTTTCCGGTCTGCTGCCGGGATTGTTCGCGGTCACGCGAGCCATCGTCCACCCTGAGCGGCCGGGGATCAAGCCCCGGCCGCTCAGGTTCCCTGGATGCCTGTCAGACCGGGATCAGCCCCAGCACTTGGCGAGGCCTTCCTTGGTGTCGATGGACTTCACGCCGGTGGCCGGCTTGTCGGTCACCAGGTTGACGCCGGTGTCGAAGAAGTTCTTGCCTTCGGTCGGCTTCGGCTTGGTTCCGTCCTTGGCGAAGGCGGCGATCGCCTCGATGCCGAGCGCTGCCATCTGCAGCGGATATTGCTGCGACGTGGCGCCGATGACACCTTCGGCCACCGACTTCACGCCGGGGCAGCCGCCGTCGACGGAGACGATCAGCACCTGGCTTTCGAGGCCGACAGCCTTGAGCGCCTGGTAGGCGCCGACAGCAGCAGGCTCGTTGATGGTGTGGATGACGTTGATGGTGTTGTCCTTCTGCAGGAGGTTCTCCATCGCCTTGCGGCCGCCCTCTTCATTGCCGTTGGTGACGTCGTGGCCGACGATGCGCGCATCGTCCTCATCGCCGATCTTGTTGGGATCCTTCACGTCGATGCCGTAGCCCATCATGAAGCCCTGGTCGCGAAGCACGTCGACGGTCGGCTGCGAAGGCGTCAGGTCGAGGAAGCCGATCTTGGCGTCCTTGGCCTTGTCGCCGAGCGTGGCGGCTGCCCAGGCACCGATCAGCTTGCCGGCTTCGAGATTGTCCGTTGCAAAGGTCGCGTCGGCGGCGTCGATCGGATCGAGCGGCGTGTCGAGCGCGATCACCAGCAGGCCCGCATCGCGCGCCTTCTTCACGGTAGGCACGATGCCCTTGGTGTCGGATGCAGTGATCAGGATACCCTTGGCGCCGTCGGCGATGCAACTCTCGATCGCCGCGACCTGGCTCTCGCTGTCGCCGTCGATCTTGCCGGCATAGGTCTTGAGGTCGACGCCGAGTTCCTTGGCCTTCGCGGTGGCGCCCTCCTTCATCTTGACGAAGAAGGGATTGGTGTCAGTCTTGGTGATCAGGCAGGCACCGACACCAGCCGCGGATGCGGACGACGCAGACGCCATCAGCCCCAGAGCCGCGGCGGCAAACACGGTCGATTTCAACAGTTTTGTATTGGTCACGATTTCCTCCCAGTGGAACTATCCGGATGCCGGCCAACCGGCACCTGCAGCGCGTCCAACGAAATTCTCCCAGCGTGGACGCCGTCTCAACAGACACCAGCACGAAGCCCCTGTCAATAATTAAATCACTCTTATTTATTATTGACAGCCTTGCTTCGTTCACCCATTCTGGCCCAAAAGCATTGAGGGGAAACGACGGGAGGAACAGGGTGGAAACGGCCATTGCGAGGCACGGTTCGCCCGAGGTGAATGACAGTCTCATTCACCGCGGCACCAACCAGAGCGGCATGCGCGACCACAACGAGCGGTTGGTGCTGTCGCTGGTGCGCCAGCACGGCAGCCTGGCAAAATCCGACATCGCCCGCATGACCGGCCTTTCGGCGCAGACGGTTTCGGTCATCATGCGCGAGTTGGAGGAAGAAAGCCTCCTGCTGCGCCAGGCGCCGTTGCGCGGCAAGATCGGCCAGCCTTCCATCCCGATGGCGCTCAACCCCGAAGGCGCTTTCTTCATTGGCCTGAAGATCGGCCGCCGCAGCGCTGAACTGGTATTGATAGATTTCCTTGGCCATGTCCGTTCGATGCTGCAGCATTCCTATCGCTACCCGGCGCCGCGCGAGACGGTGGACTTCGTCACCAACGGCATGCGGCAGATGCGCGGCGAGCTGACGCCCGCGCAAGACAAGCGCATCGCCGGGCTCGGCATCGCCATGCCGTTCGAATTGTGGAACTGGGCCGATACCGCCGGCGCCCCGCGCGATGTCATGGACGAATGGCGTCACCGCGACATCAGGGCCGACATCCAGGCGCAATGCGATTTTCCGGTCTATTTGCAGAACGATGCCACGTCGGCCTGCGGCGCCGAGCTCGTCTTCGGCCAGGCGGGCGCCGCGCGTGACTTCGTCTATTTCTATATCGGCGCCTTTGCCGGTGGCGGCATCGTGCTGAATGGCCGGCTTTTTGGCGGCCCGACCGGCAATGCCGGAGCGCTCGGCTCCATGCCGGTGCCCGGGCCGGACGGCAAGCCGACCCAACTGATCGATGTCGCTTCCATCGCGATGCTCGAAAAGGCGCTCAATGCGCGCGGCACCGAGGCCTCGCATCTGTGGACCTCGCCGGAAGACTGGGGCGAGATCGGATCCGAACTCGACGACTGGATCGCCAGCGCCTCAAGGGCGCTCGCTTACGCCATCGTCGCCGCATCCTCGATCATCGATTTCGAAGCGGCGGTGATCGACGGCTGGATGCCGAAGGCGGTGCGTCGCCGGCTGGTCGACGCCATCATCGCGGCAATCGCCACGATCGATGGCGAAGGCTTGAAGCTGCCCGCCATTCGCGAGGGAACCGTCGGCATCCATGCCCGGGCGCTCGGCGGCGCCAGCCTGCCACTTTCCGAACGCTTCCTGATCGGCTCGACGACGATTTCCAGGAGCGCCTGATGCTGATCGGAATTCCGGCGCTGCTCGGTCCGGAGCTTCTGGCGATCCTGCGCGGCATGGGGCATGGCGACGAAATCGCCCTTGTCGACGGAAACTATCCGGCGGAACAGCAGGCAACCCGGCTGGTGCGCGCCGATGGTCACCCTCTTATCCCCGTACTCGACGCGATATTGAGTGTCCTGCCTGTCGATGACGCCGTGCCGGAGGCGCTGTTTCGCGCCTCGGTCAAGGGCGATCCCTCGCTTGCCGATCCCGTCCATCATGAGATCGAGGCGATCTGCGCCAAACGGGCGCCAGGCCGCAAGGTGGTTGCGCTGGCCGGCACCGACTTCTATGCACGGGTCAAATCGGCGCACGCCATCGTCGCGACAAGCGAGCCACGGCTCTACGCCAACATCATCATCCGCAAGGGCGTGATCCATCCGCCGGAGACCAGGAAGCCATGATCCTCTGCTGCGGCGAAGCCCTGATCGACATGCTGCCGCGCACGACGACAGCGGGTGAGCCGGCCTTTGCGCCTTATGTCGGCGGCGCGGTGTTCAACACGGCGATCGCGCTTGGCCGGCTCGGCGCGCCGGCAGGCTTCTTTTCGGGCCTGTCGTCGGATCTGTTCGGCGGCCAGTTCCGGGATGCGCTGGGGGCAAGCAAGGTCAGCTCCACCTATGCGCACACCTCACCACGGCCAACGACGCTGGCCTTCGTCAAGCTCACCAACGGCCAGGCGACCTACACTTTCTATGACGAGAACACCGCCGGCCGCATGCTGACCGTCGACGACCTGCCGCAGCTTGGCAGCGAGATCGAAGCCATGCTGTTCGGTGCCATCAGCCTGATTTCGGAGCCAGCCGGCAGTGCCTATGAGGAGTTCATGCGGCGCGAGCATGAAAGTCGAGTCATGATGCTCGATCCCAACATCCGGCCGAACTTCATACCGGACAAGGCCAAGCATCTCAGGCGCATTCGCGCGATGATGGCGATGGCCGACATCGTGAAATTGTCGGACGAAGACCTGAGCTGGTTCGGCGAAGCCGGCTCGCACGAGGATGTCATCCGCAACTGGCTGGATCGAGGCCCGAAGCTGATCGTCGTCACCCATGGCAGCGAAGGCGCCGTCGGCTATACCAGGGAACATGCCGTCACCGTCATGCCGGAAAAGGTCGAGGTGGTCGACACGGTCGGTGCCGGCGATACCTTCAACGCCGGCATCCTCGCCTCCTTGCATGAGCAGGACCTGCTGACCAAGGCGGCGATTTCCGGCTTGTCGAAAGACGCCATCCACAAGGCGCTGGCGCTCGGCGCGAAGGCGGCGGCAGTGACCGTGTCGCGGGCCGGCGCCAATCCACCCTGGCGACATGAAATCGCCTGAGTAACGCTCAACATAAGTTGAGCCCAATCGATCACTTTATGTTTCGCAAGGGCTCTTTCCAAGGCTATGAGGGCGGGATGGCGCCTGACGAAGCCCGGATTTCCGGCATCTGACTGACATTCGCCGGGAAATACTGGTAACGGACTGCGACACTTGGGCAATTTAGGGCTCCGCCTGCCCGGCTTTCTCGGCAAGCGCAACTCTGGTACCAGCGGCCGATTATCTGGCTAACCCGTTTTGAGGCCGACATGCAGTTCATCGATCTTGGCGCGCAGCGCGAACGAATCCGCGACCGGCTGAAGGCCGCGATCGACCGTGTCGTCGACGAAGGCCGTTATATTCTTGGCCCGCAAGTCACCGAATTCGAGAACAAGCTTGCCGCCTATATCGGCACCAAGCATGTCGTGGCCTGCGCCAACGGCACCGACGCGCTGCTGTTGCCGCTGTTTGCGGCCGGCATCGGCCCGGGTGACGCGGTGTTCGTGCCGAGCTTCACTTTCGCCGCCACCGCCGAAGTGGTGGCACTGGCCAAGGCCGAGCCGGTGTTCGTCGATGTCGACCCGCATAGCTACAACATCGACATTGCCAGCCTCGAAGCGGCCATCGCCATGATCAAGAAGGAAGGAAGGCTGAAGCCGAAGGCTATCATTCCTGTCGATCTGTTTGGCCTAGCCGCCGATTACGAGGCGATCATGGCGATCGCCAACCGCGAAGGGCTGATGGTGATCGAGGATGCCGCCCAGTCGATGGGCGGTTCGCTCGACGGCAAGATGTGCGGTGCTTTCGGCCATGTCGGATCGACCAGCTTCTATCCGGCCAAGCCGCTTGGCTGCTACGGCGACGGCGGCGCGATGTTCACCAATGACGATGCTTTGGCCGAGCAGCTTCGCTCCTTCGCCTTCCATGGCAAGGGCGAGACGCAATACGACAATGTCCGCGTTGGCATCAATTCGCGACTCGACACGCTGCAGGCGGCGATCCTGATCGAGAAGCTGGCCATCCTGGAAGACGAGATGATCGCCCGGCAGGTGGTGGCAAAACGCTATGCCGAAGGGCTTGGCGACATCGTCACCGCCGCCCGCAATCTGGACGGCACCCGTTCGGCCTGGGCGCAATACGCCATCGAGACGCCCAAGCGCGACGGGCTGAGGGCGCATCTCGGCGAGAAAGGCATTCCGTCTGTCATTTACTACGTGAAGCCGCTGCATGCTCAGGTCGCTTATCGCGACTACCCACGCACGCCGAGCGGCCTTGCCGTTTCGGAAGACCTGCCGAATCGGATCCTGTGCCTGCCGATGCATCCTTATCTCAATGAAGCCGATCAGGACCGCATCATCGAGACGATCCGCAACTATATCGGCTCGAATTCGGCGCAGGCCGCGGCGGAGTAAGCTGCCGAGCCTTTCTCAGCCGGGGCCCGCCGCCCTGCCGCTGGCAATGAAATGCGGATTGGCAAAATCCTCGTCGTCGCTTTGCCTGCGCTTGCCATAAACCAGAGGCTGGCCATCGAGCGTGCGCGTCATGCCGCCGGCGGCGCGCAGGATGGCGTCGCCCGCCGCTGTGTCCCATTCCATGGTGCGGCCGAAGCGCGGATAGACATCGGCCTCGGCACCGGCGAGAAGGCAGAATTTCAAGGACGAACCGACCGAAACGATTTCGGCGGCACCCAGGTCGCGAATATAGGCCTCGGTTTCCGGTGTGTTGTGAGACCTGCTGGCGACGACGGCCAGCGGCGTCGCGGCCGTTCTCGCCGCGATCGACCGGCGGCCGACGACCTGGTAATCGCCATCGATTTCGAGTGATTCCGCCCTGCCCGGCTGGCCGGAAAAGAAGCGCCCCGTACAGGGCGCAAAGACGACGCCGACTTCCGGCACGCCATCGCGAACCAGCGCTATGTTGACGGTGAAATCGGTGCGGCGGTTAACGAACTCCTTGGTCCCATCGAGCGGATCGATCAGAAAAAAAGCCCCGTCCAGGTCGGGCGGCACGATCCCGGCGGAAGCTTCTTCCTCGGCCACGCAGGGGATATCGGGAAATGCGGCACGCAGTCCGGCGAGAATGATCTTTTCGCTCTCGCGGTCCGCCTCGGTCACCGGCGAGGCGTCGGACTTGCGGTCAACCGCACAGCCGGCGTGGAATACGCGCATCACCTCGCGCCCGGCCGACAAGGCCAGGCGCTCGAAGATTTCGAGCATCAGCCTGTCGTCAGATGCCGCCGCCGCTATCGTATTGGTCTTCGGCAATGTCGCGCTCGTTCAGCCAGTGTTCCAGGGCGTCGACCATCTCTTCGGCCGACTTGCCGAGTGTCCGCAGATGGATCTCCGGGGTTTCCGGCGCTTCATAAGGGGAATCGACGCCGGTGAAATTCTTGATCTCGCCATTCAGTGCGCGCGCATAGAGGCCCTTAGGATCACGCCTGGCGCATTCCTCGAACGGCGTATCGACAAACACCTCGATGAACTCGCCATCGGCCATCAATTCGCGCGCCATGCGCCGCTCGGCGCTGAACGGCGAAATGAACGACACGATGACGACCAACCCGGCATCGGCCATCAAACGCGCCACTTCGGCGACGCGGCGGATGTTTTCGACGCGATCGGCGTCGGTGAAACCAAGATCGCGGTTGAGACCGTGACGGACGTTGTCGCCGTCCAGGATATAGGTATGGCGGCCGGTAGCGAACAGCTTCTTTTCGAACAGGTTGGCGATGGTCGACTTGCCGGATCCCGACAGCCCAGTGAACCAGAACACGGCGGGCCGCTGGTTCTTCATGTCGGCGCGCACGCGCTTGCCGACATCGAGCGACTGCCAATGAATGTTTTCGGCACGGCGCAACGAGTGCAGGATCATTCCGGCGCCGACCGTGGCGTTGGAGATGCGGTCGATCAGGATGAAGGCGCCGGTGGTGCGGTTTTCGGCGAAGGGATCGAAGGCGATCGGCGTCCGCGTCGAGATGTTGCAGATGCCGACTTCGTTCATTTCGAGCGACTTGGCCGCTTCATGGGCAAAGTCATTGACGTTGATCCGATATTTCAGGTCGGTGACGGTGGCGCTGGTCTGGTCGGTCTCGGTGCGCAGGATGTAAGAGCGGCCTGGCAGCAACGCATGCTCGTCGAACCAGACGATGTTGGCGGCGAACTGGTCGGCGACTTGCGGCCGTGCGGCAGGCGAAACCAGCATGTTGCCGCGCGAGATTTCGACTTCGTCATCGAGGACGAGCGTGACGGCCTGGCCGGCGGCCGCCTGGGCGAGATCGCCGCCATACGAGACGATCCGCTTGACGCGCGAGGATTTGCCGGACTTGGCGACAACGACCTCGTCGCCGGGCGCAACCGAGCCGGAGGCGACCGTGCCGGCAAAGCCGCGAAAGTCGAGATTGGGACGATTGACATACTGGACCGGGAAACGGAACGGCAGTTCGACCATCGCTTCGTCGACCGACACGGTTTCGAGATGCTCGATCAGCGTCGGGCCGGAATACCATTCCATGCTTTCCGACCGGCGGCTGACATTGTCGCCATAACGGGCCGACATTGGGATCGGCACAATGGTCTGGAAGCCGAGATCGCGTGAGAATTGCCCGTAGTCTTCGACGATCCGGTCGAAAACCGCCTGATCGAAATCGACAAGATCGATCTTGTTGACGGCCAGAACGACGTGGCGGATGCCGAGCAGCGAGGCGATGATCGAATGCCGCCTTGTCTGGCGAAGCACCCCCTGCCGGGCATCGATCAGCACGATTGCCAGGTCGGCGGTCGAGGCGCCGGTGGCCATGTTGCGGGTGTATTGCTCGTGGCCAGGTGTGTCGGCAACGATGAATTTGCGTTTCGGTGTGGCGAAGAAGCGGTAAGCGACGTCGATGGTGATGCCTTGCTCGCGCTCGGCCTCCAGACCGTCGACCAGCAGCGCGAAATCGATGTCGTCGCCCGTCGTGCCATGCTTGCGCGAATCGCGTTCGAGCGCGGCGAGTTGATCCTCGAAAATCTGCTTGGTGTCGGACAGCAGGCGCCCGATCAGCGTCGACTTGCCGTCATCGACCGAGCCGCAGGTCAGGAAGCGCAGCAGCGACTTTTTCTCCTGCGCAGCCAGATAGTCGCGAACGTCGTCGGTGGGAGCGAGGCTCTTTGCCATGATGTGGCGCATGGTCAAAAGTACCCCTCGCGCTTCTTCTTTTCCATCGAGCCGGCTTCATCGCGGTCGATCAGGCGACCCTGCCGTTCGGACGTGCGTGCCGTCAGCATTTCGCCGACGATGGCTTCCAGCGTGTCGGCATCCGATTCGATGGCGCCGGTCAGCGGATAGCAACCCAGCGTGCGGAACCGCACCAGCCTGTTCTCCACTGTCTCGCCGGGGCGCAGTTTCATGCGGTCGTCGTCCCGCAGGATCAGCATGCCGTCGCGTTCCACCACCGGCCGTTCCTTCGCGAAATAGAGCGGCACGATCGGGATACTTTCCTGCAGGATGTACTGCCAGATATCGAGTTCGGTCCAGTTCGACAGCGGAAAGACGCGGATCGATTCACCCGATGCGATGCGGGTGTTGAATATCTTCCACATTTCGGGGCGCTGGTTCTTCGGATCCCACACATGCTGGGCGTTGCGGAAGGAAAAGATGCGCTCCTTGGCGCGCGATTTCTCCTCGTCGCGACGAGCGCCGCCAAAGGCCGCATCGAAACCGTATTTGTCGAGCGCCTGGCGCAGCGCCACGGTCTTCATGACATGGGTGTGGGTGTTCGAACCATGGTCGAACGGATTGATGTTGTCGCGCACGCCGTCTTCGTTGACATGAACCAGGAGATCGAAGCCGAGTTTCTGCGCCATCTGATCGCGAAAGGCGATCATCTCGCGGAACTTCCACGTCGTGTCGACGTGAAGAAAGGGGAACGGCGGCTTGGCGGGATAAAACGCCTTCATCGCCAGATGCATCAACACGGATGAATCCTTGCCGACCGAATAGAGCATGACCGGTTTGGCAAAAGCGGCCGCAACCTCACGGAATATATGGATGGACTCGGCTTCAAGCCGCTGAAGATGCGTAAGCGCTGTTGTCATGGGCCGTGGGCGTTCTTTCGTATCTTCCAACAGAAGACCTTGCCTCAAATCATCGAGCTCTTCGCGCCCGGTTCGAGCCTTGTTTCCGGACAATCTTTCTCGTGCCGGCGTTCTAGCAGATCGCCATTGTCAAGAACAATGCTGGACTGGCCCGGCCGCACATGGTTCGAGAATGAATTTTCCACAGATGCCGGCAAACCCGGAAATTCCTGCCCGCAAGCTCAACGGCCCAGAAAACGCGGGGAAAATATTGCTTGAATGGACCAGTTGCGGCTTTCAAGGGACTTCCTCTGGTCGGCCCGCGCCTGCCGCCGATTTTCGGTGGCAATCTGCCCTATACACTATCGAAAATGGGGGGCAGCCGCTATACCAGCCTCGGGAAGCGGGCAAGTGCATCATGAGGCATGGGGCAATTTCGAGGCGAGCGCATTCAACTTCGCTAAACAGATCCGCCGCATGAAACTTGCCGAAGACAGCGAGCCCGAAAATTGACCCGGCTTTCATCCCTGAGACAGCAATTCACGCCTTCGCGGATCAACAACTACTTCTCCATCCTTTGCTTCTTTTTTCCACCGGTTCTGGGATCGGTGGTCAGCTTTGTATTCAATGGCGGAGGCCTTTCGTCAGTCCTGCTGATTGCTTTACGGAAAAGGCGCTTCAACGCCGACCGGCCCATGATCTGGATGACGGTCGCGATCTATGCCTACTGCGCCTCCAATCTCCTGGCTTCCATCGTCAACAATTCGTTCGCCCGGGATGCGCCGCATCTTATCCCGCTGGTGACCTTCCTGTTTTTCCCCGTGTCCTATTCGACCTGGAGCATCACGCAGAAAACCACGCTTGCCCGCATCATCGTGCTTTCCAGCATGGCCGCCTGCTTTGTCGCGCTGCTCATAGCCGTCATCCAGCAATATTGGATTGGCGTCAGGGCCGAGGGGGGAGCTGGAAATCCGATCGTCTTCGCAACCGTCGTCTGCCTTTCCGTGGTCATGTGTGTGGCTGGCGCCTTGTCCGGTATTGAGCAAGCGCGGACACCCCTCTTCTACGCGGCACTGGCCGGGACGATCGCCGTCATCTATTCCGGCTCGCGTATCGTCTGGCTGGCACTGCTGATCACCGGTATCGCCGTCATGCTGATCAACCGGCACAGGCTCAGAGGCAGGAATGCCGTTCGCCTGCTGCTGCTGCTGGAGGCGGTCGGCGTCGTGATCGCCGCTTCCAGCTTCCAGGCGATATCCGGGCGGGTCGACTTTTTGCGCTCCGATTGGGGTGCGCTTGGAGCCAGCGGCAACTACGATACCTCGCTGGGAATACGTGTTGCGCTTTGGGAGATCGGCCTCAAAGCATTCCATGACATGCCACTGTTCGGGCACGGTGTGGGTGCAACCCAGCTTCTGATCAAGCAGGGCTTTCATGAGCAGTTCGCGATGGACACAGGCTTCAACCATTTTCACAACGGCTTCCTGACCGCCTTGGTGCAAGCGGGAATTCTGGGCGCCGTGACGCTGGCGGCGATCTTTATCGTTGCCGCTGGAAATGCCGTCCGGGTCTTGCGAAACAGCAGCGATCCGAGCGAGCGGTTCGGCGCGACCATGATTGTCGTCGTGGTGATCACCTATCTGACGGCCGGAATGACAGGCATCCTGATCGGCCATGACATTCTGGACTCGGTGCTGATGGTCTTCCTGGTGAGCGGAACATATCTCGCCTCCGGCCGCCAGGTTCCATTGTTGGAAGAGCAGGCACCTGCGCCAGTGATGGAAGAGCGAGTAGTCAGCAAAGAGCTGTTTCGGGCAAGACCATGAAGGTTCTGGTCACGGGAGCGACAGGTTTCATCGGGCGTCTTGTCGTGCGCCACCTTCGCGAAGCCGGTGCCGAGCTTCGCCTCGCCTCCCGCCATCCCGAGAGGCTGGGTTCGGAAAACGAGACTGTGCCGATGCCCGGTTTCGACGCGCCGGCCGCCGCCTTCCTGGAACTGACCCGGGATATGACTGACGTCGTCCATTGCGCCGGCCTCAACAATGATCAGGGAAATGCAACCGAAGCCGATTACAGGGCAGTCAATGTGGAATTGAGCGCGCGGCTGGCGCATGCAGCGGCCGCCCAGATAAGCGGACGCTTCATCCATCTCTCCTCGATCCGAGCGGTAATCGGCGCGCACGTCAGCGCAACGATCGACGAGGACACGCTTCCTGCCCCACAATGCGCCTATGGACGCTCGAAGCGCGAAGGCGAGATCAAGGTTTTGGACGCCTACGCGTTACACGGCCGCTCGGACGCCGCCGTGTTGCGCCTGCCTCCGGTTTATGGAAGCGGCATGAGGGGAAATCTGGCAACGCTGATGCGCCTTGCCGATACGCCGCTGCCGCTGCCGACGGGTGCCTTGACCGGAATCCGCTCGCTGATGTCTTCCGAGGCCGCGGTGCGAGCAGTGTCGCACCTGCTCAGCCATTCCGGACCGCTTCGCCCGATCTACGTCGGCGCCGATGTGCCGCCGGTCACCGTCGAGACCGTTATCGTCGCCTTTCGCAGAGGTTTGGGGCGGCCTGTGCGTCTGATGGCTGTGCCGGCCGGCCTGATACGGCCGGTCGTGGCCGCGCTCGGCAGGCGGGCGTTCTGGGACAGCCTGACTGCGACACAGATATGCGACCCCGCCCTGCTGGTATCGCAGGGGTGGACGCCTGAAGCTCGCACGGTCGAGCGGCTGGCCGAGCTGGCGCGGCTCGGTAGATCCTGACTCCCTGGTGACCTATCCGCTTCGGTAGAGCGTTCCAAACAGGATCCGAAAATCGAGCCAGAACGACGCAGTGCGGAGGTAGGCAGCATCCGTTTCGGCCAAAAGCTCCGGGTTCGACATGTCGATGCCCCTGATCTGGGCCAGGCCGGTTATGCCCGGCAGCGCCGCCAAAACCCCCAGCCGCCTGCGACACTCGATCAACTCCGTTTGGGTCGGCAGGCAGGGGCGCGGCCCGACCAGGCTCATTTCGCCCTTCAGGACGTTCCAGAATTGTGGCAGCTCGTCGAGCTTGAACTTCCGTAAGACCTTCCCGACCGATGTCACGGAATCCACCGGCGCCTCATGCGAGGGCAGTGACGGCGTCCCGACATACATCGTGCGCAACTTGTGGCAGCGAAAAAGCCGACCGTCACGGCCGACCCGCACCTGTGAAAAAATAGCCGGGCCCGGCGACGATGCCCGAACGGCAAGGACGGTGAGCGCCAAGACAGGAGATGTGGCCACCAGCAGCAGAGCCGCACCGGCAATATCGAAGATTTGCTTGGCTGCCTTCATGAACGGCCGATAGTGCTCCCTGCCGAAGTCCCGAGGCAACGCCGCAGGCAAATGCCGTCAATCCGGTCGAAGTAGCATGAGCCGATCTTTTGACCAAGCGTGCCACGCACTCGTGCCAATGTTCAGATGCGCCCCAGGACGAAAGCGAGATAGAGCCCCAGGTTTCCGGAAACGGTCTGCCGATAGACGCCGCTTTGGCGCAAGCCCGCCAAGCGCCGGAAAAGACCGCCGTTGCGCCCGCGGGTGAAAAGGTCGAGGCATGCCGTCGCGTCCTCGGTCAGGAGGTCGCGATTGAGGGCGAGACCGTCGAGGTTGAGGTCTGTCCAGCCGGCGAATTCCCCCTTGAACAGGCGGCCAAGCCGGGACACCCTTGCCTTCCAGGACACGTTGGCGCCGACCAGGTTCGCCGCGTGCTGCCGGTAGCGCACCAGCGGCCGCGGATCGTAGCGGACGATGCCGCCGGCGGCGGTCACGATGAGATAGGCCCACCAGTCATGGCTGACGAACCCGGTCCGCGTGGAGGCCCTGGCCAGCAGGTCGCGTGCCGCCGCGTTGAGCAGGATGGTGTTGCCGCCGGCGACGCTTTGCACAAGCGCGTTGCGAAAGGTTGGCGGCCGGGCAAACAGCGGCGAATGGCCGACAAGGCTTCCTGTTTCCGTCATGGTGGCGGTTCGCGAACAAAACATCAGCGGGGTTTTCGCATCCTGGGTCCGCATCCAGCTGATAGCGCTCTCCAGCCTGTCGGTCTCCCAGATATCGTCTTGGTCGCAGAAGGCATAGCAGTCCGCCTCAATGCGTCGGTCGACGATCATGGAGCGGAAATTGGCGGCGAAGCCTTGCCGCGGCCCCTCTACGAGCGTCATCCGACCTTTGGGCCGCCAGCGGGATTTCCATGTCTCGATGATGGCGGTCGTGCCATCGACGGAGCCATCGTCTGAAATCCACAGGTCGACCAGAGGGTGCGACTGCGCGAGCAGGGACTGCAGCTGTTCATCGATGAAGGCCGCGCCATCCTTCGTGCCCATCAGGACCGCGACGCGCAGATCTGCTTTGCTCACGACCAAGATCGCTTTCTGAATTCTGAACCGGGCCTAGCTCGCCTGCCCGGCCGTTTTCGGGATCGCGTCTTGACGTGCACTCTCCCTGGCCTTCTTGGCGCGGTCGAGACCTGCCAATGCGGCGAGCGCGGCAGCCTTATCCTGGTTTTTCGCCGACTGCTGCAGGGCCGAGAGCGCGACCTGGACATCCGACCATTCCACGACGTCCGTGCTGAGGCCGAAAACCTTCGAGATGCCGAGTTCGACGAGTTCCTCGTCTTCGCCATGCAGCGTTTCGTGAAGTTTTTCGCCCGGCCTGATGCCGGTGAACCGGATCGCAATGTCCTTGTATGGGCTCTTTCCGGACAAGCGGATCATCGTTTCGGCCACTTCAAGGATCGGCACCGGCTTGCCCATGTCGAGCATATAGACGGCATAATCGTGTCCGCTCTGCCGCGACGCGGCATCGGCCGCCGACATGATGACGAGATCGACGGCTTCGGCCACGGTCATGAAATAGCGCGTCATGCGCCGGTCGGTGATGGTGACGGGCCCCCCAGCCTCGATTTGCGCCTGGAATATGGTCGCCACCGAACCATTGCTGCCGAAGACATTGCCGAACCGCACTGCAATGAACTTGGTGGCCGGGTCACGCCCGCCCGTCTGGCCATGCAAGGCGCTGATGATCTGTTCGGCGGCCCGCTTCGTCATGCCAAGCACTGATGAGGGATCCACCGCCTTGTCGCTCGATATCAGGACAAATTGCGCAACCCCGCACTTGGCGGCAACTTCGGCGCAGACGAGCGTTCCGAAAATGTTGGTCTGGATGGCCGAATCCCAGTTCTCCTCGAGCAGCGGAACATGCTTGAGCGCCGCGGCGTGAAAGATGATGTCCGGCCGGAATTCCGTGACGACACGCGTTATCTGGCGCCGGTCCGCGACATCGACGATGCGGACCTTGAGCCGGTCATGGTCCTTCTCGTCAACATACTGGCTCAACTGGAAAATGCCGAACTCGGAGTTGTCGGCGACCAGCACCGCCTCGGCTCCCAGTTCCAGCGACCGCTTGACCAGCGTCTGGCCGATAGAACCGGCGCCGCCGGTCACCAGAACGCGTTTGCCGCTGACAAAGGCGCCGATGCGCTGGATGTCGGACGCGACCGCCGGACGGCGCAGGATCGTTTCCATCTCAACGGTGTCGAGAACCAGCTTTCCGTGCTGTTCCAACTCCGAAAGGCCTGAGAACTGCACCACATTTATGTCGCCGTGCCGGGCAACGCGGACGAGTTCCGAATACTCCTCGATCTCGTGCTCGGCGCCGCTGCCGAAAATCAGCAGGTCCAGGCTTTTGGTGCCGGTCGCATAGTCTTCCAGGACATCGATCAGGCGCGGCATGGCCGCCACCACGGGAACACCTTGAATCCGCGTGCCCAACGGTGCGCCGCGCTCGGTCGCCATGATGCCTGCGATGGAATAGTCCGCCGGTTGCGCCGTGCGCGTGAAGCGAATGATCAGGTCGGCCTCGTCGAGCCGGCCGACGAACAGGGCGCGCTTGGCCTGCCTGATGTCGGTCTTGCGGCTCAGAATCCCCCAGCTCGCGCCGTCACGCAGGAAGCGGTAGAACAGCCGGGGTGCCGAGATGATGGTGAAGGAGACAAGGAAGAAGACGATGAACTGACGCTCGTTGAGCCCCGCCACCGGCCGGTAAAACCGCAGCAGCAGCGACGCCACATAAAGAGTGAACGTCAAGATCGCGCAGCTCTTCAGGATGTTGAAAAAGTCCGGCGTCGAGGCGAAGCGCCAGACGGTGGTGTAGAGGCCACTGTAGCGGAACAGCAAATGGCTGATGACGACGATGCCCGCCCATGTCGCCAGACCCTCCTTGGAGAGCGCGTCGAACGAAAGATTAGACCGCGAAAGCACGAGGCTGAGCGCAACGGCGACCAGGACCATGACCACGTCCTGGACCATGATGAAGGCGCGCCGCATCTGTGGCCTGAGCCCGAACACAGCTTCGAGGTGGGAATTCATTGGACGGCACTAGACTCCAGGCTCAGGGGTATCGACACCAGCGAGGTGCGACACGAAGATACTTCGCGACCGATCACCTTACTCAAGTGCCATCCCCGGCCCCCGCCGTCCTGTATCGCATACTTCGGGGGCGAGGGCATAGCCAGAGGTTTTTTCGGGAAGAGGCGTCCAGTGGAGAACATGGATCTTGCTCGGGCGATTGCCGCAAAGTCAACATTACCAAACGCTAAATAAGCCACACAGCATCAGCATGCGTTCAGTTTTGCCGCAGTTGACTCTGCTCCCCACCGCGTTACGACGCAATGCGTTGCCATATGCCCATCGAAATGGCTATTAGAGACGGGCTTGGTGGTTCGCTATGGCCAGCGAAGAATAATGCGCCAGAACAACGGATTGCGATACTCCCAGCTATGATTGCGGCACTAAACGGCGCTTTTGACGACATCTCAAAGGCCATGAGATTACACCGGGTCTGGATTGCGCTTGCCCATGAGGACATCGGCGACCAACACAGACGCACGACGCTCGGCCCGCTTTGGATGCTGGTCAATTATTTCGCTTTCGTCGGCACTTTTGTCTTTGTTTTCGTGACCACCGACGCCAGCAACCCAAGCTATATAGCCTATGTAGCCATCGGCATGCTGGTCTGGTTCTATCTCACCGAAACCATTACCATGAGCGTGTCGCTCTTCCAGCGAGAAGCGAGCTTCATTCAAGGCACAACGCTGCCGTTGTTCGTCTATGTGATGCGATTGACGATGCAATGCATCATCAGAGCTGCTTATTCGTTGGCGGGTTGCATTCTTGTTCTGCTGCTGGGCGGTTACGGGATCAACACGAATTGGCTGCTATCGCTGCTGGGTCTGCTGCTCATCATCTTGGCAACGCCCGCATTCGTAACGGTTTTTGCGTTCTTGGGCGCTTTCTTTCCCGATAGTGAGTTCATCGTCGGGAATCTGATGCGGGTCGGCATGTTCTTCACGCCGGTCTTCTGGGTCTATAGCGGTCAGGAAGGCGTCCAAAAATATGCCTATCATTGGAATCCCTTCACCTATTTCCTGGAGGGCGTGCGTGAGCCGATCACGGCCGGCATATTTCCGACGCATGCGTTGGCCGTGGCTGGTTACATCAGTCTCGGCCTATGGGCTCTTGCGTTGCTGTTGCTGGGCCGTTATCGCAAACGCATCGTTTTCCTGATCTGAGTTCCATGACATCCATCCAACTGAACAATGTCAGCCTCGTTTATCGTCTGTTCGAAAAACTGACACTTTCGGCGCCTGGCCGGCGTCGCAGCGCTCTTGGCGGCAACATAGCCAAATCGGGTACCAAGCAGGTCGTGCAGGCGCTCGACGATGTCAGCTTCGAACTCAAGGCAGGCGACCGGTTGGGCCTTGTTGGCCCGAATGGCGCCGGCAAGACAACGCTGCTCAAGGTTCTATATGGAATCTATCAGCCGTCGGGTGGCACGATATCGATCGCGGGCAAGGTCGATGCCCTGTTCAACATCAACATAGGGTTTCGCCCCGAGGCCACCGGGCGCAGGAACATCGTGCTGAGAGGATTGATCAGCGGCTGGACGACGACCGAGATCGAAGAGAAGATGGAAGAAATAATCGATTTCAGCGAACTGGGTGACTTCATCGACCTGCCGTTCAAGGCGTACAGCCAGGGCATGGCGGCGCGCCTGGCATTTGCGGCGGCGACCACGCTCGAGCCCGAAATTCTGCTGATGGATGAATGGATCGGCGCCGGCGACGCATCCTTCCAGGAAAAAGCCAAACAACGGATGGACCAACTGGCGGAAAAGGCCGGCATCATCGTATTGGCCAGCCACGACGATGCGCTCATTGAGCGCGTTTGCACGAAGAAAATGACGCTTCGGGCTGGGCGGATCGAGTCCCTGGTTTAATCGAGTCCCTGGTTTAAAAGCGGCCTCGCATCAATTGGCTTGATATCCAAAGTTCTTCAGGTCCATGCCGTGAATGGCAGCCAGCCGGTCTTAAGAAAAAAGAGAAGAGGGTGGATTGTCAAAGCTTATCATCCAGATCCCATGCTTGAATGAGGAGGGGACACTCGCCGTCACGCTTGCAGACCTGCCGCGCCGGGTCGAGGGTTTCGACCAGGTAGAGTGGCTCGTGATCGACGATGGCTCCACTGACCGCACAGTGGAGGTTGCCCGGGAAAACGGTGTGGATCACGTGGTCTCGCTGCCCCACAATCAGGGGCTTGCCAAAGCCTTCATGACCGGCATTGAGACGGCGTTGAAGCTCGGCGCCGATGTTATTGTCAACACCGATGCCGACAACCAGTATGATGCCTCCTGCATTCCCGATCTCGTCCGCCCGATATTGGAGAAAAAGGCCCTGATCGTCGTCGGCGCAAGGCCGATCAGCGAGATAGAGCATTTTTCACCCGTCAAGAAATTTCTGCAAAAGCTTGGAAGCCTGGTCGTCAAGCTTGCCAGCGGCACGACGGTTCCCGACGCGCCGAGCGGTTTCCGTGCCATCCACCGCGACGCGGCGATACAGCTCAACGTCTTCAATCGCTACACCTATACGCTGGAAACGATCATCCAGGCGGGACGCAGGAACATTCCGATCACCTCGGTGCCGATCCGCGTGAACGGCGATCTCCGGCCCTCGCGGCTGGTCAAGAGCATACCAAGCTATGTGCGGCGCTCCCTGATAACGGTCGTGAGGATCTTTGTCGTCTATAGCCCGCTGCGCTTCTTCTCGGTGTGTGCGGCCATAGTCGCCACGCCGGGTTTGATCATGATCGCCCGGTTCCTTTTCCATTATCTAAGGGGTGAAGGCAGCGGCAACATTCAGTCGCTGGTTCTCTCCAGCGCCTTGCTTGCCCTTGCTGGCATCCTCGCCATGAGCGGTATCCTTTCCGAACTGATCGCGGTTAACAGGCAAATCCTCGAAGAAATCAGGATCAGGCAACTACAACAGGAATATGGTGGAAGGGCCAGAGTACGGTCATTTGCGGTCGAGCAAAAAGAGTCAAAAAGAATAAGAAAGATGGTCTAGGCGGGGGCGGTCATGTCAACCTGTGGCGTCCGCTTGGGCAATCTGCCAATAGACGTTTTGGTGAATTCGGTCTCGCGTATCCAGATGAATGACGATTCATTTTTGTCTGCCACTACTCTCTTTGGCGTTGCCGCCATGCGTGCAGGTGGGAAGGCGGCAGAATTGCCTTTCAAAAAATGCCAAGATTGAACATGGGGCGATCGCTAAAGGTTCTTTTGTGGGGCACCTATGACACCGGCAAGCCCAGAATTCGAATTTTGCGGAAAGGCCTTCGAGAGGCAGGAGTCAGGGTCGACGAACTGCATTTTCACGTTTGGCGCGGCATCGAGGACAAGAGCCAAGTCTCCTCGGTGTGGATTGCTTTTCGTATTATAGGAACAGCTGCGATTTGGTACCCCATACTTCTCTTTAGGTACATCTTCTCCGCCCGTCATGACTTCGTCGTGTGCGGCTATTTTGCTTATCTAGATGCCTTGCTAATCTGGCCGCTGGCGAAGCTGAGGCGTGAAAAGGTAGTCGTGGATGCGTTTCTTCCGATTTTTAACACCGTTGTTGAAGATCGGAAGTTGTTTAAGCCTGGCTCTCTCCCATCGCGCCTCATTCATTGGCTGGAGAGAATATCGCTCAGATCGGCGGACATTGTTCTGGTCGATACGAATGCGCATGGCAGATACTACATCGACACATTTTCGGTTGACCCGGGAAAAATAGTTAGGGCCTTTGTTGGAGTGGAGAGCGAGAATTTTGGCCCAAAGAATGCAGTCAGCTCCGGACATGTAGCCACGGTTTTGTTTTATGGGCAATTCATTCCACTTCATGGCATTGAAACCATAGTGGAAGCGGCTCGTTTGTTGTCCGGTGCCGCGATCAATTTTCGAATCGTCGGAACGGGTCAAGAGGCACCGAAAATTCGCCATATGATTGCAGAACGCAATCTTGGAAACCTCGATTGGACCGAGTGGGTCGAGTATGAAAAGCTCCAGAATGAAATTGAGAAAGCGACTGTCTGCCTGGGGATATTCGGGACGTCTGACAAATCGGGCAGAGTAATTCCGAATAAGGTCTTTCAGATAGTCAGTGCGGGCAAACCCCTTATCACTCGTGATTCTCCTGCCATTCGAGAGCTATTTGGAGACAGTCCGCCCAAAGGTGTAACTCTGGTCGAGGCGGGCAATCCGCAAGCACTGGCTCAAGCCATCGTTCACGCGATCGGGGCGACCGACACCGGGTATTCGGACAGGATCATTGCCGAAATTGCGCCTTTCAGAATCGGTCAGCGGTTGCGCGACGACTTATGCCAACGGATAGGAATTTGAATCGTGTTCAAGCATTTTCTTTACGGGACAGCAGCCCCCGAGTTGGGCTGGGTGCCGGCACCAAGATACATACTGCGCCGGTCACGAGTCCTTCATCATTTGAAGATCGGTAAAGGTCGGCGCTCCCTGGACATCGGATGCGGTGCCGGTGCGCTCCTGCTTGATTTATATGACCGCGGGTTCGAAGCTACAGGTCTTGAATCTGGGCCAGAAGCCGCGTCGGTTGCGAAAGCACTGGCTGTTCAAACAAGCATCAAGATCCTTTCTGATCCTGACCCGCAGTGGCGCGGCACTTTCGACGTGATTTCCGCCTTCGAGGTCCTGGAACACATCAAAGACGATCATGAGGCGCTCGGCATTTGGGTTTCATGGCTGAAACCGGGCGGCCTGTTTCTCGTATCCGTACCGTGCCATATGAAGCGCTGGACTGTCTCCGACGACTGGGCTGGCCATGTACGCCGCTACGAACGACAAGAACTAAAAGACCTTTTCGAGAAGGCGGGACTCGACATTGTCGTATTCGAATCCTACGGGTTTCCACTCGTAAATCTAGTTTCTGGCCGGCGTACCAAGTACTACCAGGCGGAAATGGACAAGCGAAGCGCAATCAAGGACCTCGATCAGAGTACGGCGTCTAGCGGCGTCGATAGGAGTGGCCTCACTGGCGTATTCAACAAGATGTGCACTTGGCCCGGTCTCATGGCTATGTGGTTATCAATCCAGTTGCAACGGCCGTTCCTGCGCACGGATTTGGGCGATGGATATTTCGTCGTAGGACGCTTTCGCGGTGACAAGTAATTTGTGGGCCGCAATTGGAAAACGCGCTGCGAGTTTCGTCGGTGCGGTACTCACGGTTGCGGCAATCGTTTACGTAGGCAGAGCCTTCTGGACTAACAGAAGCGTAGTCCTTTCGTGGCCACCGTCATTCTACTTTGAACCGCCATTTCTGACATCATTGCTGATGTACATGCTGAGCGTGATGTCCGGCGCTCTGGTCTTTGGAATGTTTGCAAAGGCGCTTGGTGCGCGTCTTCCACCGTCTCGCCTCCTGCATATTTTCCTTGTCTCCCAAATCGGGAAGTATCTCCCAGGCAATGTAGGTCAATACCTTGGCAGATTCTATCTGTCAGGGAAGCATGGCGTACTGCACAAAACGACAGCATCCATAATAATAATGGAGATCGTATCCGTTGTCGTATCGGCATTATTGGTAATTACCTGTTCGTCGCGGGCCATTGACTTCACCTTGCTGCCAACATGGATACGAAACGATGAGGCCGCCACAGTTTATGAATACAGAATTCCTATGATGTTTGCATTTCTGATGATTTTCGTCGGAGCAATCTTGATATTTGGAGAATTAAGAGAGAAACTTTCCGCCTTTTTTATATCCATCTTCTCTGGAGTGATTGGTTTTATTTTTCTTGCACTTAGTCTAAGCTACCTGCTCAAGGCCCTCGGCACGGATGCGGATTTTTCGAGCCTTGTTGTTTGGACATCGATCAGTTGGTTGCTGGGATTTGTTACCCCCGGCTCGCCTGCGGGCGTAGGCATTCGGGAGTATTTGCTTATACAGTTCCTGTCACCGGTCTACGGCGTCGGTTCAGCCACCACAGCAGCCTTGCTTTTTCGGATCATCTCTTGTGCCGGCGATTGCCTGCTAGCGTTGCTCGGCCTCTTGTTTGGCAGGTATGCCGCTACCCGCCTTGCGGAAGATAACAGTTAGCGCGCAGGTCACCAAAAGGGAAAAGTGCTTGGACACGCAATTGATGGGAACATCCGTGCAGGACAACCATGTACCGGGGCAGACGCCATTTTTGCGGCACATCATTTCGATGGCGCTTCTTTTCGTCCTCGTCCTGGGCATAGTGGGCGTCAATCCTTTTCGGCAAACGCTGGCGCCGATGGATCTGCTGTTGGCCTTTCCAGGATGGGACAATGCCGGGATTGACACTCCAGTTGTCAATTTGGAGCGTTCTGACATTTTGGATGCCCGGCTTCCAAACTGGCGGGAGTTCAGGCGAGAGTTGCGGGAAGGGCATATCCCGCTATGGAATCCACTCAATCAACTGGGTGCGGCCGGCATCCAGGTTCCGACTTACGAAGGCTTTTCAATACCCTTTCTGATCTATGCCCTCACGCCGAATGAGGCCATAGGGTACACGTTCGCGATTCTGACGAACTATCTCCTGGCTGCTTTCGGCACTTACTTTCTGCTTTTTTTCATGTTCAGGAATCGGACGGCAGCGGTTTTCGGCGCCATGGTATTCGCATTTTGCGGTTTCAACATCGCCTGGGCACATTGGCCGCATCTGACAACAAGCGCTCTTATTCCATGGGTTCTCGCCACTCAACTTCGATATTGGCAAACAGGCCGTTTGGGTTGGGCTCTGGGATTCTCGCTTAGCGTAGCCCTGATGGCATTGGCCGGCTTTCCGTTTGTGGCACTGCTTGGAACCATCTCGTCACTGATACTGGGGGTCGTAGTTCTCTTTGCCGACTTCAGGAGCATCGGCATCAGTCAGCTCCCGGTCAGGCGAATTATCGGACTAGGTTGCGCAGGCACGGCAGGTGCGTTCCTCGCCCTTCCCGGCCTTTTGCAAACTAAAGACATTCTCGATTCAACTGATTTGTCGAGCCGAACGGGCGGAACGGGATTCTCCCCCTACGACATCATCTATATGTTTGGCTCAGACTTCGTGGATCATCTAGGCGTTGAGCGCACTTTTTCGGCCGGAATACCGGCCGCCCTTCTTACCATTTTTGCAATATATATCATTTTTAAGGCACGCAATCGATTTGCCGTCTTCGGACTAATCATTGCGATATTCACAATGGCAACTGCATTTGGCGCAGCCCCTGCCGCACTCGTTAAACTAATACCTGGATTTGACCTAAACATTTGGAGTAGGGCATCTATATTATTTGGATTATCATTAGCCATACTCTCTTCCTATTCGATCCATTACATATCTCCCACATCATCAAAATACGAGCCCTACTACAAATCACATATCGTTCTGTTCATATGCCTACTTCAGGCAATTAATCTCGGCTACTGGTTCAGGCAAACCAATGCGAGACCCGACATCGAGACATTCTTCCCAGAAACTCCGTCAATATCGTATGTCTTGTCTAAAATTCTTCCTGGTCAAAGCATTGTTTCCGATGACAGCTTTCTTGGGTCTGGTTCTTTGTCGAACTATCGGTTGCCAGAGTTATTTGCTCATGGCTTTCGCACCGACGCTCAAAAGAAGATAGCTCAGGACATCGCGCCTTCTTATCAGACAACATATACCGCCTCCGTCATTCAATGCTCCGACATTAATTTCTCCAGCCGAGGAATTACCTATGCTGCTGTCCGCTTCTTCCTCGTCAGAAGTGGATGCGCCACCGAATTGGCATATGAAACGTCTGGCATTGGCCAGAGACCCACTCTCCCCCTTAACAACGGTGCCCTCAAAGGTAACTTGGTAATTGACAAGCCCATGAGTGCGACGAGCGTGCAGGTGTTATTGGCAACATATAATGAGGGCTACGCCCCCTCTGCATTGATATTTGACCTTTACAAAGATGAACTTCTCGTGGCTCACGCTGAATTACCGCCGGAGGCGATACGTGACAACCAATTCGCCACCTTCGGTTTCAACAAGGACGTTCCTCTTTTGGCCGGAACGTATCGGTATGTCATTTCAATGACCAAACCCGACAGCCAAAAGATGCTCAGTGCATGGGCCTTCGAAACCGCCGGCGGGGCAACCTATCAGGTTGGATCGAGTGTATTTCCCGGCATCCCAAAAATTAAAGTTATTGAAAAAACCCACCTTCCCCAAAATTTTTCGATCACGCCGGTAGAGATGGGCATTGACGTCGTCGAGAACCACGCGGTTCTAGGCTCCGGCTACTATGTGCGCGAACTAGACGGGCAACCGGAAGCAGATTTTGGCTCCGTGCGCCTTGCAACGTATCGACCGGATGACGTGACAGTGGAATATTCAGGCGCAACACATGGATGGGTCGTTTTCCCCATCCGTACCAATAAATATTGGCGAGCCACATTGGATGGGAAGCCCGTAGAGCTAAAAAAGTTTTTAGATTTTTTTCCTGCCGTCGAGGTGAGCGGGCGGAGCAAAATTCAATTCTATTACGATAGCAGTCACCTGCTGAAAACCCTGGAGCTTTGCATTGCGGGCTTTGCAGCCTCGGTCCTTCTCCTAATCACGTTGAATGGCAGGACCTCCAGGTCCCAACCAGGCACATGAATGTGCTTATCCCTTACCTCCGTTTTGCCGCCTCCCACTATGGTCGCAACTGCGCATCGTTGAAATGGACGCGTAACAAGTGTCGGAGCGCAGATTCTGGATTGCATTGGATGAAACAACACAACTTCAGAAGAACCTCGTATCATAGCTCCCGGGACATCAGCTTAGCGAGAAATCTTCGCGCCCTCTGGTCAAGTTCGGCGAATAGAAGGGATCACGCTCGATGATCTCTTTCCATCGTCTTTGCATATACGCAATTTCTCTGCTGAAACGTTCCATTTTCTCCGGGGCGGCATCAATGCCGCGCGAGACGCTTTCGAGATGGTAAAGCTCGGCATAGGGCGTCCAGACGTTTGAATAGCCGGCTTCCCCGACTTTCAGACAAAGGTCTACATCGTTGAAGGCTACCGTCAGGTCCACCTCGTTGAGACCACCAACTTCTTCAAACACGCTTTTGCGGATCAGGAGACAAGCTGCCGTAACAGCGGAGAGATTCTGCAGAGCCTTCAACCTGTAAAAATATCCCGGATGATCGCGCGGGAAATCCTTGTGCGAATGGCAAGCGACGCCGCCCAATCCGACAATCACACCGCCATGCTGAATCGTATCATTGGCATAGTAGAGCTTGGCGCCGACGCAACCCACATCCGGCTGAACGGCCCAGGAGACCATTTCCGTCAACCAGTCCGGTGAGATTACCTCGATGTCGTTGTTGACGAGGCCGATGATCGAGCCCTTCGCTTTTCCCACGGCGAAATTGTTGATCGCGGAATAATTGAACGGCTTGTCGTAACGGAGCACACGAACATTCTTCGCATTCTTCAGCTCGCTGAAATAAGCAAGCGTTTCCTCCTCCACCGAGCCATTGTCGACCACCAGAATCTCGTAATTCCCGTAGGTGGTCTTTTCGCGGATGGACTCCACACAGTTGCGAAGAAGCTCGACCTTGTCGCGCGTTGGCACGATCAGACTTACAAACGGCTGCGGTTCGGGGACGAAAAAATGAAGGCGGTAACAGGGTGTGCCAGGACCTTCCTCAGCTTTCGCCGGAATATCCATGCGTTCGACATGTTCTTCCAGCGCACGCAACCCAGCCACATAGGCGTAGCTCTTTTGCGAGCCATCGAGCGCCGTCGAGCCTTCCACCGCACGCCAGTGGTAGAGCACTTTCGGAATGTGCCGAATTCTCTCAGGGGCTATGCGCTCGAAGACGCGCAGATTTAGGTCATAGTCCTGGCTGCCCTCGAAGCCGGGGCGCCAGCCGCCGACGGCGCGGATATTTTCCGCCCGGTGCACGGTGAGGTGATTCAGATAGTTCTGTGAGCGGAAAAGCTCCCGCGAGAAATCCGGCTTGAAACAGGGGTCATAGCGCCTGCCTTCCGCATCGATCTTGTCTTCGTCGCTGTAGAGCAGTTCTGCATCAGGATGATGATCGACTTCCAGCACGATTTCGGCCAGCGCATGCGGACGCAGAAGATCGTCATGGTCGAGCAATGCGACCCACTCACCGGTGACCAGTTCCAACGCAGAATTGGATGCATGCGAGATATGGCCATTCGTGTCGCGAAAAACGATTTTGATGCGCGGATCGTGGTTCGCATATTCGTTCAAAACGCGCCGCATATACGGTTTCGTCGAGCAATCGTCCGCTATGCACAACTCCCAGTTCTCATAGACCTGGGCGCGGACGCTGTCGATCGCTTCCCGCAAGAGCTTCTCCGGGGTGTTGTAGACCGGCATCAGCACTGAAATAAGCGGCTTGTTTTCCAACTGGGCCAATCGTTGCCTCAAATCCGCAACGTCGTGTTCCGTTGGCGTATCGTTGAGCGCGATCCACTTCTCGTACGTAACGCTGCCCGGTGGACCTAGCGCTTCCTTCGACCGGAGCATGGCCGCAAATCCCCGAAGGCCGCTTTGCCTCCAGATCTTTATGCCACGAGCCGCAGACCGCACGAGCGTGCCAGGGTTTTTCACCTGGCGGGCGACGACTCTCCCAATGAGGGACGCATAATATTCAATCCGGCCGAGCCGACGCAGCCGCACACGGCCAATAGCAATCTTGACAGAGCCTTCACCCGGATCGACACGCAGTTTTTGAGCACCGGCCTCAAGCGAAAACACGGCCACGGCCGGGCTCTTCCCGTTCGAACGAAAACTCAGATCGATCCGCTCAATCTCGTTGTAGCCCTTGCCACTGTCGACATAAAGGTACGCGTCAGTCAACGCGTTCGAGCCGGCCGGAACACGTGCGCTGATTTGGTAGTGCCCAGGAACCAGGGGGCCAAAGCCCGGCCACAGGAGCTCAAACTGCGGATCCTCACCCGCTATTGTCCACTCCGTGGCACCCTTGCCCGATGGCACAGCCTCCAAATGGTGAACTGGATGCAACACGACAGTCCGTCCGGCATAGAAAATTGCCTTGTTCGGAAGTGACAGAAGTCTCCGCAGGATCGATCGGTAACGCCAGGTTCGGCTGCTGTGAATCAGCTCGATTTCGTGCTTCAACACGGCCATCTGCTGATTGCTTTCCCCCACCCTATGCTCAAGCACCGCGATATCCTCGTCCTTTGCCGCGAGATTCGTGTTGGCCAGTTCCAGAGCTTGCGTGACCGCACGGAGTTGCTCGCGGTCGATCGTCAGCGCGGCGATCTCGTTTTCGCGCTGTTCGACCTGTCGCCGCCACTGCGCTTCCGCCTGTCCCACCGCATCGGCCGTATTGCCGCGCTGGGCAACCGCCTGGCCAAGATGGGCGAAGGCGGTTCGTACAGCCTCCCGGCAATGATCTTGTTCACCGGCGGCGAAAAGTCCCTCGACCGCTTTCGGGTAGCTGTCGCCAATCCCCAAGACGCCCAGGCCATGCCCATGCAGGAACTCGAAATGCGGCCGACCCGCCGAGACCTCACCCCAAAGTCGATAGACTCCGAAGTCGCGTTCATGCACGTTCGTGTCGTGAAAGAGCACTATGGCATTCCGCGTAAGTTTCGGCCGCCAGTTTTCGAAGTCATGGCGAACGGCGTCGTAGGTGTGCAGTCCGTCAATGTGCAACAGGTCGATGCTTTCATCCTCGAAATGGTCAACAGCCGCGTCGAAAGTCGACCGCACGAGACTCGAGAAGGCCGCATACTTTGGAGCGTGGTAGGTGGCCAGATCGGTATAGACCCGCTCATCGTAAAAGCCGGCATGCTCGTCACCCTTCCAGGTGTCGATCGCATAGCAACTGCAGGGGAGACGCAGCAGCTCGATGGCTTGGCAGGCGGCACAATAGGAGACACCGGTGTGCGTGCCAAGCTCGACGAACCGATGCGGCCGGAACGCATCGACAAGCCAGAACATGAATGGAACGTGCTCGATCCATGCGGACGGAGCATCGAGGTCAGGGAATCGGAATGCCGTCGAAGTGAAAGGAATCATCGCGGTCTTTCAAGTCCAGGCAAGCGCGTTGTTCCCGAAGGGCAAGGGCATCGTCAAGCACACCGAAGAAGCCGGCGCACCACCGCTTCCGTCGATTGCCGCCAGTCCGGTGCATTCCAGCCGAACGCCGCCGCGAATTTCGCGCTCGACAGCCGGGAATTGGCGGGGCGGCGCGCCTTGGTTGGGTAGTCCATCGTAGCAATGTCCCGTACCCGCGCCCAGGGACCACCCAACACGCGGCTTGTGTCGAGGATATGGCGGGCAAAGCCGCTCCAGTTGGCCTCGCCGGTTCCGGCCAGATGATAGATGCCGGATGTGGCGGCGCCCTCGTGCAACTGTGCCGCCGCATGCAGGATTGCGTCGGCGATATCAAGTGCCGATGTTGGATTTCCCCATTGATCGGCCACCACCGCGATCTCGTCACGGTCGGCGGCCAGCCGCAGCATGGTTTTCACGAAATTCTTGCCGAACGGGCTGTAGACCCATGCCGTGCGCAGGATCAGATGGCGCGGATTGGCTGCTGCAACCGCCTGCTCGCCGGCAAGCTTGGAGGCGCCATAGACGCCGGCTGATGCGGTCGCGTCGGTCTCGACATAGGCCGCGTCCTTGGTGCCGTCGAAGACATAGTCGGTCGAAAGATGGATGACGGGAACGCCCAGGCGGGCCGCGGCTTGCGCCACCTTGCCGGCGCCGACGGCGTTCACCGCGAATGCCAGATCGGGCTCGTCCTCGGCCTGATCCACCGCCGTGTAGGCGGCAGCCGATACGACGATATCAGGCTTCGCGGCCGCGATGGCTTCGATCACCGTGTCGGGTCTTGCAAGGTCGAGTTGCGGACGGCCAATGGCGATGACCTCAACGCCGGCACGCCCCTGGCCGGCCTCCAGAAGGCTTGCCGCGACCTGGCCGTCGCGTCCGGTGACAACGAGCCTCACGCCGCCCCCTTGCGTGCTTCGCCCAGCCGTTCACCGGCATAGCGCTGCTCGCGGATCGGTCCCCACCACCATGTGTTGTCGAGAAACCAGTCGACGGTCTTGGCGAGGCCGCTGTCGAAATTCTCATTGGGCGCCCAGCCCAGGTCCCGGCCTATCTTCGAGGCGTCGATGGCATAGCGGCGATCGTGACCGGGGCGGTCGGTGACAAAGGAAATCAGGTCGCGATAGCTCTTGCCCCCTGCCCGCGGCCGCCTGCTGTCGAGCAGATCGCAAATCGTCTCGACGACGCCAAGGTTCGTCCGCTCGGAATTGCCGCCGACATTGTAGCTTTCGCCCGGCAGTCCCCTGGTCGCGACAAGTTCCAGCGCGCGCGCGTGATCCTCGACGAACAGCCAGTCGCGCACATTGGTGCCGGCGCCATAGACCGGCAGCGGCTTTTCATCGAGCGCATTGAGGATGACCAGCGGGATCAGCTTTTCGGGAAAGTGATAGGGCCCGTAATTGTTCGAGCAATTGGAAAGCACGACCGGCAGGCCATAGGTTTCGTGCCAGGCCCGTACCAGATGGTCCGAGGCCGCTTTCGAGGCGGAATAGGGCGAGGATGGCGCGTAGGGCGTTTCCTCGACGAACATGCCGCCGTCGAAGGGAAGATCGCCGAACACCTCATCGGTCGAGACATGATGGAAGCGGAAATGGCTCTTCCTGTCTTCGGGCAGGCCGCGCCAGTATTCCAGCGCGGCATTGAGCATCTTGTAGGTGCCGACGATGTTGGTCTCGATAAAGGTGCCCGGCCCATCGATCGAGCGGTCGACATGGCTCTCGGCGGCAAGGTTCATGACGATGTCGATATCGTCGCGCCGGAGGATGTCGAGCACGGCCCTTTCGTCGCAGATGTCGGCCTGCGCGAAGCGATAATTGTGTGCATTCTCGATCGGCCGCAGCGAGGCCAGGTTTCCCGCATAGGTAAGCTTGTCGAGATTGGTCACCCGATAGGCCGGGTTGGCGCATAGATGCCGGCACACCGCGGAACCGATAAAGCCCGCACCGCCCGTCACCAGAAAATTCATGCCGCTGTCCTCACGTAATCCATCAGGCGAACACCTCGGCGGCAGCCAGTAGCGGCGCCTTGAGGTCCTTGTCCGAGAGTTGGAACCCGCCGGTCAATGACGGCCATTCGATGCCGATGTCGGGATCGTCGAAACGGATCGACCGGTCATGCGCCTGCGAATAGGTGTCGGTCACCTTATACAGGACCTCGGTGTCGGGCACGAGCGTCACGAAGCCATGCGCGAAGCCTTTCGGCACCAGAATCTGGTTGCCCTTTTCGGCCGACACTTCGAGAGCGACCCATTTTCCGAATGTTTTCGAACCGCGGCGAATGTCGACGGCCACATCGAGAATGCTGCCCCGGATGACGCGCAGCAGCTTGTCCTGCGCGCGCGGCGCAAGCTGATAATGAAGCCCTCGCAAGACGCCCGCCGCGGCGGAATAGGAATGATTGTCCTGCACGAAAGCCAGGTCTATGCCGGCCTGCGAAAAGCGCTCGGCATTGTAGGTTTCCACGAAGAAGCCGCGCGCGTCGCCATGTCGCTTCGGAACGATTTCCAGCACGCCATCGATGCCAAGGGGCCTGACCTCCAACGCCTAGCCCTCCGACAGGTCGACGACACGCCGGCGCAGATAGGCGGCATATTCATTCTTGCCCAGGTGGTCGGCGCGACGCAGAACCTGGTCCACTGTCAGCCAACCCTGTTCAAAGGCGATCTCTTCGGGACAGGCGACCTTGATGCCCTGGCGGTGCTCGATGGTGCGCACGAATGACGAGGCCTCATGCAGGCTGTCATGCGTGCCGGTGTCGAGCCAGGCAAAGCCGCGCCCCAACCGATGCACATGCAACTGGCCGCGCTCGAGGTAGACGTTGTTGACTGCCGTGATCTCGAGCTCGCCGCGCGCCGAGGGACGGATGGCAGGGGCGATGTCGACGACGTCGTTGTCATAGAAGTAGAGACCGGTGACCGCCCAGTTGGATTTCGGCACCTGCGGCTTTTCCTCGATCGTCAGCGCCGTTCCCGTGGCCTTGTCGAAGGAAACCACGCCATAACGCTGGGGATCCTCGACATGATAGGCGAACACCGAAGCGCCCTTTTCGCGCGAGGCAGCGTCGCGGCAAAGCTGCGACAGCCCATCGCCGAAATAGATGTTGTCGCCGAGGATCATCGACACGTTGTCCTTGCCGATGAAATTGCGGCCGATGATGAAGGCCTCCGCCAGCCCGTTGGGCTGCGGTTGCTCGGCATAGGACAGGTCGAGGCCGAACTCCGATCCATCGCCAAGCAGATCGCGAAAAACCGGCAGGTCACGCGGCGTCGAAATGATCAGAATTTCCCGGATACCCGCGAGCATCAGAACGCTCAGCGGATAATAGATCATCGGCTTGTCGTATATCGGCAGAATTTGCTTAGAGACTGCTAATGTTAGTGGATAAAGACGCGTTCCACTGCCTCCAGCAAGGATAATTCCTTTCAAGAAGCTCTCCTTGACATGCCTGAACCCCCCGGCCCCAGCCGCCCGTGCTTAGGTTCCATGCAATGGCTTGTCAATCTCGGCGTTCGGCAAACGACCGGGTCACGGTCCAGCGCCAATCCATGGCCAATTCCAGGCGACGCATTGCTATCGTCTTGCCAAGGCCGGCCTGACGGGAACAAGCAGATTGTCATCATGGGCCTCGGTCGACTCGCCTCTCTGGCTTAACCGCCCAGCGAATCCCTTGTGAAAGATGATGCCATTCATATAGGCGAAAGTCATCGCAAGCGCCGCCGTTCGCATGGGATAATCGACCAGGGAATGAACGAGCAGAAACGATACTGAGAGAAATGCCATTTTCTGCAGCGGATCTCGCCGTGCCGCAAGGGAAAACGCAAAAAGCAATACCGAGTAGGCCGCGACCAGAAAGACAACAGGCGCGCCACCTTCAAGTGCCAATTCCAGATAATCATTGTGGGCGTGATTGACGTAGGGCTTGAAGATCATCTCTCCCTTTTCGTAAATCTGGTAGACCTTCGGAAAACTGCCAAAGCCGACGCCCGTCGCCCAGTTCTCTTCAATTCCCGCGATCGTCGTGCGGGCAAATTCGGCCCGTCCAAAGGCCGGGTCAACCACTTCCGCATCGATCTTCGTCCACGCCCCGATGGTGTAAAGCGAAAGCCCGATGAAGACAGCGGGTATTCCATACCCGCCCAGCCTCGAGCGCGCGGACAGAAAGACGACAGATACTATGGTGATCGCCAGCCCTATCAGAATACCGGCGCGCGAACCGGCGGCCAGAAGCAGCAGCAGCAGCGTTATCAAGCCGAGCGACCCGGACAGAAGGTGCCCGCGAAACAGGCCATAGTAGACAACGAAGGGGATGGAGACGAAGAGCAAAGCTGAAAAATGGTTCTGGTTGGCAAACAGTCCCGCATTGATCGTGAACGGCAGCAAACCCTGTATGGCAACCGTGTCGGAGAGCGAATACTGGATCGCCGCAGCCAATCCGTTACAGATGACACCCATCAAAAAGAAGGGCAGAAGACCGTAGACCTGATCTGGGCGCAGGCGGGTGACGCTCAGAAAGAATGCAGCCATCGCCACGAAGTACAACAGACACTCGATCGTACGTCCCACGCCGACACTGACGAAACGCAGCCCCGTTTCACCGCTCAGCCATGGATTTGTGCCGCAGACTTAGAGCCTTTACCGCTTATTTCGGCCGTACCAAGTTCCCTTGCCGGTTCCATGTTGAGCCAGATGGTTCGCTTCCACCAGAGCGGCTAGGTGTTTTTTGACGGTGTTTCGGTTTGCGCCTGTCAGGTTGACGATCTCGCTGATGGTTATGCGCCCGCGGTCCTTGATGGCTTCAACAATCTGAAAAGAGAGTTCGGGCAAAGTGCCGAGCACAAGGCGTTCCCGCTCGAATTTTTTCTCAAGCCGCCGCTTTTGCTGTTGAAGAGCGCGCAGGAAATACACAGCCCATGGCTGCCAATTGGGGTTCGGGCTGCGGATCGTCCTCTGAGTCTGGCGTAGCGCCAGATAGTAGCCTCCCTTGCTGTTCTCAATCACGCTTTCGAGGGAAGAGTAAGGCACATACGCATATCCGTTGCGCATCAGCAGGAGCGTCGTCAGAACGCGCGACAGCCGTCCGTTCCCGTCCTGGAATGGGTGTATCTCCAGAAACACCACCGTGAAGATTGCAACGACGAGCAGAGGGTGCAGGCTTTGCTCGCTGAGTGTGTTGCGAGTCCACTCGACAAGCTCCTTCATCCGCTTGGGTGTATCGAAGCGCGTCGCCGTTTCGAAGATGACGCCAATCTCTTTCCCCTCGGCATCGAACGCACTGACATTGTTGGCGAGTGTCTTATATGCGCCGCGATGGCGCTCGTCCTTGTTGCTGAACGCCAGCAGGTCACGGTGTAGTTGTGTCAGGTGGTTTTCGGTCAGATCAATCGCATCGAAATGCGCGAAGATCATTTCTATGACCTGTGCATATCCGGCGACTTCCTGCTCGTCTCGGGATTCAAAGAATTTGATGTCGAGGTTGGCGAGCAGCCGCTCTACTTCGCCGTCAGTGAGCCTGCTTCCTTCGATACGGGTAGAAGAGCCAATGCTCTCGATGGTCGCAACGCGGCGCAGAGCCGATAGGCGCTGTGGCGCGAGCGCTCCCAGCGCTCGCCAAGCCCCTTTGAATTCTTCGATCTCCGAGACCAAGGCAAGGATTTCGGGGGTAATTTGCAAGGAACCTACCTTCAGAGCCATACCCAAAAAGATACCCAAAAATACCCAAAACTCAATCGCCCCCAGGCCCGCCGCTCCCGAAAGGTGGCGGGGTTTCTTGTTGTCCCGGAACCGAAAACGATGGGGCTAGTTAGAATGCGGCCCATATCGCGTCACGCTGAATTCGGCCCGGCAAACTGGTGCAGCATGCCGTCGACCTCGATACGCAAGTTCGACTATGAGCCGAACACCAGGATTCTCTCGGTCTGGTTTGTAGCCAGCGGGAAGCACTATGAGTTTTTGGACGTACCGGTTGAGACCTTCACCGCGTTCAAAGCTGCCTTTGCCAAGGGCCGATATTTCAACGACCACGTCCGCAATCGCTACCCATTCCGGCTCGTGACATAGAGCTCCAGTTCCAACGGCTCATGTTGGGGCTGATCGTGCCAAGCGACCTGGCGGAAGTCACGCATGTCGAGCCGCTGGCCGCATACCGGGCAAATCATGAAATTCTCTTGATCGTCGGCAGGCTCGCCGTCGTGCTGCTTGCCGGGAATCGGCGGGCCAAGGTCGGATAGTTTCGTCACAGCTATCAAACATTCAATTCGTCTAAAATGTTCCGGAACCATTTTAGCGCGCGCTAATTGAATCGCACTATGCGAGTCAGCGCATGCCTCTGAAGTTCATCAAGCCAATGGAGCCCGAGCTGGTCGACAGGCCACCGCAAGGCGACGAATGGCTTCATGAGATCAAATTCGACGGGTATCGGACCCAGATTATCAAGGATGAAAACGGGATCCGGCTGTTCACCAAGAACGGATACGATTGGACCGGCCGCTATATCGAACTTGCCGGAGAGGCGGAGGCGATCGAGGCGGAAAGTTTCATCATCGACGGCGAGGCAATCACCGTCAACGAGGCCGGCCTGTCCGACTTCCACGCCCTGCAATCAGCCGTCACCCGCCGTAAGCCGTCGCGCGACTTGTATTTGGTGGCGTTCGATCTCCTGCACCTGAACGGACATGATTTGCGCAACATGCCGGTGGAAGACCGCCGCGAAATCCTGCAGGCACTGATTCCAGCCGTCGGCCGCATTCAGGTCAGCAAAGCCATGCCCGGCACCGGCGACGCGGTTTATCACCTGGTCGACAAGGCGGGGCTCGAGGGCATGGTCTCGAAGCGCAAGGACAGCATCTACCGTAGCGGGCCGACGATGAACTGGCGCAAGATCAAGTGCTATGCCGAAAAGGAAATGGACATCATTGGCGTGCAGCGCGAGGCCGGAAAGCCCGCAATGGTGCTCATGGCCGACAAGGGCCAATATGCCGGCGGCGCGTTCGTTGCCTTTAAAGCCGACAAGCGTCGGCAACTATGGGATCGTGTTCAAGGGAAGGTCGGGGGACCAGTTCCGATGGGTCTAAAGAAGGAAAAGGCCGAATGGCTGAAGCCTGGTCTCGTCGGCCGCGTCAGGTTCCTGAAGGGCGAGGAAAGGCTACGCCATGCGAAGCTGCTCGATTACCGAGAGGAGGAATGACTAACGCTGGCGACGAGGGCTCCCCCTGCGGAACAGAACCGTGTGCCTGGCGTTGTGCGGAACATCGGCACGTCTAGGAGAAACGGCATGGTGGCGCCACGCGCGGTCTGGAAGGGCTTTCTGAGGGTCGGTTCCGTGTCATGCGGGGTGAAGATAGTGGGTGCCACAAGCGAGGCATCCAAGATCCACTTCAAGATTTTGAACCGCAAGGACGGTTTACCCGTCAAAAGCGCCTATGTCGATGAAGAGACTGGCGACGTTGTCGAAGCCGAGGATCAGATCAAAGGGTATGAGGCGGACAAGGATGATTTCATCCACGTCGAGCCGGACGAGTTAAAGAAACTGAAGCTTACGTCGCAGCATACACTTGACGTCGATTCCTTCGTTCCGGTTGCCGAGATCGACACACGTTATCTGGAAAAACCATACTACTTGATCCCGGCAGATGGCGCCTCCCTGGAGGCCTTTGCCGTCCTGCGCGATGCGATGGCGAAGAAGCGCGTCGCGGCACGCTCCTGCGTCGTACTCTATCAGCGCGGGCGGGAAGTGTTGATACAGCCGTTTGAAAAAGGGATGCTGCTGACCGAGTTGCGCACCCACAATGAGATGACGTCGGAAGACACCGTCTTCGACGATGTGAAGAGCCCGAAATACGATGCGGATTTGCTCGAAATCGCGGGGCTCCTTATCGACAAGAAGGTGACGAAGTTCGATCCTTCGAAATTCGAGGACACCTACGAGGATGCGTTGATTGCCATGATCGACGCCAAGCGCAAGGGCAAAAAGCCCCCTAAACCGGCGCCGAAACCTAAGGAGAACGTGGTCGATCTGGCCTCGGTTCTTCGAAAGAGCCTCGCCAACGAAGGCATCAACCAAGACCGGCCAAAGGCGAAGGGCCGCAAATCAGCATAGTTAGAGAGGATTGATAGGCCCGACCAAGGAGGGATGGTCATTGGGCTGCTTGTTGATTAGCGTCGAGTTGACGTCGCGACCGACGCGATTGAACTGCAGTTGACCGTCGATGTCGTGGCTGAGAATGTCTTTCAAGTCGTCCTTGGGCGTCGCCGGATCCAGCCACGCGTCATAGTAGGCTTGGTCGAGGATGACCGGCTGCCGATCGTGCAAGTTCTTCATCGGCTCGCCGGCCGGCTCGGTGATGATGGTGCAACTGGTGATTTCGAGGTTGGAATTGTAGGCCCACAGGCCGGCAAACGAGAACGGCGCGTGATCGGGCAAGTAGATGTGCCAAGGGTCTTTTTTGCCATCTGCTGGAGAGATGGTCCATTCGTAGAAGCCGTCGGCGGGGATCAGACAGCGCTTCGACTTGAAGGCATCGCGGAAGGCCGGCGCAGTGTCTATGCCTTCGATCCTGGCGTTGAACATCGCCGCCTTGGGCATCTCCTTCGCCCAGAAAGGAACTAGCCACCAGCGACCCTCGCGGAGCTTGTGGTTGCCGTTCTCGCCGGCGGTGACGAATGGGACTTCCTCAGTCGGGGCGATGTTGTAGCGAGGGGCATCATTGCGACCGGTTTCTGCGGGCGCCGTCAGTCGATATAGCCGGTGGATTTCCGACCAGGTCAGATATCTCGTGTAGCGTCCGCACATGCTCACTCTACCAATTCAAGGAAGAGAAAGTTCTCAGGCACCGCATCGGCAGGCCAATTGGCGCAGCACGCCGCGACGGCAGCCTTGTTGGCATCCATCCAGATTGATGCTGCTGCATCCTCGTCTTCCGTCGGTGCTTCATCGTCCTGAAAGTTGGCATCGTCCCAGCCCTCTAGCGCGAACATTCCATCGGCTGCCTGCTCGGCTGATATTCCCGCAGCGGCAAAGACCGCCCGCGCAGCTTCAATGCCGCGTTGCTGCTCATCGGGCGAAGCGCCCGTTATCTCCAAGCGAAGCTTCATAGCCCGCCTCCTGTGACTTTCCTGCCTGTCAGTGAACAAAATAGGAACAAGAGAGTCAAGAGCCCCTTGACCAAAGAGGAATATGTTCCTCTTTTAGGGCTATGGCGCATGATCCGATCGACACGCTGGGCAAAGCGACCCGGCACAATATGCTTGTGAAAGCAGAGTGCAGTTGCGGCAATGTTCGCTACTGCCGATCGGTCGATTTGATGATGGTCTACGGGGGCGGCGTCGATCCGCTCTCGCTGAAATTCGATTGCAGCCGATGCAAGCCACAGATCAAGATCACTCTTCTAGAGGTGCATCCTGAGCATTTGCCAAAGCGCCTAGTGGTTCACAAGCCGATAAAGGTCGGGGGGAAGATCACCTGGTACACAGAGCGGTTTAGGGGGTAGCAATGGCTAGGTCAAAGCCGTCAAAGCAATTATCGAAGGCTGAAATCGAGCGCTTTCTGATGGCAGCAGAAGCGCTGCACCTAAGCATCGTCAAGCCGTTCATATCTCCGCATTGCGATCACTACAGGCAGACGCGCGTCTTGCATGAGGTACTGTTAAAGGCGGTGCGGGAAGTCACCGGGAAGGAAGTCGAGTTCATCCGGTGGAACACTACTGGGCCAGTGCTGCCGCCTACGGCTGGGTAGGTTGGCGACGGCTTTGCCCCATAGCGGGTCAAAAAAGTTGGCATCTAAATTGCATTGACTGGTATGGGGTGGGCGAGAGCCCGTCGCTTCGAAAATGGAGCGGCGGGTTTACTCTACCAGCTTGGGAGGAGTGGCCGGCGCCTCAGCTTGATGTCGAAGCTTTATCCCCGCCCGAAATACGCCTGGTACCACTCGACGAACCGCCCCACCCCTTCGGTCACTGTCGTCGTCGGGCGGTAGCCGACCGCCTGCTCCAGCGCCGAGGTGTCGGCGAAGGTATCGGGCACGTCGCCGGGCTGCAGCGGCAAGAGTTCGACGATGGCTTTGCGGCCCAGCGCGTTTTCCAGCGCCTCGACATAGGCGGTCAGCTTCACCGGGTTGTTGTTGCCGATGTTGAAGATGCGCCAGGGGGCGCTGCTTGTGGCCGGATCGGGACGGCTGGAGTCCCAGGCGGCATTGCCCGTGGCCGGGCTGTCGCTGGCGCGGATCACGCCTTCGGCGATGTCATCGACATAGGTGAAGTCGCGCGTGTGATTGCCGTTGTTGAACAGCTTGATCGGCGCACCGGCCAGGATGTTCCTGGTGAACAGGAACAGCGCCATGTCCGGGCGCCCCCAAGGGCCATACACGGTGAAGAAGCGAAGCCCGGTTGTCGGCAGCCCGAACAAATGGCTGTAGCTGTGCGCCATCAGCTCGTTGGCGCGCTTGGTCGCGGCGTAGAACTGCAGCGGGTGGTCGGCTGGCCGGTGCTCGGAAAACGGCATGTCGGTGTTGGCGCCATAGACGCTCGAGGTGCTGGCATAGGTCAGGTGCGCAACGGAGTTGTTGCGGCAGGCCTCCAGCATGTTGGTGTAGGCGATGATGTTGCTTTCGACATAGGCGTGCGGGTTTTCCAGGCTGTAGCGAACCCCGGCCTGGGCGGCGAGATGGATCACCCGGTCGAATGCGTGGTCGGCAAAGCAGGCATCGACCACGCTTCTGTCGGCGAGATTGCCGCGGATGAACTGATAGCCCGCATTGGTCTTGCGGCTCGCCTCGTCCAGCAGCCGCAGCCTCGCCTCCTTGATCTGCGGATCGTAGTAGTCGTTGACGTTGTCGATGCCGACGACCTCGTCGCCGCGCTCCAGCAGCCGCTTCGACACGTGATAGCCTATGAAGCCGGCGGCGCCGGTGACCAGAACCCTCATCAGAAGCGCCCATCCGTAACATGCCTGGGGAACAGACCCTTGATGTCGTAGATGACGCTCGGGGTCTTGCAAAGCGCCTGCAGGCCGTCGACGCCCAGCGCGCGGAACTGCCTGTGGCCGACGGCCACGATAACGCCGTCATAGCGCTGATCGGGAATGTCCTTCATGCTGGCTATGCCGAAGGCACGCGCGCATTCCTGCGCGTTGACCCAGGGGTCCCATATGTCGATGCCGGCATTGTATTCCTTCAGTTGGGCAACGATATCGGCGACCTTGGAATTCCTCAGGTCCGGACAATTTTCCTTGAAGGCCGCGCCCATCACCAGAATCCGGCTGCCAACGACAGGTATTCCCTTGCGCATCATCAGGCGGGCCGTCTGATCCGCCGCGTGCTGACCCATGCCGTCATTGATACGGCGGCCGGCAAGAATCACCTCCGGATGATAGCCGAGTTCCTGGGCCTTGTGGGTGAGATAGTAGGGATCGACGCCGATGCAGTGGCCGCCGACGAGACCAGGCGTGAAGCGCAGGAAATTCCATTTGGTGCCGGCGGCTTCCAGCACTTCGGACGTGTCGATGCCGAGCTTGCCGAAGATAAGCGACAGCTCGTTCATCAGCGCGATGTTGAGGTCGCGCTGAGTGTTCTCGATGACCTTGGCCGCTTCGGCGACCGCAATGCTCGAGGTACGGTGTGTGCCTGCCGGCACGATCGAGGCATAGAGCGCATCGATACCTTCGGCCGCTTCCGGCGTCGAGCCGCTGGTGACCTTGACGATCGTTTGCAACCGATGCTCGCGGTCGCCCGGATTGATGCGCTCGGGACTGTAGCCGAGGAAGAACCCCTCATTGTAGCGCAGCCCCGAATGTTTCTCGATCAGCGGAGCGCACACCTCTTCCGTGCAGCCGGGGTAGACCGTCGATTCGAAGATCACCACCGCGCCTGGCGATATGACCTCACCGACCAAAGTCGATGCCATGATCAACGGTTTCAGATCCGGACGATTGGCCCTGTCGATCGGCGTCGGAACCGTGACGATGAAAATCCCGCAATCGCGCAGATCGGCCTTGTCGGTGGTGAATGTCAGCCGCGACGCAGCACTGATCTCCTCGCTGCTGGCTTCCAGCGTATGGTCGTCGCCACGCCTCAGCGCGTCCACCCTCGACTGGTCGATGTCGAAACCGACGACATCCCTGCCGGCACCGAAGGCGACCGCCAGCGGCAGGCCGACATAGCCAAGCCCGATGATCGCTATTTTCCTGGAGGCGAGATCCATCTGCTTCCTGCGCTTGCTATTCCAGAGCCATGCTTCGCATTGGTTATCTCGCACCAAAGCCGGTAAGCATCGTTTTCATTGCCTTGAGGGTTATCAAAACGTCCAACCAAGGCGAAAAGTTTTTTATGTAATAGAAATCATAGTGCAATTTTTCCATAACGTCATCGACGGCAGCCACATGCCCCTGATTTACTTGTGCCCACCCACTTATGCCTGGCCTGACGATATGCCTGTAGCGATAGAATGGCAGCTCAGCCTCGTACCACTGTGACAGCACGACAGCTTCCGGTCGCGGTCCGATCCAACTCATTTCGCCACGCAGGATGTTGATGACCTGCGGCAGTTCGTCGATCCTGGATTTTCGCAGGAAACGCCCGACTCGGGTGATGCGATCATCGTCGTGCCTGGTGATCGCCCTCTCCTTGTCGCTGCCGGCGCCAGCATGCTGCCTCATCGAGCGAAACTTGTAGACCGTGCAGATCTTGCCCCGGTAGCCCATGCGCTGCTGGCGAAACAGCGCAGGACCATCGGAATCCAGCCGGATCAGCAGTGCTATCAACGCCAGAACCGGGGAAAAAACGATAATCAAGACAAGTGCCGAGACCCAGTCGACCGCCTGCTTGATCTTGAGATAGGCTTGGTTCGGATTGAGCGAACCAAGCGTGTTTTCCGACAGGTGCTCGATCTCGACCCGACCGGTCAGCGACTCGCTGACCTGCTTGACGTGGTATACGGGCGTTCCCGAAAGGGCCCGATCCGCGATGTATCGTTCCCATTCCGCGCCAAGATCGGCACGCAGATCAACAACCACGCCGCTGGCTCTTTCGATTATCGTACTGGTCGACTTGATCCAAAACCATTGCACACCCGGTAACGTCTTGAGGCGCTCGACATCTCCGCCGGGGATCACCACGAGCCGGTACGGATCGAGACGCCGCGTCAACAGGCTCAGGCCGAAGTACCAGAGCGTGGACTGCGTGAAACTGGCGGCGGCCTGAAACCGGCTGTACTCGAACCGAAAAAAGAAGATGGTCAGGAAAACAGCCCCGTAGGACAGGGCAAATGTCGGCAAGATGTAACTTGCCGCGGCCACGCCCGGGAAATTTCCGATGCGGCGATAGGACAAAAAGCCCACAAGGTGCGCGATGACCGCAGCGGCCACCGTGACCTGAAGATTGGCCGAATAGATAAATTCAGGATTGAAGACAATCCGGATGATCGCCGGCGCAAAAATCGCGAATGTCAGTCCGCCAAGCAGTTGAAACCGAATCCTGAACAGGAAGTGCCGGCTTCCGACAATAGTCGACGCTGCGACATTCAACGTCTTCCCCCCTTCCCCGAAGCTGCCGTGTCGGCGACAGACCAGCGCGATAGTGCATCTGACCTGATCGCTCACAACAACGAATCGGACGTCTCGCCCCCCGGCGATTCGATACAGTCGAAGACCAAGAGCTACGACAGCGCGGCTGCGCCAGCAAGCATCTATTTCTTAGGTCAACAGTTCGGGAATTGAAAAGCCTGGGCTAATAAAGCGGCTTGATGATCATTACTGAAGATGTCGCAGCGTCTAGGGCGATATAACCGACAATCTATCGAGGTTGGCGGACACCAGACCGGAATCGGCCAGTCACGCCGCTCCGGCCAGTGGCTTGATTGCCCCTGGCCGTTTCTTCGATCGCGCGCTTCAGCCGCGCTTGAGCAGCGTCCAGACGGCCGGCACCAGGCTTGCCGCCAGAGCCACCTTGATCAGGTCGCCGACGATGAACGGCACGACGCCGAACTGCCACGACTTTTCCGGACCGATGAGCAGCGCCAGCCAGGCAAAGCCCATTGCCATCATGACGAATTCGGCAACCAGCATGGCGTTGAAAAGCTTGATCGGATGGCGGTCCCAACCGCGATCCGCCGCCCAGCCGACAATGGCCGCCATGACCACGAAGCCGGCGAGATAACCGCCGGTCGAGCCGAGCATGTAGGCAATGCCGATGCCCTTTTCAGGCGTGCTCTGGAAGACGGGGAAGCCCATGGCGCCCTCGGCCATGTAGAGCAGCAGGGTGGCGACGCCGAGACGCATGCCGAAGGCGGCGGCGATCAGCAGCACGGCCAGCGTCTGCATCGAAATGTCGACCGGCCCGAGCATAACCTTGGTCTTGGCCGACAGGGTCAGCACAAGCGTTCCGGCGATGGCCAGGAAAAGCTGCGTTGCCAGCCGCGCCGCGCCATTTTGCGGCAGAGCCAGAGAAACAAGCGGACGCATCGTAGTTGCAATTGCCATGGTATTTCCCCAATCCGATTGCCGCACACCGATGTTCGCGGCCTCACATCCTCCTATATTGGCTTGCGTGTTATGCGGCAATCGGTTTTGCCGTTTCCCGAAACAAGGCACCGATGCATGGCACTGAAATTCGATACCGGCTTCGACCCCTTCTATGGCCAGGGGGTGAACGTCGCGCCCGATGTCCAGCGCATCACGGCCCGCAATCCAAGCCCTTTCACCTTTCACGGCACCAACAGCTACATAATTGGCCGCGATACGCTGGCGGTGATCGATCCGGGGCCGGATGACGAGGCGCATCTGCGGACCCTGCTCGGCGTGATCGCAGACCGGCCGGTCAGCCATATCTTCGTCAGCCATACGCATCGCGACCACTCCCCGCTGGCGGCCCGGCTGAAAGAGCGCACCGGCGCCCTCGTGCTGGCAGAGGGGCCGCACCGGCCGGCAAGAGCCCTGCATATCGGCGAGACCAATGCGCTCGACGCCAGTGCCGACACGGCTTTCGTCCCTGATGTCGCCCTGCCCGACGGCGAGGTGGTCGACGGCGACGGCTGGTCGATCAGGACGGTTCTGACCCCGGGCCACACCGCCAATCATGCGGCATTCGCGCTGGAAAGAATTGGCGCGCTGGAGGGAACCGGCATCCTGTTTTCGGCCGATCATGTCATGGCCTGGGCAACCTCCATCGTCGCCCCGCCGGATGGAGCGATGGCCGACTACATGGCCTCGCTGGATCGCTTGATCGAACGCGGGGACCGCTTGCTGTTGCCCGGACATGGCGGGCCGGTGACAGCACCGCGCGCTTTCATGCGCGGGTTGAAGACGCATCGCAAGATGCGCGAGCGCGCCATACTGGAGCGGGTCAGAGAAGGCGACCGGACGATCGTGGACATGGTCAAGGCGATCTACAGGGACACCGACCCGCGGCTGCATGGTGCCGCCGGATTGTCGGTGCTTGCCCATCTCGAGGATCTGACGGCGCGCGGCCTGGTTGTGACCGATGCCGCACCGGCCATCGACGGCATTTTCACGCCGGCCGGATAGGCTATCGGCGCCATTCGCTCTAGAACCGGCTGGAGCGCTCTGCTGGCTGAGGCGACTTCAAGCCCTGGCAAGAGCATTCGGGATCCGTTGGAAGACGTGCCGCGGTCTCCAGCGCAACCCGCGAGGCTGTCATAGAGAGGCTCGGCAGCACGTGCTCCTGCAGCAATTTCTGGCGCTCGCGGTCCATATAGTCGTTGAAACCGGCCGTGACGAACGCCAGGGGCACGAAACAGGCGCCGATCTCGCGCGATAAGGTGGCCTCAGGGGCGATCGAGTGGTTGAGCACGTCCGCTCCCATGTTTCGATATGCCAGAGCTTCGGCGGGAGTTGTCAGTCGCGGCCCGTAGCAGTGGGCAGCCACCAACTGCTGCTCGATGCCATGGACGCGGCATTCGGCTGGCCAATGGCGCCGGGCGGTCTCGGCCAACAATGCCGCACATCTTGGACATACGATCTGCTTGCCCGAGCAGTCGAAGCTCTGGCGGCCGGGAAGCAGTGAAAACGGGGTCTGCGTCAGTTCGAGGATATCGGCGTTCACCACCATGTCGCCGGGCTTGATAGCCTTGTTGACGGCGCCAATGGTCGAGCAGGAGAGAATCTGCTTTACACCCGCACTCATCAACACCCAGAACGCGCGGCGATGACAGGAATGGTCGATATGGTCTCGGGGATTGCCGTGCGAATACATGCACAGGGCACGTTTCGTTTTGCCCTCGACGGTAATAGATGCATCGAATTCGAGCAGCTTCCAATTGTCGCTGGGACCGAAAGGCGTTTGGAAACTCATGTCTCGCTGCAAGGTGCGGACGCCATCAACTTCGACATCTTCCGGAAAGGCGAGACCCCAATTCGCCGATCCGGTGATGATCGCCAACCCCACTTGGGGTATGTCCGTTGAATGATCGGCCAGATCGTCGGCTGCATGATGATTGTTGGGCATGTTTTCAGTCTCGCTCAGGATTTTTGGCGAAGGGTCACGACCAGGACAACGACCACGACGATGACGGTCCACAAGGTCGAAATCGCCGCGATGGTCGGGTCGATCTGATCGCGCAGCGACAGGAACATGAGCTTCGGCAGCGTGCTGTTTTGACCACTCGCGACGAAGATCGAAATGACGGATTCGTCTAGCGAGGTCAGGAAGGCCATCAGTGTGGCCAACAACAGACTGATCTGAAGTTGGGGGACAATTATTCCGCCAATGGCTCTCGCCCAGTTTGCGCCCAGGCTGCGCGCCGCCTGAACCTGGTTCCAGTCAAAGCGGGCCAAGGCGGGCAACAACACAATGCACGCGACCGGAATGGCTAGTACCACATGTCCGACCAGGACACCGAACAGCGTTCCGACAAGACGTTGCGCCGCCAGAACAAAGAAGAGACCGATCGCGAGCAGGATCCCCGGCACAATGGACGGGGTGAGCAGAACGCCCTGAATGGTTACGGCGGCCTTTCCGCCGAGCCGGTTGATCGAGATGCCGGCCAGAAGCCCCAGCGGCACTGTGATCATCGCTGTCAATGTGCCGAGGATCAGGCTCGTCCTGAGTGCGGCCATCCATGTCGCCGAACCGAAGAAAGTCTCGTACCAGCGCAACGAGTATGCGCGCGGTGGGAACTCGAGAAGATTGGACGCCGAAAAGGAGAGCGGGACGACGACGAGCGTCGGCAGCATCAGGAACGCCATAACGAGCGCACAAAAGCTCCACAGGAGGATGCGGGCCAGCCTGCTGTCTGGATAGGCTTCAAGCATGGGCTGTGCCGATGCTGCGTCCGGCAATGAGCCGCCGCGCAGCCAGGAACATCACCCCCACCAACGCCATAAGAACGAGGAGCAGAATGCCCAGGACGCTCGCCGAGCCCCAATCCTGGAAGGTCGATAGCGTGCGCTCGATCCGGGTGGAAAGCGGATTTACCTTGCCGCCGCCAAGCACCGCGGGCGTGATGAAGAACCCTATGGTGTAAATGAAGACGATGATCGAACCCGAGAAGATGCCGCCGGCCGAAAGCGGCAGGATGACCGTGCGGATCGTTTGCCCGAGAGTGGCGCCCATGCTCGCCGACGCGCGGACGAGGTTTGCATCGATATCGCGCATCGCCGCATAAACGGGCAGCAGAAAAAGCGGCAGCATGTAGTGAACCATGCCGATCAGCGTTCCCGTGAAATTGTAGACCAGCGGCAATGGCTCAGCTGTCAGGCCTGAACCCGTCAAAGTTGCGTTGATCAGGCCATCGCGCCGCAACAGCACGAGCCAGCCATAGGTGCGCACCAGAATGGAGGTCCACAACGGCAGCATGACGAAGGCCATCAGCAAATTGGCCACCCTTGGTCTGGCGCTGGCCAGGGCGAGCGCCAGGGGAGTACCGAGAAGAATGCAGATCGCCAGCGTGCCCAGGGACAGTTCAAGGGTTGTGACCAGTGCCGACCATGTCAGCCCGCTCGAAAGCACCTTCTCGTAGTTGCCGACGGTGTACTCGCCCCCCGTGGTCAGGAAGGATTGCCGGATGATCCATAGGATAGGCATTATCGCCGCCAGTCCGACGATGAACAGCGCAGGCAGTGAAAGCGAGAGGAAGAACCGCCGCTCGCGTCGCGCGTCTGCCGCGAGCGCAGGATCGGCAAGGACGGTCACGCTACCACTCCCGGTATCGCGTGAACTTTCGCTGCTGGTGCATAGGCGGTCACCCGCTGACCGGCGGCAAGTTCGGCGCAGCCGCTGGCCAGCGCCGCCGGAATGCAGACAAGTATCTCTTGCCCGCCGTCAAGCGCCAGCGTCAAAAGCCAGTTCTCGCCACGAAACGCCTTGGCGCGCAGCGTTCCCTCAAGGGCCACCCCGTCTGGCCCGACGAGCTTCGCATCAAGATGGAAGCATTCCGCGCGGATCATCAGAGCTTCGCGTGACGCATCGGCGCCGTCTATTCTGCGCGCCGAGCCCGGGGCCACAATGTTGGCCTCGCCCATGAACTCCGCGACGAAGCGGGTCGATGGACGATCATAGATCCGCTGTGGCGTATCGATCTGCTGGATGCGGCCGGAATTCATCACCGCGATCCTGTCGGACATGATTAGCGCTTCGCGCTGGTCATGCGTCACATAGATGGTGGTGATCCCCAGATCATCGTGCAGACGCCGGATCTCGTACTGCATGGTTTCGCGCAGGTTCTTGTCGAGCGCCGACAACGGCTCGTCCATCAGCATCACGCGTGGCTCAAAGACGATCGCCCGCGCCAACGCCACCCGCTGGCGCTGGCCGCCGGACAATGCGGCAATGTTGCGCTCCGCCAAACCTTCAAGCTTCACGCGGGCCAAAGTGTCGAGTGCCCTCTGGCGGGCCTCGGCTTTCGGCGTCTTGCGCAGCACCAACGGATACTCGACATTTGCCAGAACGTTCATGTGGGGAAACAGGGCGTAGTTCTGGAAGACTATGCCGATGTCGCGCTTGTTGGGGGCCAGGCGGGTAATGTCCCGATCGTCCAACAAAAGTTTACCGGAATCGGGCCGGACAAATCCGGCCAAAGCCATGAGCAGCGTGGTCTTGCCCGATCCGGACGGCCCCAAGAGCGTGAGAAATTCGCCAGCCTGAATGTCGAGCGAGACATCGTCCAGCGCGACGTAAGATCCGTAGGTCTTGCGCACGCTGTCGATGGTGATCGGGAGCGACTTCATCATGTGCTTCAGCCTTAAAGCTGAGACTCAGCGGGCCATCATCTCATCGAAGGTTTTTTGAGCAGCTTCGCCATTCTTGACCCACCAGTCCGCATTCGAAAACACCGAAGTGCCGGCATTTTCAGGCGCGGTCGCAAGGGTCTTCAGACGGTCCTCGGGAATAAGGCCACCCTCATAGCCAGCAGGATTGACCGGGCCATAAGCGATGAAATCGGTCAGCTTCGCCACGCGCGCGGGCTGTGTCATCGCCGCGATGAGTTTCATGGCCGCTTCCTTGTTCGGCGCCCCCTTCGGTACCCCGAGGCAATCCGTACCGATGACGGAACCCTTGAACGTGTAATCGACCGCGCCGCCATCCGCTTTCACGGTTTGGGCCCGCCCGTTCCAGGTAACGACCAAATCCGCCTCGCCATCTTTCAGCAACTGCGCAGACTGAGCTCCCGAAGTCCACCACACCGCGACATTTGGTTTGATCGCTTCAAGCCGCTTGATCGCGCGATCCAGGCCCTCCGGCGTGCTGAGCACGGAATACACGTCGGCCGGTGCTACGCCGTCCGAGAGCAGCGCGATCTCGATCGAGTCCTGTGCATTGGCGCGGAGGGCGCGACGGCCCGGAAATTTGGCAACATCCCAGAACTCCGCCCATGTCTTTGGCGGGTTCTCGCCATAGGTCTTGGTGTTCCAGGACATGACGGTGCCATAGGAGTCGAACGGATAGCAGTAGTCGGACTTTGCGCCATCCGGCACGGCCTTTGGATCGATGATCTTGTAGTCGAGCGGCTCCAGCAGCGACTGTGCGGCGGCCTGCGCGCCCTCCGGTGAGCCCAGGTGAATGACGTCGGTTGTGACCGCGCCCGAGGTGACCTGCATCTTCAGGGCGGCCAAGCCGTCGCTGAGGGTCTCCTCGCGGACATCATAGCCAAGCTCTTTTGCAGCGGGGGCCCACATGGCTTCCTTCATGGCGTTGCCATAATCGCCGCCCGCGGTCGTGATGGTGACTGATTGGGCATAGACCGGCACGGCGGCCGAGAATGCTAATGCCGTCAAGGAAATGCGTAACCAAGACATAGGTTCTCCTCCCTAGAATTTGTTGAGACGCGCTCAAAATGGCCAATTCTTGACAATCGTAACGTTACGATTGCATCCAATTGCAGGAGAGTCAAGCTGCTTTAGCGAGAGCTTGGATTGACCGTGAGGTGGAATTCGGTCACGTAGTGGAAGTCAGCAAATCAGCCGGCGCTTTCGCAAATGAGGTCGGGCGACATGACCAACCTGAAACAGATCGCGGCGGAACTTTCCCTTTCGGTCACCACGGTATCCCGCGCGCTGAAGGATGGGCCGGAGGTTCATCCCGCCACCATCGCTCGCGTCAAGGAAGTGGCGCAGCGGGTCGGCTATGTGCCAAATCATCATGGCTTCGCGCTCAAAACTGGCCGCACGCTGACGATGACAGCAATATACCCGATGGAAACAAAAGATCATCTGTCCGATCTGTTGAAGCTTCCGTTAATCGAAGGCATGACGCTGGCGGCGCGGCAAGCGGGTTATAGCCTATCCATCTACTCCACCACGCCCGATGATGATCCCATCGAGAGTGTGCAGCGACAGCTTCAGGCGGGCAGCACAGACGGACTGATTATCACACGCATGGTCTCGGGTGATCCGCGCGTTAAGCTATTGCTGGATAGAGGCATGCCATTCGTCGCGTTTGGAAGAACTGACCTGGATACAGCATATCCTTATGTCGACATCGACAATGAACAGATTGCCTACGAGGCGACCCGGCGGCTCATGGACAAGGGCTGCCGACGCATTGCGCTGCAACTTCTCGTTCCGGGCGACCAGGCGAGTGCCATGCGTCTTTCCGGGTATGGAAGGGCAATGGCCGAGGCTGGTATTCCGATCGACCAGTCGCTGATCGGTCATGGAATGTTCACCATGGAATCGAGCGCAGCCTGGTTCGATCGCATGCTGGCCTGGTCAGATCCGCCGACGGGCTTGGCATGCGCCAACGAACTGGGCCTTCTGGGGGCATTACACGCTCTCGGCAGAAGAGGTCTCGCGCCAGGGAGTGACATCCACATTGTCACTCGGGACAGCACGCGGCTATCGCGCTTCCTGCCTGCGAAGATCGGCGTTCATTTCGTGGACATAGCGGGTGTCGGACGCAAACTTGTCGAAGTCCTGGAGAGCCGGATCGCCAATCCGATTGGACCGGTCGCGACAGTCTTGTTCAAAGGAGAGTTCCACCCTGGCGAATAGCCTCCCCTGGGTCTCATTCGACCGGAGCGGCGCCAACCTGACCGGCGACTTCCTGGTCGAGTTCCGCGAGAAATTCGGTGATGCGCGCCGCATTGTCGCCGAGGTCGTAGCGGCCGTAGCGGGATGCCGACCGCATGTCGACGATGACCGTGTCGCCATCGTCCGTCACGCGGATCGCCACGTCGGCGGGAAGGCCGATCACGAAGCCCTTGGCGACGGCGGTGATGGTCACCTCGCTTTGCCCGGCGAGATCGGGATAGGGTTCCGACAGCTCCCAGTCGCGCCGGTCGAGCACGGTTTCGACGGCATTGACGACGGTCTCGAACGGCAGGTCGTAGCTGCGTGCGCTGACCAGCGGATAGCTATCGGTCTGCAGCCGCTGTTCCCCAGGCGTCGACGGCGCAAGCACGTTCATATCCTTCCTCCGGTCGCTCACGTCGAGCGCCGGCGGTTCGTCGAAATCCGTCGAGATATCCCTGAGCGGCGGATAGATCGTCGCCCAGTAGGCGGCGACGCCATAGGGTGCGAGCACCAGCAGTGCCAGCAGCGCGCCGACCGTCAGGTCGCGACCGCCGCGGTCGCCGAAATTCCAGAGCCGCGAAAAGGCAAACCCGGCAAACAACAGCGCCATCGCCGCCAGCAGCGCGACAATGCCCAGCACCCACAGAAAGACAGGTGTTTCGACGAGATCGAAGCGATGGCCGACGAAGACCGTCAGCAGCAGCACCAACGAAAAAGCGGCCGTGCGCCGCGACCAGCCGGCCGCCTTCGACGTTTGCCGTTCAGGAATGCTAACCATCGTTTTCCGTGCTGCCCCAACCCGAACGGAGACTTAGTGCCTTTTTGCGATGGCATGAAGCCGAAACATGCACCATCGCGTCAATCCGTCGGCAGGCGATAGTCCTTGAATTGCTGGCGCAAGGTGATCTTCTGGATCTTGCCGGTGGCGGTGTGCGGAATTTCACCGACGAAAGCGACATCGTCCGGCATCCACCATTTGGCCACCTTGCCGTCCATGAAGTCGAGAATGTCAGCCTTGGTCGGTTCCTTGCCCGGTTTGCGGACGACGACCAGCAGCGGCCGTTCGCCCCATTTCGAATGCTGAACGCCGATGGCTGCCGCCTCGGCGACATCGGGATGGCCAACAGCCAGATTCTCGAGGTCGATGGTCGAAATCCATTCGCCGCCGGACTTGATGACGTCCTTGGCGCGATCGGTGATCTGCATGTAGCCGCCGGCGTCGATGTGGGCGACGTCGCCAGTGTCGAACCAGCCATCCTCATCGAACTGCTCCACGCCGGCGCCGCCATAATAGGCACGGGCAACGGCCGGCCCACGCACTTTCAGGCGGCCAAAAGTCTTGCCGTCCCAAGGCTGCTCGTTGTTGTCGTCGTCGGTCACCTTCATTTCGACGCCGAAGGGCGGATAGCCCTGTTTCTGCTGGACATCGAGCCGGGCTTCGCCCTCAAGACCGGCATGGTCCGGCTTCAGGGTGCACAGCGTGCCGAGCGGCGACATTTCGGTCATACCCCACGCATGGATGACCTGGACATCGTAGTTCTGCTGGAACTTGGTCATGATCGCGCGCGGGCACGACGAGCCGCCGATGACAACCTTGTTCAGATAGGGAAGCTTCTTGCCGGTCTCCTCCAGATGCTGCAGCAGCATCATCCAGACGGTCGGCACGGCGGCGCTGAAGGTCACCTTCTCGGTGTCGAGCAATTCATAGATCGAGGCGCCATCCATCTTGCAGCCGGGCATGACCAGCTTGGCACCGATCATCGGCCCGCTCTGGCCAAGGCCCCAGGCATTGGCGTGAAACATCGGCACGACAGGCAGGATCGTATCGCGCGACGACAGTCCCATGGCGTCGGGCATGGCAGCGATCATGGCGTGCAGCACGTTCGAACGATGGCTGTAGACGACGCCCTTGGGATCGCCCGTGGTCCCGGACGTGTAGCACATGCCGGCGGCGGTGCTTTCGTCGAAGGTCTTCCAGGCGAAGTCGCCATCCGCCTCGTCAAGCCAGTCTTCATAGGCGACCGCGTTGGGCAATGTCGTCGGCGGCATATGCGCCCTGTCGGTCAGCACGATCACCTGTTTCAGCGATTTTACGGCGCCGGCGATTTTCTCGAGCAGCGGCACGAAGGTCAGGTCGACGAAGACTGCCTTGTCCTCGGCATGGTTCATGATCCAGACGATCTGCTCGGGAAACAGCCGCGGATTGAGCGTGTGGTAGATGGCGCCGATGCCCATGATGCCGTACCAGGCCTCGATATGGCGTGCGGTGTTCCAGGCCAGCGTCGCGATGCGGTCGCCCAGCCCATAGCCGTCGCGCTCCAGCCGCTGGGCGACCTTCAGGGCACGACGATGGATGTCGGCGTAAGTGGTACGCACGATCGGCCCCTCGATCGAGCGCGTCACGATCTTACGCACGCCATGCTGCCGCTCGGCATTGTCGATGAGCTTATGGCAAAGCAGCGGCCATTCCTGCATCAGTCCCAGCATTCGGTCCTCCCTCACGCTTTTGCGTTGTGCTTTTCGGGCTATTGTGGAGCGAACCGGCCGATTGTCCAGCCGCCAGCACCACCCAGCGCCGCATTGGTGGAAAACCGCCACAATCCGGCCATCGTCCGCGTTAAGTTTCGTTAACGGGCAAAGGGGTGCGATTGGCGACTGAAAGAGGTTCGCATGGACGCGCAGCTCGACGACAAGGCTCTCGAGAGTACGCTTGCCGAAAGTCTGGCCGATGTGGTGCCGGACACAAAGACTGTTTCCGAAGATGAATTTGTTGAAGTTGTCGGCGGCGCGCTGGAAGCGGTCGGCGGCACGCTGCTGTTCAAGATGTGCGTCCAGAATCAGGGCGAGGACCAGCACGTCGCAGCCGCGTCAGTCGGCGATGGCGGAAACCGCCAGTTCCTGCTGCTCACCTTGCCTACCGGCGGCGGTTCCTTGAAGGTCGAGACCGTATCGAGAAGCAGCAACCCGGTCGCCGGGATCGCTGCCGCCTATGCCGGTCTCATGGACGTGTTCAAGGCCGCTGCCTGACAGCTGACGACAAGTATCTCGAGGGTTCCAAGGCGCGATCCATCGGCGTCGGCCCGGCAAGTTTTGCGTACTGGATGGCGATAGCGGCTTGCACAATGCGCTTGCGCGACACACCTTAAAGTCGACGCAAGGAGAGCCCCCGCATGGATCAGATCGCCAACCCCGCACCCGGTTTCCAACGCAACCCGGACAAAATCATCACCATCGAGTCCTATGCCGGCACCGTTACCGTGCGTGCCGGAGACGTGGTCATCGCTTCAACAGCGAAGGCCAAGGTGCTGACCGAGGCCCCCTATCCGGCGGCGTTCTACATTCCGTTCGCCGACATCGATTTCGGCAAGCTCGGCCGCACCGACCACTCGACCCATTGCCCCTACAAGGGCGATGCAAGCTATTGGAGCGTGCTGCCTGCCGGGGAAACCGGCCAGAACGCCATGTGGGCCTATGAGCGGCCTTTCGACGAGATGGCTGAGATCCGCAACCACGGCGCATTCTATGCCAGCAAGGTCACGATCGAAGCCAAACCGGACTGAGCCGACGCCGAAGGCATCGAGCTCCGCTCGGCTGGCCACTCACTCCGTCGTGCCGTTGTTGCCGATGCCTTCGGCATCGTCGAGCCGCACGAAGGTCAAGCCCTTGGCCTTGAGCGCCAGCAGCCCCTGCACCACGCCTTCGCCGGCCGCATGGGTCGGCTGGTTGATGTGCGAGATGATGACGTCGCCGTCCTTGGCCGCCGCGATGCGCCGGGCGGTTTCCTTGGCGCCGAGCAAAGAGCCACCGTCGCCGTTTATCGAGAAACCCGCGACCTTGAAGCCAAGCTTGCGGATCATGGCGATTGCCGACGGGCTGTATTCGGCGGTTGCGCCACGGAACCATTTCGGTGCCGGCTCGCCGGTCCCGGCAAGAGCGGCGGCTCCCGATTCGACCTCGGCCAGCACCGCGTCCGGGCTGCCGGCACTGCGGATGCCATAGATTTTCCGCGGCGTGTCGACCGCCGGAATGTGGTGGCCGCCGTGATTTTCCAGTTCGAACAGATCGGGATGCGCCCGCATGATCTCGACGGCGGCGGCATTTCGCTTCAGCCAGATGCCGGTGACGAAAATGGTGGCGGGGATCTTATTGTCCACCAATGCCGAAAGGATCCGGTTGTCGGTCTGTCCACCGCACGCGTCGAGCGTAAGCGCCACACGGCCGGCTCCGCTCGCCTGCGACTTGATGTGCAGCGTCGGCTCGACGAGCGGCGCGGCATGGCTGGCGGATGCCATCGCCCACGACATGGCGATCATACAGAGATTTTTTTGCAGCAGGCGCATCAAACCGATTCCCGGACCCGTCATTTCAAGCAGGCATCCCAACGACCCGCATGAAGGCGGAAATCGGGATGATGCATAGCTGAAAAGCGCTCCGCGACAATGTGACCGTTCCTGTGGGCGACAGGTCATTCCACCGCGTCGAGAGCGGTCGTGCATGCGGCGCATGATCTCAGATGGCGCGTTCCAGCTTCATTTCGGTGCGCGAAAGAACCTCGCGCACCGCATCGACCACAGGCTTGACCTCTAGGCCCCAGACGCAGCATGCTTTGCTCGGATCCGGCGCGCGGCAGAGGTTTTCGGCCATGCAGGCGCAAGGCATCGGCGGCTGGAGCGAGATGCTGGGCACGCCGACGGGCCCCCAGCGCGACGGCTCCGTCAGACCGAACAATCCGACAACCGGGGTTCCGGTGGCTGCGGCCATGTGCATCGGGCCGCTCTCATTGCCGAGAAACAGCCGAGCCTGTTTCAGCAACGCCAGCAGGCTTTCAAGCGACAGGTCACCGACGAGATTGACGACCGAGGGCGCGGTTCTGGCGACGATACGTTCGGCGATCTCGCGCTCGTCCGGGCCGCCCACCAAGACGACATCCAGGCTGGTCTCGCCGGCAATCTCGACGATCACTGCTGCAAACCGCTCCGGCTGCCAACGTCGGCCCTCGAAGCTTGCACCCGCATGCACGGCGATGAATGCGTTTGGCCGCAGATGGTGCTTACCCAGCAGCGCCAATGCTTTCGCCGTCTCCGATGGCAGCGGCTGAAGGTTCGGAATCACCGTGCGAAGTTCGATGCCGAGCGCTTCGAGCGGCGAGAGGTAGCGGTACAGGAAATGCTGACCATCAAAGCCGTAGGGCTTGGCAAAGACATTGGCGGGTTGCCGCTCCAACATACGCAAGGGTCTTTCGGAAGGATTGTAACCGACACGGGTCTTGGCGTTGACGAGCCCGGTGACCATGCGCGACGTCTTCGAATCGGTCAGGTCGATGGTCAGGTCGAAACGGAAGCGGCGTAACGCCCGCACCATGGCGTAGAGCTCCTTCCCGCGCTCCAAGGGCGTTCCGCGCATGCGGTCGCGCCTGAATGCGACCACCTCGGAAGCGATACCATGGGCCATGACGAAGCTCTCGAAGCGGGCCTCGCACAGAAAGACGATGCTGGCGCCGGGGAATTCGAGCCGCAGGTTTTTGGCGAGCGCCGAGGCGAGGACGAGATCGCCTATGAACTTAGTTTGGATGACCAGGATCGAGTGGAACGGCGCGGGAGAAATCTGCAGCATCTGTTTCCGGGAGCAATTTGCGGATGGCCGCAAATTGGGCAGGAACAATGTCGAGATTACGCGACGCCGCCAGCACGTTCGCGTGAATTGCCTTACAAAACGGTAAGCTGGATGGATCCTATCGGCGGCCTGCCTTCGCAACCAGCACCGCTGCCTGCGCGGCCGCCAGCCTGGCGATCGGCACGCGATAGGGCGAACAGGACACGTAGTCGAGGCCGACCTCTTCGCAAAAGCGGATCGAGGACGGATCGCCGCCATGTTCGCCGCAGATGCCGAGCTTGATGTCTGGCCGCGTCGCCTTGCCCTTTTGCGCGGCCATGCGCACCAGTTCGCCGACGCCGTCGATGTCGAGCGAGACGAACGGGTCCTGATCGATAATGCCCTTCTGGCGGTAGGTTTCCAGGAACGAGGCCGCATCGTCGCGCGAGATGCCGAAGGTCGTCTGGGTCAGGTCATTGGTGCCGAAGGAGAAGAATTCGGCCGACTCTGCAATGACATGGGCACGGATCGCGGCGCGGGGGAGCTCAATCATGGTTCCCGTGAGGTAATCGATCTTGACGCCGGTTTCCTCCATGACGCTCTTGGCAACCGCATCGATGCGCGCCTTGACGTAATCGAGTTCCTTCACCAGGCCGACCAACGGCACCATGATCTCGGGGACCACCAGGGCGCCGGCCTTCCTGCCGGCCTCCACCGCCGCCTCGAAAATGGCGCGTGCCTGCATCTCGGCGATCTCGGGATAGGAGACAGCCAGGCGGCAGCCGCGATGGCCGAGCATGGGGTTGAACTCGTGCAGCGCCTCGGTGCGCTGCCTGAGCTTGTCCGGCGACACCTTCATGGCGGCGGCGACCTCGGCCACCTCCTCCTCGGTCTTCGGCAGGAATTCGTGCAACGGCGGATCGAGCAGGCGGATCGTCACCGGCAGGCCGGCCATGATCTCGAACAGTTCGAGGAAGTCCGAGCGCTGCATGGGCAGAAGCTTAGCGAGTGCGATGCGCCGGTCCTTTTCGGTGTCGGCCAGGATCATCTCGCGCATGGCGACGATGCGCTCGCCGTCGAAGAACATGTGCTCGGTGCGGCAAAGGCCGATGCCTTCAGCGCCGAAGGAACGCGCCATGCGCGCGTCGAGCGGCGTTTCCGCATTGGTTCGTACTTTCATGCGGCGCACCGCGTCCGCCCATTCCATGATGGCGGCGAAATCGCCGGAAAGTTCCGGCTGCAGCATCGATACGGCGCCCTTCAATATCTGGCCATTGCTGCCATCGATGGTGACGATGTCGCCCTTGCGGAAGGTCGAGCCCATCGCCATCAGCGTGCCGGCCTTGTAGTCGACACGCAGCGAGCCGGCCCCGGAGACGCAAGGCTTGCCCATGCCGCGTGCCACCACCGCGGCGTGGCTGGTCATGCCGCCGCGCGTGGTCAGGATGCCTTCCGCCGCATGCATGCCGTGGATGTCTTCGGGGCTGGTTTCGATGCGCACCAGGATCGCCTTGCGGCCTTGCGTCTTCAATTCCTCGGCGTCACCGGAGGAAAAGACGATCTCGCCGGTGGCGGCACCGGGCGACGCCGGCAGGCCAATGCCAATGACATCGCGCGCGGCTTTGGGGTCGATGGTCGGATGCAGCAACTGGTCGAGCGAGGCCGGGTCGATACGGGCGACGGCTTCCTCTTTCGTGATCAGCCTGTCCTGCGCCATCTCGACGGCAATTTTCAGCGCCGCCTTGGCGGTGCGCTTGCCGGAGCGGGTCTGCAGCATCCACAATTTGCCGCGCTCGATGGTGAATTCGAGATCCTGCATGTCGCGGTAGTGCTTCTCCAGATTGTCGGAGATGGTGACAAAGGACTGGAACGCGTCAGGCATCAGCTTCTGCAGCGACGGCTTGTCCGAGCCGGCTGCGATACGCGCCGCTTCGGTGATGTTCTGCGGCGTGCGGATGCCGGCGACGACGTCCTCGCCCTGCGCGTTCACCAGGAACTCGCCATAGAGCATCTTTTCGCCGGTCGAAGGGTTGCGCGTGAAGGCAACGCCGGTGGCCGAGGTTTCGCCCATATTGCCGAACACCATGGCCTGGACGTTGACCGCCGTGCCCCAGCTTTCGGGAATATCGTGCAGGCGGCGATAGGTGATGGCGCGGTTGTTCATCCAACTCGAGAACACGGCTGATATCGCGCCCCAGAGCTGCTCGTGCGGATCCTGCGGAAAAGGCCTGCCGAGCTCTTCCTCGACCTTGGCCTTGTAGAGCGCGATGACGCCTTGCCATTCGAGCGCCGTCAGTTCGGTGTCGAGCTCGTGCCCGAGCCCGCCCTTCTGATCCTCCAGGATTTCCTCGAACACCTCATGGTCGAGGCCCATGACGACATCGGAATACATCTGGATGAAGCGGCGGTAGCTGTCATAGGCAAAGCGCGCATCGCCGGAATCGGCGGCCAGCGCCTCGACCGTCTCGTCGTTCAGGCCCAGATTGAGCACGGTGTCCATCATGCCGGGCATCGAGGCGCGAGCGCCCGAACGCACCGACACCAGCAGCAGTTTCGACGGGTCGCCGAACCGACGGCCGGTCAGCCGGCCGATGTGATCGAGCGCGACCGCGACATCGGCTTCCAACCCGGCCGGATAAATACGGCCGTTGGCGTAGTAGGCGTTGCAGACCTCCGTGGTGATGGTGAAGCCCGGCGGCACCGGCAGCCCCAGGCTGCACATCTCGGCTAGGTTGGCGCCCTTGCCGCCCAGGAGATTCTTGTCGCTGGCACGGCCTTCCGCCGCACCATCGCCAAAGGTGAAAACCCATTTGGTCATGCATCGCTCTCCGGTTGCAGGAGATTGGAAAGATTGGCGAAACGGAAAGTTCCGCCGGTCCGTCCTTGGAGCGATATGATGCTGCAGTGCGAAAGGCAAGCGCCGGCAAAGCGGTCGGCCTTCTACAATCGATTAAGCAAAAGCCGCGTCCGAAGATGCGGCAAAATGACTTGCCATTCCGAGGTTTTTGATGTAGAACATAAAGGGAACAAACAGGTGCGCCATGAAACTGCCCGGAAAACTCGACTATCTGGAAATGCCCGCGACCGGTGGAACGCTGGACCGGCTGAAGGCTTTCTACAGTACTGCCTTTGCCTGGTCGTTCACCGATTATGGGCCGACCTATTCGGCCTTTGCCGAAGGCCTGGACGGAGGCTTCCAGGCAGATGCCGCGGAAGCGCCATCAAAGCCGCTGCCCATGCTCTACAGCAGGGATCTGGAGCAAACCCTCGACGCTGTCGAAAGCGCCGGCGGCACGCTCGTCAAACCGATCTTCCCGTTCCCCGGCGGCCGGCGCTTCCACTTCGTCGATCCAGCCGGAAACGAGATGGCGGTGTGGTCCGAATAGCCCGCTGCATATCATTTGGCAGTGCTGCGTTGCCTGCCCAATTCGAGCGTTCCAACCGTCACTCATAAGGATTGTGCTTTTTGGCTGCTCTGCTAATAACGCGCCGCACAAGCGACTCTGACGGCAATTGGGGCGTCGCCAAGTGGTAAGGCATCGGTTTTTGGTACCGACATTCCCAGGTTCGAATCCTGGCGCCCCAGCCAAACACCTTTCTAGTGATGGCGGAGCGGCCGCCCATAGCACAGGCATGCCGGTGTCGTTGCAGACCAGCCTGGCGCCGTTCTCCTCTGACAGGAGATCGTGCTCGACAAACAGTCCGTTCCAACCCGCGCCGCTTTCTGCTTGAATACCCTCGACGTCCCGCAATGGAGCATCGCCCTATCTCAAACGATCCCTTCGCTTCCTTGCAGCAACGTTTCCTTGCCCGGTGTGCGGATCGGCTCGTGGAGTTGAAGGCCGCCCGTGAGAGGAGGGCTGTGCCCGGCAGCAGTTCCGACGATACGCTGATCGGGATCGCCCACTCGCTGGCGGGTGGGGCCGGAACGTTCGGCTTTCCGGGTATCAGCGTGCGAGCGTCCGAGCTTGAGACGCTGCTGATCGAGCGATCGGATGTCGCACATACTGCGCTCGATGCGCTTATTGCGGAGATCGAGCGGACGCTGAAGTGACTCAACCGAAGAGGCTCACTTCTTCGGTCCAGTCAGGCCGGTCCTGGTCATCTCGCCCCAGCTCTGGTCGGCGCGCAGATATTGCCACCAGCCCTTCACGCGCCAGAAATTGTTGAGCTGGCGGTAGCCGAAATTCTCGATCACCGCCACGGCCGTGAGCACGGCAAGGTCCCGCGCGCGCGGAAAACGCTGAAGCTCGGCTTCTTCGAGAACCAGCGAACACACGCTCACGCAAACGCCGTAGGTGAAAACCAGCGACGTGAATGCCAAGAGATATTCGGTCGAGAGGATGCCGAGTAGCCAAAAGGCTGGGATCAGCACATAGCCCAGCACCTCCGATATCGGCCCAAGCACATCGACAATCAGTATGTGGCCAAAGCCGAGGAAGCCGACCCGCCCATAGCGGGGATTGAAGAGCATGGAGCGGTAGCGGAAGAAGCACTCAAGCGCACCGCGCTGCCAGCGCGTGCGTTGCCTGGCTAGAACGCGCAGTGACTCTGGCGCTTCTGTCCAGCACACCGGCTCCGGAATGAACTGGATGCGGTATTTGCGTTTGGTGTCCATCATGTGGCGATGCAGCTTGATCACAAGGTCCATGTCCTCGCCCATCGACCCCTTGGTGAAGCCGCCAACCGCCACCACTTCGGCGCGGCGGAACACGCCGAAGGCGCCGGACACCAGCATCAACGTGTTGATGCGGCTCCAGGCCAGCCGTGCCATAAGGAAGGCCCGCAGATATTCGACCACTTGGAACAGTGCCAGCAACCGGCTGGGCAGGCGGATCTCGCGCACCCTGCCCGCTTCGATCCTCGATCCATTGGCGATGCGGATCGTGCCGCCGACGGCGATGGTGCGCTCGGGATCGTCGATGAAGGGCTGGGCCGCGCGCATCAGTGCATCGGGCTCGAGGATGGAGTCGCCGTCGATCACACAAAAGAGAGGCGCGCGGCAGACATTGACGCCGGCATTCTGGGCATCGGCCTTGCCGCCATTTTCCTTGTCGACCACAAACAGCCGTTCTGTCATCGGCGAGGAATAGAGGCCGCGGATCGGCTTGTGTGTCAGGGCCTCCTCATAGGGCCGGTGGAATTTCACCAGCTTGAAGCCTTCGATAAGGCGCTGCAGAGTCTGATCCTTCGAGCCGTCGTTGATGACGATGACCTCGAAATTCGGATATTCGAGCGCCAGCATCGAGTGCACGCTCTCGACCACGTTCACTTCCTCATTGTAGGCGGGCACCAGCAGCGCGATCGGCGGCGCTACGTCGCCATAGCGGTGCCACAGCAGAGCCGAACGCGCGACCGGCGGGCGCTTGGACAGGGCGTAGGCGGCGATGATGAGCTGCAGCAGGTAGATCGCCGTCTGCGCCAGCCCCGCCCCGATGATGAACCAGGACAGGATGGAGGCCCCCAGAACGATCTCTTGGCTCCAGTCGAACATCAGGTGGCTGGCCCCTCGGCAAGGATCAGCGAGGCTGTGCGCTGCCTGCGCGAGACGTCGCTGGCGGCGATCTCGCGCAGCACCTGCTCTCCCTTCTGGCCAAACGAGCGGAGCGCGTTGGCAGCGGCATAGCGCACAGTCCATGCCTCGTCGTCCATAAGCTGCGCGAGGGGCGGGGCGAGTTCAGACAGGCCGAGGCGGCCCGCCGCATCGGCAGCGTCGGCGCGTACATCCCAGCCGCCATTTTCCATCGCCTTGATCAGGATGGCCGGCGCATTGGCATGTCCGGTCAGGCCGAGTGCCCGCAATGCGGCTGCGGCAACCTCCGATGACGGATCGCCGGCCGCGCGAGCAAAGAACTCACCAAACCGGAACCCGCCGTTGCGGGCAAGCGCATCGATTGCGGCCGCCCTGATGAAAGGCACCGCGTCCTGACGTCCGGCGTAATCCCTGAGTTCGTCGAACCGCTTTGGCGGAAAGCGCCTGAAAAGCTCGATCAGGCGTCGCGAGCGCTGTCCCGCCACGCCGATCTTGCGCAGCGTTATGACGAGCGGCGGCAAAGCGCCGAGATCGCAGAGCGCGATCGCGACGGCGATCCTGACCTCACGTGATCCGTCGCGGTCGAGTGCCGAAAGCAGGCTTGCCACCGCGTTTTCCGAACGCAGGGCCGCCAGCATCTCGGCCGCGTGGATGCGTTCGGCGCCGTTGCCTTTTTCCAGTTGGGTGCCGACAAGCGCCGGCAGGCCACATTCGTTGAAGGCTGAGAGGAGCTCGTCGTGCTCCTCGCCGCGCAACAGCGAAATAAACTCGAAGCCGGCATCGACCGCCACCCTCGCCGGCACCGCCAGCAGCGCCGTCTTCAATGCCTCGCGATCCCGATTTTCGGTGAAGGCGATCAGCGCCGTCAGAAGAAGGCGCCGCTGATCGGCGCTCGCCGTCCCCCGGCGCTCGTGCAGCACTCGGCGCGTGATCAGCAGAAGCATGATCGCCAGGGAAAGGGCACTGAGCAGGATGGATAGGTGCCAGATGTACAACATGATCAGAACCGCGTGGTTAGGCCGAGCCCGAATATGGTTCGGTCGAATGTCGGGCGCTGCTCATGGGCGAGGCTGCCGCGCAGCGTCAGCGGATCGGTGACGTCCCAGGAGATTCCGGTAAAGACGGTACGCGTCGGCACCAGCGTGCCGTCGGAGATCTCGGGGGCATCCGCATAGCCACCGAACACATTGACTCTCGGGGTAACTGCAAGATCGGCCCGCAGCACATAACCATCGGCGCGCGTGCCGATATCGTCGGCTGCGTGGACCCAACGTGCCGAAAGCCCCAGCCGGCCGTCCAGGACATAGACTTGCACCCAGGGCGAGATTGTGGAGACCTCGGCGGTGGCGAAATTGTCATAGCGAGCATCGATGTTGAGCGAGAACGGGCCGAGCGCTTTCGCGGGCGCCATGATCCGCCACGAAGCGCCGGCCCCGACCGAATATCGTGCCAGGAAGTCGGCATCCGGCGTCGCCGCTGCCAGCACATAGGCCGAAACCGTGGGCGAAAAGGCCTGGTCGATACGGCCATCAATCTGAACATCGGTGCGACCGTAGCGAGTCGCCATCCGGGTGCGGCCCGAAATGGTCGTCTGCGGGGTGAGCCGATAGGCAAGGCCGGTCGAACTGTCTGTCCAATCACCAAGTCCATCGGTGAGGTCGCTCACTTCGCTACCGATATCGAGCCGCCATTTGCGCGGCGGTGACGCAGCTAGTCTCTGCTCGATGTCGCGCGAGCCGGGTTCGAGGGCAAGCGCCTGCCGGTAGGCATCGCGCGCGGCGTCGTCGTCGCCACGGGCGCGGCGCACATCGCCGATTCCCACCAGCGCTTCGGCATTGCGAGGATCGATCGCCAGAACCCGCTGAAACGATTGCTCGGCCCGCGTGTAATCCTGCTCGATCAGGGAAATCCGCGCGTCGAGGCCGAGCGCCTCGGCATTGTCAGGCACAGTGCCAAGCACGTCATCAACCGTTGCGCGGGCGCGCGGCACGTTGCCCTGCCAGATCGCCAGGCGGACCTTGCCGAGGCGGGCGTCGAGAAGGCCGGGCCTGATTGCCAGCGCCTGGTCGAAGAAATGCCCGGCCTCGTCGAATTTCTGTTGGGAGCCCGCCACGAGACCCATGGCGACCAGGATGTCGGTGTTTTTAGGCGCCAGCCGCAGCGCGCGGCGATAGGCGTTCTCCGCCTCGGGCAATTGTCCCGCCGCCCGCAATCTCTGGCCCTTCTCCATCAGGCCGGCGACAGGATCCGGCCGCGGCGGGCGCAGCTTCTTCCTCGCGGTCGCAGGCTTCTGCTTGCTGCTGTCGGCCTGCTGGGCCTTGCGGATGTTGGCGACAAGCATCGCCGCGTCGGCATTGCCCCGCTCGGCACGCGACACCTCTTCTGCCAGTTGCAGCGCGGCGTCCAGATTGCCTGAGCGGAACTCGACCTGAGCGATGCCGAAGCTGGCATCCAGATAGGTCGGCGCAAGCGCAAGCGCCCTGGAAAAGGCTTCACGCGCCGCCGGCAGATTGTTGCGGCCAAGCTCGGCGAAGCCAAGTTGCACCAGGGCGTCGGCATTGTCGGGCTTGAGCGCCAGCGCACGCCGCAACAGCTCCGCCGCCTCGTCGAAATGCTGGGCTTGCCTGGCCTTGACGCCGGAAGCGTACAGTTCATCGACCGCCTGGGCCAGCGCGGCGGCAGGCGCCGATTCAACCGCCAGGAAAACGCATGCCGCAAGGACAGCGCGACGGCCACGCCACATCAGCGTTTGCCGCTCTTGCGCGCCAGCAGGCGCGCAAGCCGGGCCAGGAGCTCCTCGGGAATGAAGGGTTTCACAAGGTAGTCGTCGGCTCCCTTCTCAAGGGCCGAGACGATGTCCCTTTCGCCCTTGCGGGCGGTCAGCATGACAACCGGGATTTCCGACAAAGCCGGGTCGCTCTTGATGCGGGCAAGAACCTCCAGGCCGTCGGCCTTGGGCATCATCGCATCGAGCACGATGATGTCCGGCGCCTCATGCTCCGCCTTCAAGAGCGCTTCCGCCCCGTCTATGGCCTTGATGACCTCGTATCCCTTTGCCCTGAGCCTGAATTCCATCAGTTCGAGCAAGAGGGGATCGTCATCGCAAATCAGAACTCTTGCCTTCGCTCCGTTCACCAGCCTTGCTCCGGTTCGCGCCTCGTTTTGCCGCTTGCCCCCCGGAGTGATTGATCCATGAACCGACGTCCGCCAACGCGGTTCATGCAGACAGACACATTCTTCTCAATCTCTCGCCTAGCTCCGCCGATGCCGCGCGATTATAGACAACCTGATTCGCTACGCCTGCACCTCGGCACAATCAGTAGATGAATAAGGCGACATGGTATAGGAGCCGTGAACGGCGTCGCACAGTCTGCAGCCAGACTGCGCTCGGTGCCCACGCCAAACGTCGGCTCAGGCGCGCGATAGAAGCAATCTTTTGACTTCACCGGCAAGCGCAAGCGGGTCGAACGGCTTGGCGATCACCCCTACCGCCCCCATCGCCAGATAGCGTTCGACTTCATGCGTCTGGGTGCGCGCGGTGATGAACACCACAGGTATCGAAGCCGTCGGCCCGGACTCGGCCAGGCGCCTCAGCGTCTCCGGCCCATCCATGTCCGGCATCATTACGTCGAGCAGAATGAGGTCGGGCCGCCATTCGGCGGCATCGACCAGCGCCTGCATGCCGGACGGGCAGGACCGCACCTCGAATTCCGGCTCGAGCTCCAGCGACATCTGGGCGATTTCGCGGATATCGTCCTCGTCATCCACATAGAGAATCCTTGCGGGCATGAGCGTCACTCCTTGGCGTGCGCGGCAGGTTGAGTGCGGGGCGAAACCAACATGCTCCTGACCAGCTTTGCCACATCGATTTCCGACGCCCTGGTCTTGGTCATGATGGCCTGCACGCGATCACCTAGTTTCTGATCGAGCTCCGCCGCCGAAAACACTATGACCCCGGTCTCGAGCGGCAGATCGGCCAGCAGGTCCAACCCCGAGCCGTCGGGGAGTGCAATATCCAGGATAACCAGGTCGAAGAGATGCCGCGCGATCGCCTCCCGGGCGTCCTTGAGCGTCTTCGCCGAAGTAATCGAGACACCCGAACCCAACCCCTCCGACATCACCGCAAGCACGCCCTCATCGTCCTCGACATGGAGAATCTTCGGCCTCTGCTCGGTCCTGCCAGCAAGGATCTTGGCAAGGGCGGCGTGAAGCCGCTTTGAATCCACCGGCTTCTCCAGCCAGTCGACGATACCGACGGCGCTGCCGTTGAGCGAACGCCTGGCCTCATCGGCAACGGCGGAGATGACGATGACCGAAATGTCGGAATTCACCGGCGATGCCCTAATGTCATGGAAGAGTTTGATGCCGGATTCCCCCGCCAGCTTGATATCGAGGGTCAAGGCCACGTATTCGCGGGACCGCAGAAGCGCCTTTGCGGTGGCGATATCGGGTGCGACGTCGCTGGAAAAGCCTTCCGCATCCAAGAGTGCCGCAATCACTGCGGCGACGTCGGTCTCGTCTTCACAGATCAGAACCCGTAGGCGGCCATCGGGCTTCCGTGTCAGGTGCGGTGGCGGATACGGCCTTGGGTGGTGCCTGCGTACTTCTGCAAGGTCCACGTGGAACGAGGTTCCCTTGCCTTCCTCGGTTTCGAAGGAAACGGCTCCGCCCAGTTTTTCGGTAATGGCCTTGACGATGCTCAAGCCCAGGCCGGTGCCGCCTATCTTACGGGTGCTGGAGGCGTCGGCCTGCTCGAATTTTCCGAATATACGGCCGCGGAAAGCCTCCGGGATGCCAGCGCCCTGGTCCATCACGGAAATCCGCAGCATGTCGTGGTCATGACGCTGGAATTTCACTGTGACAGTACCGTCGGCATGCGAGAACTTGATCGCATTCGACAGGAGGTTCGCCATCACCTGATGCAGGCGATCCGGATCGATGTTGGCCTCGGCGCGCGGGGCATCGTCGATCAGAACGATCCTGATCCGGCTGTCAGCCATGTAGTTGGAGCTGGCGGCAATGGCCTGCTCCAGGACCTGACGGACAGGCATCTGCTTGATCTTGAAGGTGATCACGCCCGATTCGATCTTCTCCATATCCAGAATGTCGTTGATGAGAAGAACCAGCCTTTCGCTGTTGGTGTGCGCGATGTTGACGAGATTGGCGGCCTTGGGCGGCAGTTCGCCGGCCACACCGGCCGCGATCAGGCCAAGCGAGCCGCGGATGGAGGTCAGCGGGGTCCGCAATTCGTGGCTGACCGTGGAAATGAAATCGTTCTTGAGCTGGGCGGTGCGCTTCTGCTCGGTGATGTCGCGATTGTAGGTGATGACGCCGACGATCTTGCCGGCCTCGTCGCGAAAAGGGGCCTTGAGCGTGTAGAGCCAACCTTGCCGCCCATCGGGGAAAAGCGCGGGCTGGTCGATCCGCAACGTCTGCCCGGCCTCCAGCGCGCCCATCTCATCCTGCCGGAAGCGTTCGGCCACCTCCCTGGGGTAGAAATCGAAATCCGTCTTGCCGATCAGATCGTCGACCGAAGCGGCGCGAACCATTTCGGCGGTGGCGGGGTTGGCGGCGATGAAGCGGCCGTCGACATCTTTTATGTTCAGGCAATCCGGCAGTTCGCGAACCATGGCCCGGTAGGTCATGTTGGACATCAAGAGCTCCCGCCGGCGCTGCTGCCGGTCGAGCAGGACGCCGATGATGATTGTGCTGAGAAAGCGGAATACGAGGGAGGGGAACGTGCTCTGCTGCACAAGGCCCGTGACGGCTTGCGCCGGGATGACCAGGAGCGTGATCAGCCCGGCGAGAGCGACCGTTACGCCCAGACCGAATATGTCGTACATGGTGCGCGATCGGGCCGCGACGATGTGGTGCCACGCAATGCCTACGATTGCGGTAATGAGGATACCCATGACACCAGCACCCGCACCCTGCCCGCCGAGATGGACGCGATAAACAATGGAGCCGACCGTGGCGATGAGCATTGCCGGCCATCCGCCAAAGAACGCGGCAGCAGCAATGAAGGCGGCGCGCAGATCGACGACGAAGCCGGAGACGGACAGGGCAGTCGCCATGGAAATGATCGCGCCCACGCACATGACCATGCCGAGAAGCAGCGACTGCATCCGCCGCGAGAGACGCCCGGTGAAGTCCGCCACAAGGTCCCAGGCGACCACGAGGATGGAGACCAGGGCAAGGTTGGCGAGGAGTGAGTGCCAGATGTCGGTCATGACTTCGGCTCCTTTTTTCCGATAAATACCGACAAAACCTATCCGAGGTCTAAAGAACCTGCCCGGCCATGCCGTTCTATTCCCTTTGGGGCACATGGGACCCGAGAGTACCTTCCATGAAGCCGATCAGCTAATATTCGACTGCGTCATAAAATCAGATGAGCCAACGCCATGCGGCAAATTCGGGTCAGCATTTGCACATGATCTGGACAGTGTCGCCTTGAACATCTCCTTCTTTCCATACATAGGTCGGCCAGGTGGGTGGCGGCTCAACATGGAACTTCAATGAACCTTCCTATCTTCGCCATCAACCTCGATCGCGAGACCCAGCGCTGGAGCGAATTGCTCGCCAGCGCCGAAGCGGCAGGACTGACCTTGCAGCGCATTGCCGCCGTCGACGGTCGGGCGCTTGCTGAAAAAGACTGGACGGAGATCGATCTGCCAGCCGCGCGCAAGCTGAGCGGGCGCGACATCCTTTCGGGCGAATATGCCTGTTACCGCAGCCATATCCAGGCGCTGGAGGCATTCCTCGCGGGTGGCGGCGCCTATGGCCTGATTGTCGAGGACGACGTCCTCTTCAGCGAAAACACCATACGGCGCATCGAGGCCATCATCGCGGCGGTGCCGGATTTCGACGTCATCAAGCTGACCAACCATCGCATGAGCTTCTTCATGCGCGCCGTCGAGACGACGGAAGGCGACGAGATCGGTCGTGCGCTGCATGGCCCGCAAGGCTCGGCCGCCGCCTATCTGGTGACGCGGGAGGGCGCGCAGGGTCTGTTGTCGGCGCTCGCCGTTATGAAAATGCCATGGGACGTTGCACTCGAGCGCTTTTGGGATACCGGCCTGAAAGTCTATTCGGTCCGCCAAAACGTGCTTGGCTTCGCCGCCAGCAGTGGGATCTCGGGCATAGCCGGCCCCTCGGGAAGCTACAAATCCGCAAGGCTGGGCGGGCCGAGCCGGCTACGTGCCGGGGTGTTGCGGGCCAGCGACGAGCTGCGCCGCCTGCATCACGTCCTGCTGCCGCCCCCTCTGCCGCGAGATGCCCTGGATGATGCCAAGGACAACGCGCCGCGCCACACCTTGCTTCTGTTGCTTGCGGCACTCGCTATTCTCGCTTTGGTCTCCGCGGTGTGGCGCGAGGCCGACACCTACCGCTATGCGGGCCTGGCGCTGGCCCTGTTCGCGGTCATCCGCTGGTTCAGAGTGGATTTGTGGACCTACAGCAAACCGCTGATCGGTTGGGTCGGCTTTCTGTGTCTGGGCTGGTCGCTCTATGTCTTCATCCGACTGGCGATCGTCTATTTCGGCACCCACCAGTTGGGTGGCGCCGAAGGCATTTACATGTTTCCGCTGTTCTACGCGACGACCGGCTTCGCGTTTCTGCTGTTTGTCAGGCAACCCGCACGGCTCGTGCTCTGGTTCATGATCCTCAGTCTCGTCTTCCTGGCTGCGGACACCTTCTATTCGGACATGTTTCAAGGCATCCAACCGGCCCCGTGGCTTTTCAACAATCCCATCCACGCGTCGGTAGCGGCCGGTTTCATCTTCCTCTGCACGCTGCAATTCATGGCCTACTCGGCCCAGAGAACGGACCTCGGGAAAGCAACCAAGAACCTGCATTGGGTCCTGTCGACAGCCGTCCTGCTGCTTGCCCTCGTCAATATCATCGAGATGCGGTCAAAGGGAGTGTGGCTTGCGCTTGCGCTCGCTCTGCTCTTGTTGGCGGTCATGACCCTGGCGAGAGGCCATCGTCGCGAACTGTTGGTTTCGGGTGGCGTGCTGGTGATCGTGGCGGCCGGCATTGTCGCAGCACACAACATCTTCTCGTCCACCGCCGACGATACCATGGCCTTCGTCAAAACCTTGGTTCCGGATGTGTTCAGGCATGGCATCCTCCCCGCCTTCGATCGCGCCATCGCGAGCGATGCGGTGCCACTTGCAGCCAAGGAAAGGCTGATGCTGTGGGCGGATGCGATCAATATCTGGAAACGCCACCCGATCTTCGGAGCCAGTTCCAGTTGGCTGACCGAGTGGGAGAACAGAACCTATCATCCCATGATCTTCAACGTCTTCCACAATGGTTATCTGGAGATTGCCGTGCGCTATGGTGTGGTCGGACTGGCGTTCTTTGCCTTTCTCTACACCTGGTCGGCCAGGCAGGTTCTACTGGCCATGCGAGCCAAGCTTGTCGCTCCGGCCGCATGGTCCTGCTACATCTCCACACTGGTCTTCTTCGCCCTAACCATCCTTACCAATTCCAACAACCGGCTGGCCATGGGTGAGGCCTTCATGTGGTTTGCCGCGGCGTTCGGCTTCTACTGTTTTTATGTTCGCCAGCAGAAGAACCTTGTCGCGCCGCGGACCTATTTTTAGGGCCTGCCGGCGCAGCACGTATCTGACCAGCCGATTGCGACCAATGCACCTTTGACGCCCCGCTCAATTTCCCGATAATCGGGAAAGTCGATGCCAAAATCCATGGCTTATCGCCGGCAACCCCTTCGTTACGATCGACACAGATCACAGACGGGGGTTGTCACGGACATGCTGACGGACAGGCAGGCACGCGAGGCGGTGGAGCAGTACCGCGAGGAAGGATACGCGGTCGTTCGACAATTCGTCGACGGCGACGAGATGATCCGGCTGAAGAAGGAAACCGATGCGGTCTATGCCGAAGGCCTCAAGCATCACGCCACCTTCCGGAACGGCAACCTGAATTTCCAGATCCTGCCTGAATCGGACTTTGGCCAACGCTATGTGCTGCAGGCTTACTGGTTTTCCTGGATCAATTCCTATTTCGAAGCATTCCGCCGCAATCCCGACTATCTGAAGCTGCTCGAGGGCCTGATCGGCCGTGACATAAGGCAGATCGCCCAACAGCTGCACTGGAAGCCGCCCGGCGCCAATGTCACGGGTTATCGCTTCCACCAGGATCTGCGCTTCCGTAACCAGGCCGCCTTCGACAATGTCGCCGACGCCACCGTGACAACAGGCCTCGCGGTCGATCGGGCGACGCTGGACAATGGCTGCCTCCAGGTCGTGCCCGGCAGCCACAAGCTCGGCTATCTCGGCCTGTCGGACGAGGGAACCGGCGAACTGATGAAGGGCCTGACCGCCGAAGAAGAGTTGCGCAAGGTCGGCATCGACCCGGCGACCATCGTTCCGCTGGTGCTGGAGCCGGGCGACCTTGCTTTATGGGGGCTGCTTACCGTGCACGGCTCCTCGCCCAACAAATCGCAGCACGACCGGGCCTTTGCGCTGTCCAGCTATGTGCGGGCCGATACGACGCAACGTGGCGAATGGGCGTTCAGGGACGGTGTTTCGGTGCCGCTCGGCAAGACGCCGGCACTGTGCAAATACGAAAAGCTCTTCGAGGAGCCGGGGCCGATGTACGACACCACCGCCTGGTGGAAATGACGCCGCGTCGGGCGACGGGGGCAGAGGGGGCCTGGCGTTCGCGCCAGGCCCCTGACGGCGTTGGCCATGGGCAATCGCGCAGCATTTCAGGCGGTGAAGTCGGCCGACAGTTCGCGGATCAGGAAGTCGACGAACGCGCGCACCTTGGCCGCAATATAGGTGCGGTGCGGATAGAGCGCGTAGATCGGGCTGGAGCCAGGGCGAAACTCATCCAGTTGCACTTCCAGCCGGCCGTCCCTGATCGCAGCGTCGACCAGCAGGCTGGGCAGGTTGCCGATGCCGAAACCGGCGGTGGTCATCTGGTAGGCAGCCTCGACGCTGTTGGTCGAGATTCGCCCGCCGACAGCCGCATCGAAAGGGCCGTCGGGTCCGATAAATGGCCACGTGCCAAGGCGCTTGGCGAAATTGCTCAGCACGCAGGAATGGCTTGCCAGCTCATCCGGGTGGACCGGACGGCCGTTTGCATCCCAATAATCGGGCGTGGCGCAGACATAGTTGCGGACTTCACCAAGCCGGCGGGCAATCAGGGCGGAATCCGCCTGACCGCCGAAGCGGATGGCGACATCGTAGCCTTCCTCGACAATGCCGACGACATAACGCGCGGTGAGGTCGAACTCGATCGTGGTGAGCGGGTTTTCTTCGAGGAATTTCGGCACCAGCTTGGTTATGCGCGTGTGGCCCAGAACATTGGAGCAGGAAACCCGGATCAGGCCCCGCGTCTCCTTGTGCAGGCCGCGCGTCGAATCCTGCAGTTCGGAAATGTCGTCGAGCAGGCTGCGCGCACGCGGAGCATAGTCGCGGCCCGCCTCGGTGAGGCTAAGACGCCTTGTGGTGCGATTGATGAGCCGGACGCCGAGGTCGTCTTCCAGTTCCTTGATGGTGCGGCTGACCGCCGTCGTCGACATGTTGAGATCGCGCGCCGCCGCCGACAGGCTGCCCAGCAGGCAGACCCGATCGAACACCCGCATCGCCGTCAGAAGATTCATCTTGCCTTTCCCTCGCCGTCGCGGCCCCGCCGCCATCGGCTGCGTCCTGTAGAAAACAGCGACCAGCAACGACGCGGCAAGGGCATTCCACCGAATTTGGGCGTAAAATCAACAATGGGAGAACCGATATGACATCCAGACCTCTTCATCCCGCGATCGGCACATTTGCGAAAGGCGCGAAGAGCGGCGCGCTTGGCCGCCGCGAGTTCCTGGCGCTGGCCAGCGCCTTCGGCGCCAGCACGGCGATTGCCTATGGGCTCATCGGTCAGCCGGTCCCGGCGCTGGCCGAGGAAGCCGCCCAACCCAGGAAGGGCGGCGTGCTGCGTGTTGCCATGCAGGTGATGGAGCTGGAAGACCCGCGCAAGTTCAAGGTTTCGCAGATGGGCAACATCGCCATGCAGTTTCTCGAGCCGCTGGTGCGCTGGAAGCCGGATTTCACCTTCGAGCCGGTGCTGCTGCAGAGCTGGGAGATCAATGCGGACGCGACGGAATATGTGCTCAAGGTGCGTCCAGGCGTGAAATGGTCGAACGGCGACGATTTCAACGCCACGGATGTCGCCTTCAACATCACGCGCTGGTGCGAGAAGGATGCCGCCGGCAACTCGATGGCCGGGCGCATGACCGCGCTGATCGATCCCGATACCAAGGTGGCGCGCACTGGTGCCATCGAGGTTCGCGACGGCCACACCGTGGTCCTGAAACTGTCTCAGCCCGACATCACCATCATCCCCGCGATGACCGACTACCCGGCATTGATCGTCCACCACACCTTCAATCCGAAGGCTGCGCCCCTGTCGGCCAACCCCGTTTCCACGGGCCCGTTCGAACTTAAAAGACTCGATGTCGGCGTTGCTGCCTCGGTGCGCAAGCGGCCGGACGGGTCGTGGTGGGGCGGCGAGGTGTTCCTCGACGGCATCGACTGGACCGATTACGGCACCGACTCGGCCGCCACCGTCTCCGCCTTCGAATCCGGTGAGATCGACCTGAATGGGCAGACGCAGTCCTATGACGTCGCCATGCTCGACAGGCTGGGCCTGAAGAAAAGCGAGATCGTCACTGCCGCCACCCTGGTCTCGCGCTGCAACGTCAACGCCAAACCTTATGACGACAAGCGCGTGCGCAACGCCATACAGCTTGCGGTCGACAACGAAGCGGTGCTGCAACTGGGCGCCGACGGCATGGGTATCGTCGCGCAGAACGATCATGTCGGACCGATGCATCCCGAACACGCCGACTTGCCGCCGATCAAACGTGATCCGGTCCGGGCCAGGGCATTGCTCGAGGAAGCCGGCCAGCTCGATTTCGAGTTTGATCTGATCTCGGTCGAAGCCGATTACCGCAAGGAAAGCTCCGATGCCGTTGCCCAGCAGATGCGCGAAGCCGGCTTCAAGGTGAAACGCACCGTCATCCCGGAATCGGCATTCTGGAACGACTGGACGAAGTATCCCTTCGCGACCACCAATTGGAACGCCCGACCGCTCGGCATCCAGACCTATGCGCTTGCCTACCAGACCGGTTCGGCATGGAACGAGACAGGGTTCGCCGATCCCGACTTCGATGCCAAGGTCCACAAGGCCAACGCCATCGCCGATCCGGAGCAGCGCCGTGCGGTGATGAAGGAACTGCAGGTCATGCTGCAGGATTCCGGCATCATCGTTCAGCCCTACTGGCGAAAGCTGTTCTGCCACATGAAACCTGCCTTGATGGGTTACCAGATGCATCAGGCCTATGAGCAGGATTTCACCCGGGCCTGGCTCGCCGCCTGATCGCGGGCAATCCCTCCGACAGGGTGGCGCATTTTCGGCGCCGCCCTTCGCCTGCTCACCGGGAAAGTTGCGCCGAAGCGTCGGCATCAAGGGCATCCGAGGAGCAGTGCGGGCTTCGCATCGGGCATGATGCGCAGGTGCGGCCACACGCGCCATGCCTTGGCAGGTCGGCCGGGATTCCGGGCCACCGCACCGGACCGGTTGGCACATCAAGCGGGTGAAACTTTTTGGTTTCCGCCTCTGTCATCATCAAGCTCCGGTTCATGGCTGGAGCTTACTTTTGACTGATGGAAGTGAAACCCGCTTTCCCGGGCAACGACCTTCCCGAAAACCGGGAGAATTGCGCTCTTGGTGCCGACGGGGAGCCGAGGCAGCAAGACGACCCGCATGAGCGGTTTGCCGCCGCCTGATGTTATGCCGGATCTCAACAGGTCTCTGCCGCTCAGTTGGAGTAAATTCGCCTGCCTATTGTGCGGAACTCCAGCCTGTCTCGAACGTTAGAACCGACATCTGCGAGATATTTCCTGCTGACGCGATAGGCAGTATTATGAAGCGGGTGGGACGCCCCCAAGCCACACCGCCTGTCGGATATGAAGCAATTTTGCGTTGAGATCGCGGAACATGCAGCGTTATTTCCATCCAATCTGGAGATCTTAAATTGCCAGCTCGAATATGCTGCGTCTTTGGCAGCTGGCAATTGCTCAGCCTGGTTGCCTCACTTCGCCAATCAACAATGGATGGAAGCTCCCCGGCGGATGAGGAGCATGAGGATTACCTTCTGCTCTATGAAACGGCCGGCGTTTCCGAGCATTTCAAGACCGGTCTTGCTGAACTTGCGTCTGCAGTATGGACCTGGAGACGGATCATATGGGCGTACGACCTTCTGACGTCCGAGCGTAAATATGGGCAACTGCAAATTTTCCGGGTCCATCGTCTGATCCGAGACACAATTGGTCTCGACGCGAGTACCGCAGCTGAAATCTGGGCCTGCTTCGTTAACCGGCCATCGGAAAAAATACTGCTGGACTCATACCCGGAAGCCAAGATCATTTTGTATGAGGATGGCTTGACGTCATACCTTCCATTCGAAATGTCAACCATGTCACGGCCGCCAGGCACCAGGTTTAGACGGCGCATCACCGGAGCCTTGATTGCAGGAATCTCTACAATTTCACCGGCGTTCCGACTGAGGAAAGCGGCCGACAAGATAGAAAGACACCATCTGAGGCGGGTGACAAAGTTTTATTCTTTGCTTCACGAAATCCCCATTCACGATGCTCTGGAGAACGTACCAAGATTTCAGGTCGGCGCTTCGCTGATGCGCGACGTAATAGATGAAGCCTGCAGGGATGCGCTTTCCGGCGGCAAACATTGCCGTGCGTCAGCCAACCCACGGATCCTGCTGCTCGGCCAAGCATTGTCGCGAAACGGCATAATGTCGTACGCGCAAGAGGCGGCGATCTATAGACGAATTGCGGAGCAGATCGTCGAGAGGGGATACGACGTCGTCTGGAAGGAACATCCAAGAATAAGCACGCCCTTCTTCCCCGAATTGCTGGATACGGTCGGCAATGTGACGGCCGACGCCAGCACCAGGATCATGGAGGCGAGCCTCCCACACATATATCCGATAGAGCTTGTCGTATCCCGGATGAACATTGTTGGGTGCGTCTCCGGCACGTCAGCTGCCCTTCTCTACCTGAAGTGGCTTTACGGCATCAAAACATACACATTCGCGGAAACCTTGATCCCCCTGATGACCGGCGCGGATATTCTAATGAGCGAAATGGTGAAAGCCCATGCGGAGCCCTTTTCAGGGCTCCAATCTTTGAACGCAACCAAGGATCCGTTGAAAGGCGGCAGCCCGAACAGGTTGAACACGATCCTCTGAATCCAACTCAGGCAAACTCGATCTGGGACACCATCGATGTCAAAGCCGCTTTCAGTCCTTCAACGTGCCACCAGGGCCGACGTTCGATCGGAGCCGTTTCCACACATCATCCTGCGCGACGCCCTTCCCCTCGATCTCTACCAGGAGTTGGCCGACACGTTTCCCGCTCCGGAAGCGCTCGAAATCGATACGCGCCGCAACAACACCAGATGGGACTATGAGGCCCACCGCATTCGGTCGAACGAAGCTGTGCCGCAAATATGGCGCGATTTTATCGCCTACCATGTATCTCAAGCATTTTTCGCCGAGATCGCCGAACTGTTCTACGACGATATTCACAAGCTTTACCCTGATTATTACCCCAATTATGAACGCCTCAAGAATATGAAAGCGGGCATCAGGTTTAGTGACACCTATGCAACGCGCGACATACTGATGGATGCGATGCTCAGCGGGAACACGCCGGTAACCGATGCCGGATCGGTGCGGACAAGCCACATCGACAATGGCGACAAGCTATTTTCTGGCCTGTTTTATATGAGGCCGGAAGATTATGATGCCGTTGGCGGGGACCTGACAATTAGTCGTTTCAAGTCCAAATACGCCACACTGAAAGCCAAAGCGACACTCTTCAATGATGCCTATGTCGACGACACCCATTTGGAATGCGTCGAAACAGTTAAATACGACAAGAACATTCTTGTATTGTTCATCAATTCGATTGAATCGGTCCACGGCGTCACAGTCCGCCAACCCACCAACAAATCCCGGCTTTTCGTCAACCTGGTTGGAGAAGTCGAAAAGCCATTCTACATCAAAGGAAAAAAGATACGGCCGCGCTACGTCCCGGCGCATCAAAACCAGGATGAGGCGGAACAGACCTGGCTGAAAAGGCTCAAGCAAAAATTGCGGCTTTGAAAGACAACGCCGTCGATCTGAGTTTCAGCCTGAACCGCCAATACCGAGCCGGATTCGACCTTCGCGGCGGCCAGCACAGATTGGAACAGAATGAGATTTTATCCAGCCGCCGAACGGATCGCTTTTTCGGCACGCTTATCGCTGTTCTTGCCCTTGCATTGCTGCCTATACCCCGACTCGAGGAGTATGGGATCGATATCGGTTTCCGGTCCGACAAGCTGAACCACGTCAGCGCCTTTGCCGTCATGACTTTCCTTGGAGGGCTCGGCTGGCCCGATCGCAAGACAAGGCTGATCGTCTTCCTCGCCATGGTTGGAGCGGCGATCGAGGTCCTTCAGGGCACGGCGCTGATACGACGTGATCTGGATGTGTTCGACTGGGTTGCCGATTGCGCCGGCATCGCATGTGGCCTCGTGGCCGTGATCTGTGTGAACTGGATCTTGCGGCGCAGAGGTTGACCCTGTTCTCAAGCCTTATGTGCACGGGCGCCGATAGCCACAGGAGTTCGCCCTCGGCTCCATTGACTCGGCGAAATCGGATTGCAACGATCCGATCCGAGAGTGGGCGATTTTTCTACCTTGGCCGGACAGATGAATCTTCGGGCGCGGCACCCAGGAAGCGCGCCATCAGCATTGAGGGACGATGACGATCAAGATCAGGCTTCCGGGCGGTGTGTTGAAGGTCAAGCAACGCCATGAGTTGCGGCGGCGGGAGCACAAGGGCGAAGTCCCGGTCTGGCAGTTTGGCAAATATTTCGTCATCTGGTGGCCGAGTACAATTCCTGATCGACCCTCCAAGAGCTCGAATACTGACAAGGAGCTTGAAATGACGCTTCCATCGACTGGAGAAGGCACGTAAGCTCTATGCATCATGGCTTTTCGAATCAGATTGCCGGGAGGCACACTGAAGGTGAAGACCTACCGCGAACTGCGTGATCGCGAGCGGGATCGCAGGGTGCCTGTGCTGAAATTGGGACCACTCTATTTCGTCTGGGCTTCGGCCAAACAGCATTCGCACAAACACAATCCGACGCTCTGACCATTTGTCTTTGAGCAATTCCGCGCGAAAAGCCCTTAGAGATTTTCTTGGAATCGCTCCAGAGCGACCCATTCGCTGGCAGCGCCAACGGGATCAGCTTGCCTCGCGCATCGCTTCGGCCGCCTGCAGGTCGACCGACACCAGCTGGCTGACCCCCTGCTCGGCCATGGTCACGCCGAACAGCCGGTTCATGCGCGCCATGGTGATGGGATTGTGGGTGATGATGACGAAACGCGTCTCGGTGGTGGCCGCCATCTCGTCCATGAGATTGCAGAAGCGTTCGACATTGTGATCGTCGAGCGGCGCGTCGACTTCGTCGAGCACGCAGATCGGCGCCGGATTGGTCAGGAACACCGCGAAGATCAGCGACATCGCCGTCAACGCCTGCTCGCCGCCGGACAGCAGCGTCATGGTCTGCGGCTTCTTGCCGGGCGGGCGGGCAAGAATTTCGAGGCCAGCCTCGAGCGGATCGTCGGATTCGATCAGCTGCAATTCCGCCGTGCCGCCGCCGAACAGATGCGAGAACAGCCGCTGGAAATGGCCGTTGACGACCTCGAAGGCGGCCAGCAACCGCTCACGGCCCTCGCGGTTGAGGCTCTGGATCGCCTGCCGCAACTTGCGGATCGCCTCGATGATGTCCTCGCGCTCCGACACGATCGCTTCCAGCCGGTCGGATAGCTCCTTCTGCTCTTCCTCGGCGCGCAGGTTGACGGCGCCGAGCCGTTCGCGCTCGATCTTCAGCCGGTCCAGCTGACGCTCGATCTCGGCCATCTCAGGGATCGGGCTGTCAGCCTCAAGACCGGTATGGCGAATAACCAGATGCGGTGGTGTGTTCAGCGTCTCCTGGATGCGCGCCTCGACCTCCAGCCGGCGTTCGTCGGCCGCGGTCAGCCGCTCTTCGGCGCGAACGCGAGTCTCGCGCGCCTCGGCCAGGAACTGGATGGCGCCGGTGGCGGCCTTGTCCAGTTCGGATTGCCGGTTCTCCGCTTCCTGCAAACGGTCGGCCGCCGCCTTGCGCAAGCTCTCGGCCTCGGTGAGCTGCGACAGCAAGGCACGCCGCTTGGCGTCGATTTCATCGGGAGCATCGGCCAGCCGCTCGCGTTCGGCCTCGGCCTCGGCCTTGCGTTCGCCGAGCGATGCGATCTGCGTCGAGGCGTTTTCGGCCCGCTCCAGCCAGTTGCTGCGCTCGGCGCCAATGGCATCGAGCCGGCGCGCGCGCGCCTCGGCTTCGCGCCGCAGCCCCTCATGCACCGCACGCGCATCGGCAAGCGCGGCGCGGTCGCGGGCGACATTGGTCGAGGACTGTTCGAGCTGCAATTGCAGATCGCCAAGATCGGGCGCGTCCTGCAGCAGCATTTCGGCCTCGGCGAAGGCGGCCGAAATCTCCTCATGGCTGTCGACGATGCGGGCGCGCGCTTCATCGAGCGCGGCGCGCCGGCTCTGCAATTCGCCGCCGGCTCTCTCGGCCTCGGCCAACGCATTGCGGGCAGCGTCCAGCCGATGCTGGGCGTCACGACCGGCCTGGCGCGTGTTGCGCTCGGCCTCGCTTGCCAGGCGGAGCGCCTGTTCAGCCTCTCCCAGCGCCTCCTCGGCCTGGCGCAGGACTAGCGTCGCCTGTATCGCCTCGGCATCGAGCTCAGCCAGCCGGTTCTTCTGCGCCAGCCGTTGTGCTGCGGCGGTCGGCGCATCGGCGCTGGCGGTAAAGCCATCCCAACGCCAGAGCGCGCCTTCACGGCTGACCAGCCGCTGGCCGGGAGCAAGCAGCGGCTGCAACCGGCGGCCGTCGCTAGATTCGACGATACCGACCTGCGCCAGGCGGCGGGCGAGCTGTGCCGGCGCGTGGACCACGCTGGCCAGGCTTCTGACGCCTTCCGGCAGAGCCGCGTCGCCGGGCTGGATCGCGCTTTCGCCCCAATGCACCGGCGCGCTGCGGTCAAGCGGCACGTCGAGATCTTCGCCAAGGGCCGCACCCAGCGCCGTTTCGAAACCGCGATCGACGCTGATCTGCTCCAGCACGGCTGGGAAGAGATCGCCGCTGGCTGCATTCAGGATTTTGGCCAGCGTGCGCGCTTCGGTTTCGATCCGTGCCAGCTCGGCCCTGGCATCCTGAAGCGGTGGCCGGGCGGCGCTTTCGGCAGCGCGGGCATCGATGACCGACTGCTCGGTCTCGGACACGGCAGCCTCGGCCTCCTCCAGCAGCGCCATGGCCTGTTCGACCAGCACGCGCTTCTCGGCCGGATCGGGCAGGCCAGCGACTTTGGAGAGTATCTCAGACAATTCCCGGTCGACATCGGCAAGCTGGCGCGCGAAGCGGTCGCGGCGTTCGGCGGTATCGCGCAGCGTCCGTTCGATCTGGTTGCGCGAGGCGGCAGCCTCGGCCCGTTCGGCGGTCAGCGCGGCGAGTTTGGCTTCGCTTTGTGAAAGCGTCGATGCGGCCTGCTCGAACGCGGCGCGGGTGCTGGCCTCGCGCTCGGCGGCACCGGCATTTTCGGAATTCAGCGTGGCTTCTTCGGTGCGCAGGCGCTCAAGGATGTCCGCATTGTCGCGGACCATGCGCTCTTCACGCGCGATATCGCCGTCGAGTTGCTGCAGCCGGCGCTCGAGTTCGCTCTGACGGGCGCGGATGCGGCCGGCTTCCTCCTCGATCTGCGACCTGGCGATCGACAGGCGCTGGAAAGCGGCCGCCGCGGCGGCTTCCGCATCGCGCAGGTCCGGCAGGCGATGAGCGCCGATGCCTTGCTCCCTGGCGGCGGCCATCTGTGCGGCGGCGCGGTCGCCGACCAGTGCTGTCGCGACCGCCAGCGCCGAGCGCGCCTCGCCTTCCTGCGTCTTGGCCAGCGTCCAGCGCAAATGCAAAAGCGTCGCTTCGGCCTTGCGGATATCGGCGGACAGGTTCTTGAAGCGGGAGGCCTGGCGCGCCTGACGCTTCAGGCTTTCGATCTGGCTTTCCAGCTCGCCGACGACGTCGTCCAGTCGTTCGAGGTTCTGCTCGGCCGCCTTCAGCCGCAGTTCTGCCTCGTGGCGGCGGGTGTGCAGGCCGGAAATGCCTGCCGCCTCTTCGAGCAGCGCGCGGCGTGCCTGCGGCTTCGCCTGGATCAGTTCGCCGATGCGGCCCTGACCGACCATCGACGGCGAACGCGCGCCGGTCGACTGGTCGGCAAACAGAAGCTGCACGTCCTTGGCGCGGGCTTCCTTGCCGTTGATACGGTAAAGCGAGCCTGCCTCGCGCTCGATGCGGCGCGACACCTGCAGTTCGTCGGCATCGTTGAAGGCAGCGGGCGCCGAGCGGTCGCTGTTGTCGAGGAAGAGCGTCACTTCGGCGGTGTTGCGCGCCGGACGCGTGCCCGAGCCGGAGAAGATGACGTCGTCCATGCCGGACGCGCGCATATTCTTGTACGAGCTTTCGCCCATCACCCAGCGCAACGCCTCGACAAGGTTCGACTTGCCGCAGCCATTCGGCCCGACAATGCCGGTCAGGCCGCGTTCGATGACGAACTCGCCGGGCTCGACGAAGGACTTGAAACCGAGGAGGCGAAGGCGCGAAAACTTCATTCGCCCCGCCCACTAAGCGGATTTCCGTGATTTTGCGAAAGGAATTCGCGGCACGACAGGAAGCCGCGCACGCCGAAGCGCCGCCGCCTCAGGGCTGACTGGATGTCAGAGCAGAGGGTCGATGATGGCCGACATTTCCTCAATCGACATCGCCCCTTTGTAGGTCTTACCGTTGATGAAGAAGGTCGGTGTCGAGTCGACCTTGAATTCATTGGCGCCGCGCTTCTGGACCGATCTCACATCGTCCAGAAGTTTCTGGTCCGTCAAGCAGGCCTCGAAGGACTCCTGTGTAAAACCGGCGAGCTTCGAGATTTGCAGCAGCGCATCCTTGGTATTCTGAACGCCAACCCAGTTCGCCTGCTGCCTGAACAGGACGTCGACCATGGGGTAATAGTTATCCTTGGCGCAGCGCGCCAGCATAAAACCGGCTTCGGCGCTCGGATCGAACGGGAATTCGCGCAGGATGTAGCGGACCTTGCCGGTGTCGATGTACTTGGTCTTCAGGTCCGGAAAGGTGGTCTCGGCGAAATGCGCGCAGTGCGGGCAGGTCATCGAGGCGTATTCGACGATGGTGACCTTGGCGTCATCCTTGCCAAGCTGCTTGTCGGGCAGCGCACCCGGCTTCATCAGCTCCGTCATGTCCACGGTGCCCTGGGCTTCCGGCGCGGTGGCGGCGGCCGGCGTGGCCGGCTTCGCGGGGGCGGCCGGGGCCGCAGGCTTCACATCCGCGGCCTTCGCCTCCTCGCCAGAGTCGCTGCAGGCGGCGAGCAGGGCCACCGCCGGAATGGCGGCCAGCGAAGACAGGAGGTTTCTGCGAGACAAGCTTTGGCCGAACGGGGGACGGTTCATACGAATCACCTGACAAGGGTTGGATTTTGCAATGCAAAGGCACGAAAAGGCGAGAGTTGGCGCGAATTAAGGCATCTCGATCCCCAATCCAATCGCGAAACCTGACAAGAGCGATCACGAATGCGAGATATTGACGACGAATCCATGACTTTCTTCGAGACGCCTATGATTTTCTCTCCCCAATAATGGTCGCGCCAAGTTTCTCCAGCGAGGCGCGCAGTTCATCATTATCGACCAGGCCGACAGTTCCCGACAATTTCGTCTTCTCAGCCGCCGTCAGCGGCCTCAGGGCCGGTTTGCGCTTTCCTTTGTCGGCTGTCACCGGCTTCTGCAGGATCCTGATGCGATTGATGGCGGTGAAGCCGAGGAAGGCGTTGACCCGGTTGATGATCTCGCCCGTCTCGTGCTGCAGATGAAGTGCCGCCATGCCTTCGCAGGCAATGACCAGCACGGCCGGCTCGAACGGATCGTCCTCATGCATACGGCGCGGCCACTGGATTTTTTCGGGGCGCGAATGGCTGGCCAGCCGCGGGCCGGCGATCTCGTCCCATGACTGGACGAGGCCGATCGAAATGCCGGCCCGCTTGCGCAGCACCGGATCGAGGATCCTGGTCGCGAGATCGCTGACCGGGACGGGATTGCCGTAGGGCGTTCTCCCTGCCATGTACGTCCTCCAGCGACGACCCAGCAGATACCGGCCAGGCCAATACAAGATCAATGGCACCAGCAGACCAGACCCGCAAGACCGCATCCTGGGATAGTGGCAAAGCCACATCCGGAGATAGCAGCACAGCTGCATCCGGTGTCAGCGACGATATCGCATCCCGCCTGCTCAGCTGGTACGATGTGCATCACCGTGAATTGCCGTGGCGCATCACACCAATTGAGCATGCGCGCGGCGTGCGGCCTGATCCCTACCGCATCTGGCTCTCCGAGGTCATGCTGCAGCAGACCACCGTCGAAGCGGTGAAGGCTTATTTCAAGGTATTCGTCGAGAAATGGCCCGATGTCGAAGCGCTGGCCGCGGCGCCCACCGAGGACGTGATGAAGGCCTGGGCCGGGCTCGGCTACTACTCCCGCGCCCGCAATCTCAAGGCCTGTGCCGATCTTGTGGCCGCGCGTGGCGGCCGGTTTCCCGACACGGAGACGGGTTTGAGAGAACTGCCCGGCATCGGCGCCTATACGTCGGCGGCCATCACGGCGATTGCCTTCGATCGCCCCGCCGCCGTTGTCGACGGCAATGTCGAACGTGTCATCTCCCGGCTGTTTTCGATCACAACCCCGCTCAGCGAAGCCAAGCCCGAGATCCGTGCCCATGTCGAGCGCATGGTGCCCGGGACAAGGCCTGGCGACTTCGCCCAAGCGATGATGGATCTCGGCGCCACCATCTGCACGCCACGCCGGCCGCGCTGCATGCTGTGCCCGCTGCGCGAAGACTGCAGCGCGGTCGTTTCAGGCGATCCCGAGCACTTCCCGGTGCGCCTGCCCAAGGCCGACAAGCCGCAGCGGCACGGCGCGGCCTTTGTCGCCGTGCGGGCCGACGGCGCCATCCTTCTGCGCAAACGGGCAGAGAAGGGTTTGCTCGGCGGCATGACCGAGGTGCCGACGACGGGCTGGACCGCGCGGATCGATGGGGCAACCACGGAAGCGGCCGCGCCCTTTCCCGCCGACTGGCGGCATGCGGGCCGCATTGCGCATGTCTTCACGCATTTCGCTCTCGAACTCGAAGTCTTTCACGCTCACATCAAAGGTGATGCGCCAGACGGGCATTTCTGGTCGCTCGCTCACGAGATTTCCGGCGAGGCGCTGCCGACTGTCATGAAAAAGGCAATCGAGGCTGCGATACCCGGCGCGACGAAAAAGCCGTCGCCACACAGTGCAAAGAGGCCCCATGACTGAAATACGCCACATCGTTTTCGACATCGGCAGAGTGCTGATCCACTACGATCCCAACATTCCGTTCAGCCGCCTCATTCCGGATGCCGAAGAGAGAAAGTGGTTTTTCGACAATGTCTGCACGCATGATTGGAACATCGAGCAGGATCGCGGCCGCACCTGGGAAGAGGCCGAGGCGCTGCTGATCGCGGACCATCCCGATCACGCGGAAAACATCCGCGGTTTCCGCCGCCATTGGCACGAGATGGTGCCGCATGCTTATGACGACAGCGTCGCCATCATGGTCGGCCTGATCGAGAGCGGCCACGACGTGACCATGCTGACCAACTTCGCCAGCGACACGCTGGCCGAAGCCCGCGAGCGCTTCGATTTTCTCAATCGTCCGCGCGGCGTCACCATCTCCGGCGAGATCGGCATGATCAAGCCCGATCGCGGCATTTACGATCATCACATCGCCGCCTTCGGCCTCGAACCGGCCGCGACGCTGTTCATCGACGACAGCCAGAAGAATGTCGACGGCGCCAAGGCGGCCGGCTGGCAGTCGGTGCTGTTCACCGATGCAAAGGCGCTTCAAGCAGACCTTGAGCGGCATGGCATCGCGACCTGATCGAGACCGGCAATGGGCAAGCTCGTTCTGACCTTCAACCCGGAATGGTCAATACTTGACGCCAGTGTCGAGCATGGCCACTTTCGAGGACGTGGCGATGCCTATTTCCCGACCGACGAGGTAAGCGAATTTATTGTGTCATTGCAGGCCTATCCGCTTAAACGCGCGGATCTGGTCCTGAGATCGCCCGGCCTGATAAGCATCTCGGTTTTCCCGGCGGATGGCGTCGGTCACCTGTTCGTCCGGATCGAGGTCGCGGAGGAGATCGAAGCCCGTGACTTCGCGCGTGTGCGACTCCGGACGGACTATTCGCGTCTGTCGCGTTTTGCCAGTCAGCTCTCACTGATGGCGAAAGGCGAGGTCAGCGAAATCATCCTGGAGGAAGACAAGGCCTGAGCTGCCGATCAGGCCCCTGCCCGCTCCATGCCGAGCCGCGCGATGCGGCGAAGCTCGTCGATCGGGGTCAGGCCACCGCTGCGCTCATAATGCCAGAAGGTCCAGCCGTTGCAGGCGTCCAGCCCCTGCACTTCGGCACCGATCTTGTGGATCGAGCCGGCGCTGTCGCCGATCGCCACCGTGCCGTCGGCGCGCACCTTGGCCGCCCAGCGCTTCTTGGCATCGTAGAGCGTCGCGCCCGGCATCATCAGGCCGGTGTCGATCAGGCTGACAAAGGCGACGCGCGGCTCGGCGCGCTTGCCCGTGAGAACGGTCAAGTCGGCCTCTTCCAGCGGCCGCACCGCGTCGATGCGCTCGTTGGCGGCGTCGATATAGGCCTGCTCGCGTTCGATGCCGACGAAATGGCGGCCGAGACGCTTGGCCACCGCGCCCGTGGTGCCTGAGCCGAAGAAGGGATCGAGCACGATGTCGCCCGGTTTGGTCGAGGCCATCATGATGCGGGCAAGCAGCGCTTCCGGTTTCTGCGTCGGATGCAGCTTGTCGCCATTGTCGTTCTTCAGCCGCTCGCCGCCGGTGCAGATCGGAAACAGCCAGTCGGAGCGCATCTGGATGTCGTCGTTGGACGCCTTCATCGCTTCGTAGTTGAAGGTATAGCCCTTGCCCTTCTGATCGCGCGTAGCCCAGATCATCGTCTCATGAGCGTTCTGGAAGCGGCGGCCACGGAAATTTGGCATCGGGTTGGTCTTGCGCCAGACGACGTCGTTAAGGATCCAGAAGCCGAGATCCTGCATCTTGGCGCCGACCCGGAAGATGTTGTGATAGGAGCCGATGACCCAGATGGTGCCGTTGGGCTTCAGCACCCGGCGCGCCGCCAGCAGCCAGGCACGCGTGAAAGCGTCATAGGCCTCGAAACTCTCGAACTGGTCCCAGTCGTCGTCGACGGCGTCGACCTTGGACTGATCGGGGCGGTGCAGGTCGCCGTCGAGCTGCAGATTGTAGGGCGGATCGGCGAAGATGACGTCGATCGATTTTTCGGGCAACCGGTCGAGCGCGGCGACGCAGTCGCCCTTGAGGATCGTGTCCAGCCATTCGGATTGCTGGGGAGCGTGGGATAGCTCGTCGAGAAGACGCACGGCAGACATTCTGACACCCAAGGCACGCGTTACTGTTTACTCTCCGTTATGGTTACCGATCAGCGTAAATATTCCGTGAAGGCCAAGGGACGGGTGTGGCGAATTTGCGAAGGCGGCCCTGTTGGTGTATGCCGCGCCGCCTGAGCCTTCCGAGGCCACTTCGCCCTCCTATTGTCCGGATCACCATGCCCCAGCCAGACCTTGTCATCTTCGATTGCGACGGCGTGCTCGTCGATTCCGAGATCATCGCCGCCCGCGTCGACGCCGAGCTTTTGACCTTGGCAGGATACGAGATATCGGCTGAGGAGATTTCGGAGAGCTATGCCGGCCTGACCTTCAAGGACATCATGCTGCGGGTCGAGGAAAAGTCCCGCATCCCCTTCCAGGCCTCTCTGATCGACAGGGAGGAACAATTGGTCGACCGCAAACTGCGCAGCGACGTCCGCGCCATCGATGGCGTGCGCGAGGCCGTTGCCGCGGTAAGCGTGCCGCGCTGCGTCTGCTCGAATTCACGCTCCGAGCGGATCGAATTCATGCTGGAAAAGGTGCATCTTCTGCCGTTTTTCACCGACCGGATTTTTTCGGCGATGGAAACACCGACCGGGAAAACGAAACCGGCGCCGGACGTGTTCCTGTTCGCGGCGGAGAAACTCAGCGCCAACCCGGCGAACACTTTCGTTATCGAGGATTCCGTGCACGGCGTTCACGGCGCAAGGACGGCGGGCATGCGGGTGATCGGCTTCACCGGAGCCGCCCACAGCTATCCCGGCCATGCCGACGCGCTCACCGAGGCCGGCGCCGAAACGGTGATCCGCCGCTGGGCAGAGTTGAAAAGCGTGATCGCGGCGCTGTCGGAGTGGTCGGACGCCTGAGGGCGATTGAATTTCGCCCTCGTGGCGGGACTTTTCTCGCCCGGTCATTTCAAAACCCTGATGGCTATGCGATGATTGCGTCATGACGATTGAGCTTGAAATCACGCCAGAGTTACAGGCCCGCATCGATGCTATCGCGGCGCGGTCCAGCCTGTCCGCGTCGGAAGTCGTTGCGGACGCGCTTGAGAACGGCCACTCCCTTGAGTGGCAGGAGCGGTTTTTAGACAAGGTGAACGCAGGAATTGAAGCGGCCGACCGTGGTGAATTTGCCAGCCGTGCCGATATCGAGCGGGTGTTGAACAAGTACCGCCCCACCTGATGCAGGTTTCATGGACGAGCGCCGCTCTCGACGACCTCGACCAGATTCAGGATTTTATCGCGCAGGACAGTCCCGTTGCGGCGTATCGGCTAACAGCGGATCTGATTGGTCGCACCGACGAACTCTTGGCGTCAAATCCCATGGTCGGACGCAAGGGACGAGCGGGCGGAACCCGCGAGCTTGTGATAGCGCGGACATCCTATATCGTTGTTTATCGGGTGCGCGGCAGTGACGTTGAAATCATCGCCGTTGTCCATGGGGCCAGAGAATGGCCGGAGAGCCTCACATAGCCCGCCCATGTCTTGTGTTCGCCGCTTAGTTCGTCGCGGCGGCTCTCTTCCTCTGCTTCTTCTTCGGCTTGTCGGCCGTTGCCTGATGCGCGGTTTCGTCATAGCCGGCAAAGGCCTGATAGTCCTGCGCCGTCGGCTCGGGCACGACAATATTGGAATCGGTGAAGACGAACTGCGTGGCGACCGAAGGATCGGTGACCTGGACCTGATACTGGTGGATCTGCGAATAGAGGACCTCGGTGCCATGCATCACAGCCGTGCGGATGGGCATGGTGATGGTGCCTGGAGAAAATTTCGGTCCGGGGACAATCTTGCCGGCGACCGCGATCTTCATCGTCAACTGGCCGTTGGCACGGCTGCAGTCGCGTGTCACGTCGCTGACCGATGCCTGGTAGATGATGTTGGCCGATTCGTCGGGCGGAGTTGCAGCAGCGGCGTCAGCCTCGGCCTGGGCCGCGGCATCCTGCGCGGCGTCGCCGGTCTTCTTGATCCTGGGCTTGGGCTTCTGAGCTTCCTTGGAATAGGTGTTGAAGAAAGCCGTGCCGTCCCGCACCGTCACCCTGGGACAATAGGCCTGCAACTGGCTGGCCAGTATCTTGGGATCCTGGGGCGGCGGTGGCGCCGTCGGGTCCTCCTTCTTGCCTATGCCGAGGTTCAGGATGCCATTGTCGCCCGATTGGCAGCCGGCGGCGGCAAGCATAAAGCCGGTGAGCGCAAGACCCGCCAAAAAGCGACCACTGAATGTACGAAACGCCATGAAACTGCACTTCCCTCTCGCAAAGCTGGTGACGTATATCAACCGCGCGGCAAAAATGCGACTGAGCCAGCGCAGAAATTAACCACCTTGCGGTGGATGGAAAAGCCAAGCAGTAACGGAATTGTGACATGCATTATGTGAGTACCCGCGGGGAAGCCCCCGTTCTTGGATTTTCCGACGCCGTGCTGGCCGGGCTGGCGCGCGACGGCGGGCTCTACGTGCCGCGCGAGTGGCCACAGTTTTCCGCCGCCGAGATCCGCGCCATGCGCGGCCTTGCCTATCCCGAACTTGCCATCCGCGTGCTGTCGCCGTTCCTTGGCGACGAGATCCCGGCCTCCGTTTTCGAGCGGCTGGTGCGCGAAGCCTATGCCACCTTCCGCCACGAGGCCGTCTGCCCGCTGGTGCAGACCGGCCCCAACACCTTCATCCTGGAACTCTTCCACGGGCCGACGCTCGCCTTCAAGGACGTGGCGATGCAGCTTCTGGCCCGGCTGATGGACCATGTGCTTGCCGAACGCGACCAGCACGCCACCATCGTCGGCGCCACCTCGGGCGATACCGGCGGGGCGGCCATCGATGCCTTTGCCGGTCGCAGCCGGACCGACATCTTCATCCTTTTCCCGCACGGCCGCGTCTCGCCGGTGCAGCAGCGGCAGATGACGACGTCGACGGCTGCAAACGTCCATGCGCTGGCGATCGAAGGCAATTTCGACGATTGCCAGGGCCTGCTCAAGGAGATGTTCAACGATCACGGATTTCGCGACCGGGTGGCGCTTTCGGGCGTCAACTCGATCAACTGGGCCCGGATCATGGCCCAGATCGTCTATTATTTCTCCTCGGCGCTGTCGCTTGGCGCGCCGGACAGGCCGGTCTCCTTCACCGTGCCGACCGGCAATTTCGGCGATATCTTCGCCGGCTACGCGGCCAAGAAGATGGGCTTGCCGATCGAGCGGCTGGTCATCGCCACCAACGACAATGACATCCTGGCGCGGACCTTCGCGACAGGGGAATATCGCACCAAGGGTGTCTTTGCGACCACGTCGCCGTCGATGGATATCCAGGTGTCGTCCAATTTCGAACGCCTGCTGTTCGAGGCCTCCGGCCGTGACGCGGCGACCGTGCGGCGCTACATGGACGGTCTGAAGCAGTCCGGCGCTTTCACCATCGAACCCCAGCAAATCGCCGGGATGCGGTCGGAATTCGACGCCGGCCGGGCTGATATGGACGAGGTCGCCGCCACCATCCGCTCGACGCTCGCGGCCAGCAACTATCTGCTCGATCCGCACACCGCGGCAGCTGTGCATGTCGCTGCGGGCAAGGCGTCAGGCGCCGTGCCGATGGTGGTGCTGGGTACCGCACACCCGGCAAAATTCCCGGCCGCCGTCGAAGCCGCCAGCGGCGTGTCGCCCGCACTGCCCGCATGGCTAGGTGGGTTGATGACATCGGAGGAAAAATACACGGTACTTCCCTCCGACCTGAAAATGGTGGAAGATTATGTCGGCCGCCGCGCGCGGGCGGCGCGTTAAGGAGTACTAGCCATATGGGTGTTGAGGTAAGCCGTCTGTCGAACGGCCTGACAGTCGCCACCGAAACCCTTCAAAGCATCGAATCGGTTGCCCTTGGTGCCTGGGTCAAGTCGGGTGCCCGCAATGAACGTGAGGACGAGCATGGCATGGCCCATCTGCTCGAGCACATGGCGTTCAAGGGCACGAAAAGGCGGAGCGCCTTCGAAATCGCCTCGGAGATCGAAGACGTCGGCGGCGAAATCAACGCCGCCACCAGCGTCGAAACCACTTCCTACTATGCCAGGGTGCTCTCCGACGACGTGCCGCTGGCCGTCGACATTCTTGCCGACATCCTGCAAGAATCCGAATTCGACCCGCAGGAACTCGAACGCGAACAGCATGTGATCCTGCAGGAGATCGGCGCCGCGCACGACACCCCCGACGACATCGTCTTCGACCGTTTCACGGAAACCGCCTATCGCCATCAGACCATCGGCCGCTCCATTCTCGGCACACCCGAAACGGTCAAATCCTTCACCTCCAAGCAACTCCACGACTTCATCGAGCGGCAATATGGCGCCGAGCGCATGGTGATTGTCGCCGCCGGCGACATCAAGCATGACAATTTCGTGCGCGAGGTCGAAAAGCAACTCGGCGGCTTCCGCAGCAAGGCCGACAGCACCATCCCGCAATATGCGCAATATGTCGGCGGCGACTTCCGTGAGGACCGCGACCTGATGGACGCGCAGATCGTGCTGGGGTTCGAAGGCCGGGCCTATCATGTGCGCGACTTCTATGCCTCGCAGGTGCTGTCGATGATCCTCGGCGGTGGCATGTCGTCGCGCCTGTTCCAGGAGGTCCGCGAGAAGCGCGGCCTGTGTTATTCGGTCTATGCTTTCCATTGGGGCTTTTCCGACACCGGCGTCTTCGGCGTCCATGCCGCGACCGGCCAGAGCGACATCGCCGAACTGGTGCCTGTCATCATCGACGAGCTGCAGAAGGCCGGCGAGAAAATCCTGCAGGAAGAACTCGACCGGGCGCGCGCCCAATATCGCGCCGGACTGATCATGTCAGCCGAAAGCCCGGCCAGCCGCGCTTCGCAGATCGCACGGCAGCTGCTTCTGTTCGGCCGGCCGATCGCCAAGGAGGAACTGATGGAACGGCTGTCGGCGCTGACGGTCGAGCGGCTGACCGATCTATCGTCGCGTTTGTTCTCGACCAAGCCGACGCTTACCGCTGTCGGGCCTGTGGGCACACTGGCGCCATACGAGGCGATCCTCGAATCGCTCGCAGGCACGCAGACCACGGCCCGTAAGCTCGCCGTCTAAGCCCCTCGAAGCGTCGTGTTCGCGCTCCCTTTCTTCCGCCGCGACCTGCCGGCGCTGAAAGGCGACCGCGTCACGCTGCGCGTGCCGTTCACCAACGACTTCCGCGAGTGGGCGGCGGTGCGTGGCGAAAGCCGCGCCTTCCTCGAACCCTGGGAGCCACGCTGGACTCCCGATGAACTCGACCGCAACGCATGGCGGCTGCGCATCAGCCGCTACCGCGAGGATTATGCGCAAGGAACCGCTATCGCCTTCTTCATCTTCGAGAGGAGCAGTGGCAAGCTGGCCGGCGGCATCACGCTCGGCAACATACGCCATGGCGTCTCGCAGAGCGGCCATGTCGGCTACTGGATCGGCGAGCGCTTCGGCGGCCGCGGCCTGATGACCGACGCGGTCAAGGTGGTGGCCCGCTTCGCCTTCGATACGCTGAGGTTGCACCGGATCGAAGCGGCCTGTATTCCCGACAATATCCGGTCGATCCGCGTGCTTGAAAAAGCCGGATTTCGGCGCGAAGGACTGCTGCGATCCTATCTCAGGATCAACGGCATCTGGCAGGACCACTACCTCTACGCCCGGATCGCGGACGATCCGCCGGGCGTTGGAACGAAGGACTGATTTTTGACGAATTTCCTGCGCAACGGGTCGCTGTTCGCCTTTGTCCTCGCGACACTCCTGACGCTGTGCGCGGCATCGTCGGCCTTTGCCGTCGAACCGATCAAGATTGCCCGCGACGACGTCGCGCTCGACCTTTCCGGCGCCGTCGAGATCTACCGCAACCAGGGCGAGAATTTCCAGGTGTCGACCGCGCCGGGTCCGGACGGTATCGTGCGGCGCATCGAGGTCGAGGCCAATGATGCCCGTTCCACCGGCGACTGGGCTGTTTTCGCGCTCGCCAACACCACCGACCAGCAACTCGACCGGCTGATCGTCGCACCGCATTTCCGCCTGGTGAATTCCGGCATCTTCTGGCCGGATCTCGGCTCGACCCGCATCGCCGCCATCACTCCCAGCGAAGGCTTCGCGCTCGATCGCCAGACCAGCCCCGACGCCGACGTTTTCCGGGTGACGCTGAACCCCGGCACGGTGATTACCTTCATCGCCGAACTGGCCTCGCCGAAGCTGCCGCAGGTCTACCTCTGGGATCCGGAATCCTACAAGGACTCGGTCAATTCCTACACGCTGTTTCGCGGCATCGTCATCGGCATTGCAGGCCTGCTGGCGCTGTTCCTGACCATCCTTTTCGTGGTCAAGGGAACCTCGATGTTCCCGGCAACCGCGGCACTTGCCTGGGCGGTGCTGGCCTATATCTGCGTCGATTTCGGCTTCCTCAACAAGATCATCGAGATATCGCCCGGCAACGAGCAGATGTGGCGAGCGGGAACGGAGGTGGCGCTGGCGGGAACCTTCGTGGTGTTCCTGTTCGCCTATCTCAACCTCAACCGATGGCACGGCCATTTCAGTTATGGCGCGCTGGTCTGGATCCTCGGACTGGTGCTGATCGCCGGCGTCGCCATCGTCGATCCGGCGGTCGCCGCCGGCATTGCCAGGCTGTCCTTCGCCGCCACCGCACTGACCGGGCTTGGCCTGATCATCTTCCTCGGCATACGCGGCTACGACCGTGCCATCATGCTGGTGCCCAGTTGGGTCATGGTGCTGTTGTGGCTATGCGGATCGTGGATGGCGATCACCGGCATGCTCGACAACGACATTGCCCAGCCGGCCCTGGGCGGCGGGCTGATCCTGATCATCCTTCTGATCGGCTTCACCGTCATGCAGCATGCTTTTGCCGGCGGCGCGCTGCATCAGGGCCTGTTCTCCGACCTCGAGCGGCAGGCGCTGGCGGTCGCCGGTTCGGGCGACACGGTATGGGATTGGGACGTGCTGCGCGACCGCGTCGTCACCAAGCCCGATGTCAGCATCCAGCTCGGACTGGCGCCGAACAGCCTTGGCGGCGCGGCCCGCAACTGGCTCCCGGTGCTGCATGCCGACGACCGCGACACGTTCCGCACCACGCTCGACGTCGTGCTCGAACACCGGCGCGGCCGGGTATCGCAGAATTTTCGCCTGCGCGGCGCCGACGGCCACTATCACTGGTTTTCGCTGCGCGCGCGCCCGGTCATCGGATCCGACGGCGAGGTTATCCGCTGCGTCGGTACCATGGTCGACGTGACCGAGCAGAAAAAGTCCGAGGAAAGGCTGCTGCACGACGCCGTTCACGACAATCTGACCGGTCTGCCGAACCGCGAACTTTTGATGAATCGGCTGGAAGCGATCATCTCGATCGCGCGCACCGAAGAAAAGGTGCGGCCAACCGTCTTCGTCATCGACATCGACCGTTTCAAGCAGGTCAATGACGGCCTCGGCATCTCGGCCGGCGACACCATCCTCTTGACCATCGCGCGTCGCCTGCACCGGCTGCTCAAGCCGAAGGATTCGCTGTCGCGCTTTGCCGGCGATCAGTTCGCGCTGATGCTATTGTCCGAACAGGACCCGGCCCGCATCGCCGCCGTGGCGGATGCCATCAAGCATGCCATCAACAACCCGATCACCTTTGCCAAGCGCGAGATCGTGCTGACCGCGTCGATCGGACTGATCACCTGGAATTCGCCGCAGATGTCGGCCGAGGACATGGTCAAGGATGCCGAGCTTGCCATGCACCAGGCCAAGCGCTTCGGCGGCGACAGGATCGAGCCGTTCCGTCCGGCCTTCCGCACTGTCGGCACCGACAGGCTGCAGTTCGAATCCGACCTGCGCCGCGCCATCGAGCGGCGGGAATTCACGCTTGCCTACCAGCCGATCGTGCGGCTTGAGGACGGCAGTGTCGCCGGCTTCGAGGCGCTGCTGCGCTGGGACCACCCGCGCCGCGGCATGATCCCGCCGGCGGATTTCATCCCGGTCGCCGAAAGCTGCGGGCTTATCGTGCAGCTCGGCCTGTTTGCCATGCAGCAGGCGGCGGAAGATCTCGCCAGCTGGCAAAAACAGATCGGTGACGCGCCGCTGTCGGTCTCGGTCAATTTGTCCAGCCGCCAGCTGATCCGCCGTGACCTGGTCAGCGACGTCCGCTCGGTCATCGCTCGGGCCAATCTGAAGCCGCGCTGCTTCCGGCTGGAGCTCACCGAATCGCTTGTCATGGACAATCCCGAGCAGACCGCCCATGTGCTGACCAAGCTGAAGCAACTCGGCATCGGCCTGTCGCTGGACGATTTCGGCACCGGTTATTCCTCATTGGCCTATCTGACGCGTTTTCCCTTCGACACCATCAAGATCGACAAGAGCTTCGTTGACGACAACACGCCCAAGCGCGCGGTGCTGCTGAAATCGATGGTCAACATGGCGCATGAACTCGGCCTGTCCGTCGTCGCCGAGGGCATTTCGGACGAGAGCGACGCGCTGGAACTGCGCCAGATGGGCTGCGAATATGTCCAGAGCTTCATGTTCGGCGCACCAATGCCGGGCGACCAGGTGCTGAAGACGCTAAAGGAGCAGTATCCGCTGACGCAAGCGTGATGGGATTCAGGCGCGCGTCGCCCAGGCGCGGACCTCTGCGATTGGCCGAGACGCCTATCGCTTCGTCATCCTAGGGCGAAGCAAGGAGCGCAGCGACGCGGCGCAGACCCTAGGAGCCATGCCGTGAGGTTAAAGCGTTGAAAACGGTTCAGATTTCTTCGCCGCTGCATCCTTCGACATAGGTCACGGAATGGATCCCAGGGTCTCCGCGACGGAGCTTCGCTCCTGCTTCGCCCTAGGATGACGAAGGTGTAGGCGGCTTCGGCTAGCCGCGAATGTTGCGCATGACTGTTCGCGATTACGCGTGTCCGGCCGCCAAGCTGAGATGCGCAAGCTCGATACCGATCGAGGCGAGGATCCGGTCGTATTTGCGCTCGATGTCGGTGTCGAACAGAAGCTCGGCATTGGCCGGACAGGTCAGCCAGCCATTTTCGGCGATCTCGGTCTCCAATTGGCCGGCGCCCCAGCCGGAATAGCCGAGCGCCATCAGCGCATGACGAGGCCCGCGGCCGGACGATATTGCGCGCAATATGTCGACGGTCGCCGTCAGGCAGATGTCGTCGGAAACGGTCAGCGACGATTCCACCCGATAGTCTCCCGAATGCAGGACGAAGCCCCGGCTGCGGTCCACGGGGCCGCCATTGCGCACGACGAAATCGCGGGCCTGAGCCGGCAAGCGGATCGCCTCCTGCTCGTTCATGATGCCCAGTTGCACGAGCAGGTCCGGAAACAGCATCTGCTGCGTCTGGTTGATGATCAGGCCCATGGCGCCTTCATCGGAGTGTGCGCAGACATAGATGACCGAGCGCGTGAAACGGTCGTCCTTCATGCCGGGCATGGCAATCAGGAACTGATCGTCGAGAAAGCCGCGACTGGCGACCGTCTTCTTGTGGCGCAACAAGTCCATGAAGGGAGCGTAACGCGTTTCCAAAGCGCCGAAAAGATGCGCCGTGCTGGATTCGACCAAAGCCTGTTGCGGCGGCTCGAACATTCTTCTCCCTCGAAGTCACGCAAATATGATACCGGCAAGGCCATGAAATCATTGCGCGGCCACGAACGGACGATCAAATCACCGCCATGCGAAGCTTGAAAATCCTGCTGCTCGGCGCCGCCATCGGATCGGCAACCGCTCTTCCCGCCGCCGCCTCTTCGTCGGCGTGGTACAACAGTGAAGGCGGCAAGGTTCGGCTGGTGACATCAGGCAAAGCCGACGATGCCGGCCGTATCCAAGGCGTTCTCGATATTGCGCTCAAGCCTGGCTGGAAGACATATTGGCGCGATCCGGGCGACGCGGGCGTGCCGCCGCAACTCGACATTTCAGCCAGCACCAACATCGCCGACGCCACTCTGTCGTTTCCGGCGCCGCAGCGCCATGACGACGGCTATGGCAAATGGGCAGGCTACAACTATCCGGTTTCTCTGCCGGTGACATTCACGCTGGCGACGCCGAACCAGCCGGCGGTGATCGATGCCGACATCTTTCTCGGCATCTGCGAAACGATCTGCATTCCGGTGCAGACGCGGCTGACCGTCGACCCCGCCTCCGATCCGGACAATGCCGAGGACGCGGCGCTGGTGAAGGCGAGTTTTACGGCACTGCCTGGGCCCGCGAGGTCCGATTTCGGCATCAATGTGCTGCCGGGCGACCACGAGACGCTGATTGTCGAGGCGAGCTTTCCCGGCGATCCGGCGGCGGCGGATTTCTTCGTTGCCGGCGAGCGGGACTACATGTTCGGCACCCCGGCCCGCAGCGAAAAGGACGGCAAGCTGATTTTCACCGTGCCGATCCTCGATCGCCCCTCGACGACGCCGACCGATGGCGGGCTTCACTATACGCTGACGAGTGCGGCAGGTGCGGTCGAAGGGGTTCTGCCTTTCCCTTGATCCAGCCTGTCCCAACGATTGCAGGAAGCCGTTGAGTTCGCTAGCAAAGACACGTCCTTCCCATTTTCCCAAGCGAGGAATCCATGACCATTTCCGTTGGCGACAAGCTGCCTGACGTGACCTTCAAGACGATGACCGCCGATGGCGCCAAGCCGATCACCGGGGCCGAGATTTTCTCGGGCAAGAAGGTCGTGCTGTTTGGGGTTCCCGGCGCCTTCACACCTACCTGCAGCAACAACCATTTGCCGGGTTATCTCGAGAACCACGATGCCATCCTGGCGCGCGGCGTCGACACCATCGCCGTCGTTTCGGTCAATGACGTCCATGTCATGGGCGCCTGGGCGCACTTCACCGGCGGCGAGGGCAAGATCCTGTTCCTCGCCGACGGCAGTGGCGATTTCGCCAAGGCGGTGGGCCTCGATTACATCAGCAACGATATGGGCCTGCGCTCGAGGCGCTTCTCAATGATCATCGACGACGGCAAGGTCACCGCGCTCAATGTCGAGACCAAGCCCGGTGTCGACGAGTCCGGTGCGGCTCATATTCTGGGGCAGCTCTGAACTTCAGCGACAACGTCGGGCTGGACCGCAACGGTTGCCGCCGCCCGACGATCGCCCTTGTATTCCAGGGATTGCCTTTGGGGGGACCTCGATGTTTGACATGTTCTGGCGTGCTATCGCGATCGGCATCGGCGCTACGGTGGCGATGGATCTCTGGGCCATCTTCCTGTACAAGGCGTTCGGGCAGCCACGGCCGAACTGGGGGCCGGTCGGTCGCTGGGTCTGGCATCTCCGCGACAAGGTCTTTCACGATGATATCGGCGGTGCAGCGCCCTACGCGCATGAAAAGGCGCTGGGCTGGGCCTTTCACTATTTTGTCGGCATCGTCTACGGCATCATCCTGGTGGTGTTGGCCGGAGCGGGCTGGCTTGCCGCGCCGACATTCCTGCCGGCCTTCATCCTCGGCATCGTCACCGTCGGCGCCGGCTGGTTCCTGCTGGCACCCGGCATGGGCGCCGGCTGGGCCGCCTCGAAGCGGCCCAACCCGATGCTGATCCGCGCGCTGAACCTGGTGTCGCATACGGTGTTCGCGCTCGGGCTTTGGGGCACAGCGCTGCTGATCCGATAAACAGCTCGCTAGAATAAACGGTTCAGATCCCGCCGGCCGTCCACCACACGGACGATTTCAACCCACTCAACAGGGCCATCATCCGTGTCCGGAATCGTTTCGTAGAGCAGTACAAACGGCGCCTCCACCCAGCATCCGTACGGAAGACCTGATATCGGGTGCCTAACACCCATGCGCGGATGGTCTGCCAGCTGCAAGGCCCGCGCTTCTAGTTGATCATAATAGCGATCGGCCGCTCGTATGTTTTCGCTGCCTATCATCACGTAGACGTCGATGAGGTCCGCCTTGGCCGCGGGTGACCAGACCAGCCTAACGGTCATTCCGCGAGGCTTCCGCCAGCCTTCGCCGAGCTTCCTTTCGCAACGCGTCGAAATCCACAGGCTCCGGCCTCCCACTTGCCTTGCCTTCATCCCACAGGTGCCTTAGCCGGCGGATATCGTCGTGCCGAAGTTCACGCTTGGCCAGCCAATCCCGCACCGCTTCACGCACAATCTCGCTTGCGGTGGCATACTCGCCCGCCTCGACAGCCTCACGCATCACGCATCACAGCTGCTTGTTGCGGGGTCACAGCCACGCTCATTTTTTCTACGTTTGCCACGCCCGTTTCCTTATCGCATTTTGCTCTATGGTAGGAAATATTACTCCCTCCGTATTCTGGAGCAACTGCGACGCCACCAAAGGCCTTACGTCCGCTGGACGCTGGTCAAGGCAGCCTGTCGTCGGCCGTCAACCGTTGATAACGCGATGCGCGCCTAGCCGCGCCGCTCCGGAAATTCAATAGCTCTGGGTCGAGCGCCGCACTTTCGCGATTGCCGGTTGTTTGGCCGGCGCGGCAGGCTTTGGCGCTGCTGCAGGCCTCAACGGGCCTTTCTTGAACGGCGCCATCCCTTCGCGCGCGAGTTCGTCGGCGCGCTCGTTCTCGACATGGCCGTCATGGCCCTTGACCCAGTTCCAGGTGACCTTGTGGCGCTTGTTGGCCTCGTCGAGCGCCTGCCAGAGTTCACCGTTCTTCACAGGCTTCTTGTCGGCGGTTTTCCAGCCGTTCTTCTTCCAGCCGTGGATCCACTTGGAAATACCGTCCATGACATATTTGCTGTCGGTGTGAAGGTCGACAACGCAAGGTTCCTTCAGTGCATTCAGCGCCGAGATTGCGGCGAGAAGTTCCATGCGGTTGTTGGTCGTCTCGGCCTCACCGCCGGAAAGCTCCTTGGTGGTGCCGTTGAAGCGCAGGATCGCGCCCCAGCCGCCGGGGCCGGGATTGCCCGAACAGGCGCCGTCAGTGAAGATCTCAACCTGTTTGCTCATGATACCCATATCAGGCCAATCCATATTCCGAAGACGATTTAATCGCCCGGTGGAACCGCATCCTTCTGATGTATTCGGTCGGATCGCGTTTCATCACCAGCCCGCCATCGGGAACGGTCAACCAGTCGTACAGCCGGGTCAGCATGAAGCGCAACGCCGAACCGCGCGCCAGCATCGGCAGCGCAGCCTTTTCCTGGTCGCTCAGAAGCCGGAGGCTCTGGTAGCCGGCGAGCAGCGCCTTGCCCTTGGTGAGATTGAAGGAAAAATCCTTCTCGAAGCACCAGGCGTTGAGACAGGTGGCGACATCGTAGGCGTAGAGGTCGTCGCAGGCGAAATAGAAATCGATCAGGCCGGACAGTTTTTCGCCGAGGAAGAAAACGTTGTCGGGGAATAGATCGGCATGGATGATGCCTTGCGGCAGGTCTTTGGGCCAGTTGCGCTCGAAATCGGCGAAGTCGGCATCGACCTCGGCGGCCAGACCCGGCTCGACCTCGTCTGCGCGATCGCGCGCTGCATCCCAGAGCTTGCGCCAGCCGTCGATGGCCAGGGCATTCGGACGCGTCATCGAAAAATCGGCGCCGGCCAGATGCAACTGCGCCAACGCCTTGCCGACCTCGGCACAATGCGTTGCTGTGGGCCGCCGCAACGAAAGCCCTTCCAGGAAGGTGATGATGACCGCCGGCCGGCCGGCGAGCGTGCCGATGACGCTGCCGTCATGCGCGGTCACCGGCAGCGGGCAGGACACGCCCTTGTTGGCGAGATGGCCCATCAGACCGAGGAAAAACGGCAGATCCGCCTTCTCGACCCGCTTTTCATAGAGCGTCAGGATGTAGGAACCGCTGGAGGTGTGCAGCAGAAAGTTCGAGTTCTCGGTACCTTCGGCGATGCCCTTGTAGGACAGGAGATCGCCGACCGGATAGTTTTTCAGGAATGCGCCGAGTTCGCCTTCCGCAACGTCGGTGTAGACCGCCATGTGGCTTACGCGGCTCCATTGACGAAGGCCATGTCGGCCCGCGTCAGTTCGACATCGCGCAATACCCGCATGACCGGAAAATCCTCCGTTTCCGTGGCCGTGATGGCCAGATCGATCGTGACATCGAAGCGCTGCCGGAACGCGTCGATGATCTCGTCGACAATGATTTCGGGCGCCGACGCGCCGGCCGACAGGCCGAGCGTCGAGATGTTGCCGATGTCATTCCACGGAATCTCGGCGGCGCGCTGCACGAGAAGCGACATGGTGGCGCCTGCACGCTCCGCGACTTCGACAAGTCGTCGCGAATTGGAGGAATTCGGCGCGCCGACGATCAGATAGAGATCGGCGCCCGGCGCGGTGTCCTTGACGGCTTCCTGGCGGTTGGTGGTGGCATAGCAGATCGATTCCGCCGCCGGTGCCTGCAGCGCCGGAAAGCGATCCTGCAAGGCGCGGATGATGCCGGCGGTGTCCTCGACCGACAATGTGGTCTGGGTAACGAAGCCGAGCGCCTGCGGATCGGCGGGCGAGAGCTTTGCGGCATCGGCTTCGGTTTCGATCAGCGTCACCGCTCCGTCCGGCAGCTGGCCCATGGTGCCGATCACCTCGGGATGGCCGGCGTGACCAATCAACAGCACATGACGGCCGAGCCGCTGATGGCGCATCGCTTGCTTGTGGACCTTCGACACCAGCGGGCAGGTGGCATCGAGATAGAAGAGATTGCGCGCCTTCGCATCCGCCGGCACCGATTTCGGCACGCCATGCGCCGAGAACACGACGGGCGACTGCCGATGTTCGGCCGGTATCTCGGAGAGTTCCTCGATGAAGACGGCGCCAAGGCTTTGCAGCCCCTCGACGACGTAGCGGTTGTGCACGATCTCATGGCGGACATAGACCGGCGCGCCATATTTCTTCAGCGCCAGCACGACGATCTGGATGGCACGGTCGACACCGGCGCAGAAACCGCGCGGCTGGCAGAGCCGGATCGTCAGAGGTGGTTTGGTGGTTGTCTGAAGCATTAAATCCGGGCCGGTTGATCAAAGCCGAAATGAGGTGCGCACCCCTGCCCTGTCAAGGGCATCAGCCGCGTTCATTCGTCTTTCGCGGGACGGCGAAGCCGCAGGATGAGCACGGCTGCGAGCGCCGCGGCAAGCCCGTACCAAGTCATCGCATATTGCAGATGGCTGTTCGGGAGGTCGATGATGGTGACGCCGCCAACCGGCAAGCCGCCTGGGTTTGGCGTCTTGTCTGCGTCGATGAAGATCGGCACCAGCGCGGCGCCCGCCGGCAGACCGGCGCTCGCAGCCATCACGTCGCGGTCCTTCCAGTAGAAGATGTTCTTCGCCACGTCGTTGTCGGGCAGCATCATCGACGGCTTCGCCGGCAGCGGGTTGCGGGCCAGCCCGGTCACGGTCACTCTGCCAGTCACCTGTCCCTTGGCGCGCTTGGCGGCGTCCTTCAGATCGTAAGGCACGAAGCCGCGATTGATCAGGACGAAGCGGCCGTCGTCGAGCGCCAGCGGCGTGTAGACATTGAAGCCGGCGTCACCTTCCCAGGTTGCGTAGAAATGGCGTTCGCCTTGATGCAGGAACGTGCCGGTGACGGTAACCGGCGTATAATCGACATCCCCGGTGGCGGCGAACTCTTTCTCGACCGCAACCAACGGCAAGGGCGCTGAATGGGTGCGCCGGTCGATGGTCTGAAGAAGACCTTCCTTCCAGTACAGGCGCTGGACCTGCCAGGTACCAAGCGCCAGCAGGATCAGTAACAGCACAAGGCCAAGGCCAAGCAGCAATGCCGTCCTAGGCCGCGATCGGCCGTCGGCTTTAACGGATGCCTCGCTCATTCGCCGCGATCCAACCGGCCTTCGGCCGCCTTGTTGCGGTATTGCAGCGTCAGCAGCACGCCTTTGATCAGCCTCAGCGCCGCCAGGCACAGCACGATAGCCAGCGGAATCCAGACCAGCAGATGCAGCCAGAGCGGCGGGCTGAGCGTGACTTCAACCCAGAGCGCCAGGCCGACAATGAGGAAGCCTATGATCAAGATGACGAAGACCGCCGGCCCGTCGCCGGCATCGGCGTAGGAATAATCGAGGCCGCAATTGCCGCAGCGCTTGCCGACAGTGAGGAAACCGGCAAACAACCGCCCCTCGCCGCAGCGCGGGCAGCGGCCATGCAGGCCGGCCGAGATCGGATCGATCGGCGGCCAGATCGCCCTGTCTTCACTCATGGGAGCGTCGTCGCTCATTGCCTACCGCTCGATCTCGATCGGTGTGCCATCGGCCACCATCGCCCAGATTTCGTCCATATCGGAGTCCGTAACCGCAATGCAGCCGTCGGTCCAGTCGACCAATTGAAGCAGCCAGCCCCACCAGCCATAACCGTTTGGCTGGCCGTGGATCATGATCATGCCGCCCGCGTCGACATTGCGCGCCTTGGCGGCCGCCAGATCGTCGGTGTTGGGGTACGAAATATGGATCGATCTGTGCGCGATGCTGTTCGGGTTGCGCCAGTCGAGGACATAGTTCCCCTCGGGCGTGCGTTGATCGCCCTCCTGGTGCTTATGCCCGACAGGATCGCCGCCGAGTGCGATGCCGTAGCTGCGCAGGATCTTGCCGTCGCCGATCAGTTCCAGCCGGCGTTCGGCTTTGTGGACACGCACCAGATCCACCTTCTCGCCGGCAAAGGCCGGGAGTGCCGCGATCATCAATGCGCAAATGGCCCGGAAAATTGTCAGCCGCATTGGCTATCGATCAGCGATCATTGCGCCAAAAAGAAGAAGGCGGCCACGTTGCCGCGGCCGCCTTCTCGAAACGGAAATTCCTCAGGCCAGGATCAGTGGCCCTCGATCACCGCGCCGACCGATCCCCAGACGTAGATCGAGGCGAACAGGAAAAGCCAGACCACGTCGACGAAGTGCCAGTACCAGGCGGCCGCCTCGAAGCCGAAATGCTGCTTGGGGGTGAAATCACCCTTCATCGCCCGGATCAGGCAGACCAACAGGAAGATGGTGCCGATGATGACGTGGAAACCGTGGAAGCCGGTCGCCATGAAGAAGGTGGCGCCATAGATGGAATCCTTGAAGGCGAACGGAGCATGCATGTACTCGTAGGCCTGCACCATGGTGAACAGCATGCCGAGGCCGACAGTCAGCACCAGGCCGTTGATCAGGCCTTTGCGATCGCCATGGATGAGCGAATGGTGCGCCCAGGTCACCGTGGTGCCGGACAGCAGCAGGATGACGGTATTGTAGAGCGGCAAATGGAAAGGATCGAGAACTTCCATGCCCTTCGGCGGCCAGACACCGCCGGTAAACGCGGTGCGGGCATATTGCTGGGCTTCGCTCGGAAACAGGCTGGCATCGAAATAGGCCCAGAACCAGGCAACGAAGAACATCACCTCAGAGGCGATGAACATGATCATGCCGTAGCGCAGATGCAGCGACACGACACGCGTGTGATGGCCCTCATGCGCTTCCTTAATGGTGTCCGACCACCAGGCGAACATGGTGTAGAGGATGATCACGAGGCCGATGAAGAACAGCCATGGATTGGCGATGTTGAAGCCGAAGATCGGAAACGAGCCGCCCTTCAGGTACTCCATCAGGCAGACGCCGCCAAAGGCGGTGACAAGTGCGCCTACCGATCCCAGGAAAGGCCACGGGCTCGGGTCGACGAGATGATAATCATGCTGTGGTTTTGCGTGCGCGTCTGCCATATCAACCCCCGAGATTTGCTTCGGTATTCGAAATTGTCTTGCTATTGCCCTCGGCCGGCTCCGAGGAGGCGACCGGCTTGGTCTTCTCGACCGGGAACATCGTGTAGGACAGCGTGATCGTCTTCACGTCCTTGAGCTCCGGCACATTGACGATGTCGGGGTCCACGTAGAACAGCACCGGCATGTCCAGCGTCTCCCCGGGCTTCAGCGTCGTGTCGGTGAAGCAGAAGCACTCGACCTTGTTGAAATAGGGACCTGCCAGTTCAGGCTGCACGTTGAAGGTAGCGCGGCCGGTCACGGGACGATCGAACTTGTTGGTCGCCTGATAGTGCGCCTGCACGGTCTCGCCGATCTTCATCGTCATCGAGCGCTGGACCGGCTGGAACTCCCACGGCACGCCAGCGATGTTGGCATCGAAGCGGACAGTGATCTCGCGGTCGAGCACGCGGCCGGCATACTGCTTCTCGGCACGTTGCGTCGTGCCGCCATAGCCGGTGGCCTGGCAAAACATTTTGTAAAGCGGCACCGCGGCATAGGCCATGCCGATCATGCCGGTGAAAAAGGCGAGGCAGACAGCCGCGACGATGACGTTGCCGTTCTTGCCAGCCGTTTTTTTTGAGGTCTCGACGCTCATCACATCGTGCCCAGATTGTGGCCGAACTTCACGATCGTCGCGATGTAGAAAATGACCACCAGCAGCGCCAGCGCCACACCGATGGCGATAGAACGGCTGCGCTGCGCCTTCTTCTGACGCTCGGTCAACGTGACGGTCTCGAGCTTTTCCTCGATCATGGTCATGCTCCACCCATGGCAAGCGCGCGTTCGACAACGCTGTCGGCCAGATAGGCAGCGAAGATGGCGAAGAGGTAAAGCAGCGAATAGGCGAACAGGGCCTTGGCCGGTTTCATGACGCCGTCATCGTCGGCCATGCCAAGCACTTTCCACGCGTACCAGACAAAACCGACTCCCAGAAGCAGGGCGGCCACGCCATAGAACGGCGTGGTGTAGCCAAGCAGCCACGGCAGCACGCCGACCGGGGCCAGCACCAGCGCATAGGCGAAGATCTGGCGGCGGGTCGAAGCGTGGCCGGCGACGTTGGGCATCATCGGAATGCCGGCCTTGGCATAGTCCTCGGACTTGAACAGCGCCAGCGCCCAGAAATGCGGCGGCGTCCACAGGAAGATGATCAGGAACAGGACAATGCTTTCGAGGCTGACTGTCCCGGTCACCGCGGCCCAGCCGATCACAGGCGGAATGGCGCCGGCGGCGCCGCCGATGACGATGTTCTGCGGCGTCCAGCGCTTCAGCCACATCGTGTAGACGACGGCGTAGAAAAAGATGGTGAAGGCAAGCAGCGTCGCCGCCAGCCAGTTGACCAGTACGCCGAGCGTCATCACCGACAGCACCGACAGCACCAGCCCGAAGGTCAGCGCTTCGTGCGGCTGGATGCGACCGGCCGGGACCGGGCGGGTGGCGGTCCTGGTCATCACGGCATCGATGTCGGCATCGTACCACATGTTGAGCGCGCCGGAGGCACCAGCACCTATTGCAATAGCCAGGATGGCGATCACCGCCAGCAGAGGGTTGATGGTCACGGGTGCGGCGACAAGGCCGACAAAGGCGGTGAACACCACCAGCGACATGACGCGCGGCTTCAGCAGCGCGAAGAAATCGCCCGCCGTCGCTTCCGACATGCGAAAGCCCGCTTCGTCAATCAATGGGTCGTCGACAAGGGCCATGCGTACTTAAGTCCATCATCCGTTGGCCAAAACCGCCGGCGGACCGGCGGTTTCGTATTCGAGCGGGCAGCCGCCTTACTTGATTTTCGGCAGCTGTTCCCACTGGTGGAAGGGCGGCGGCGAAGGCAGCTGCCATTCGAGCGTCGTTGCGCCCTCGCCCCATGGGTTGGCGCCGGCGATCCGCTTCTTCTGGAAGGCCTCGAACACGCCATAGAGGAAGATCAGGACGCCGATGGCCGAGATATACGAGCCGATGGACGACACATAATTCCAGCCGGCAAACGCATCGGGGTAGTCGATGGTGCGGCGCGGCATGCCGGCGAGACCGAGGAAGTGCTGCGGGAAGAAGATCAGGTTCACGCCGACGAAGGTGACCCAGAAGTGGGTGTTGGCGATGACGGGCGAATACATGTAGCCGGTCATCTTCGGGAACCAGTAGTACCAGCCGGCGAAGATGGCGAACACCGCGCCCAGTGACAGCACGTAGTGGAAGTGGGCAATGACGAAATAGGTGTCATGCAGCGAGCGGTCGAGGCCGGCATTGGCCAGCTGGACGCCGGTGACGCCGCCGATGGTGAACAGGAAGATGAAGCCCAGCGCCCACAGCATCGGCGTCTTGAACGAAATCGACCCGCCCCACATCGTCGCGATCCAGGAGAAAATCTTCACGCCTGTCGGCACCGCGATGACCATGGTGGCGAAGACGAAATAGCGCTGCGTGTCGAGCGACAGGCCGGTCGTGTACATGTGGTGCGCCCACACGATGAAGCCGACGGCGCCGATCGCCACCATGGCATAGGCCATGCCGAGATAGCCGAACACCGGCTTCCTCGAGAAGGTCGAGATGACGTGACTGATGATGCCGAAGCCCGGCAGGATCAGGATGTACACTTCAGGGTGACCGAAGAACCAGAACAGGTGCTGGAAGAGGATCGGGTCGCCGCCGCCGTCGGGCGCAAAGAAGGTGGTGCCGAAATTGCGGTCGGTAAGCAGCATGGTGATGCCACCGGCCAGAACCGGCAACGACAGCAGGAGCAGGAAGGCGGTGATCAGCACCGACCAGGCAAACAGCGGCATCTTGTGCAGCGTCATGCCAGGCGCGCGCATGTTGAAGATGGTGGTGATGAAGTTGATGGCGCCGAGGATCGACGACGCACCGGCAATGTGGATCGACAGGATCGCCAGATCCATGGCCGGCCCGGGCTGGCCCGAGGTCGAAAGCGGCGGATAGAGCGTCCAGCCGCCACCGACGCCAAAGGCGCCCGGCGCGCTCGGCACGAACATCGAGGTGAGAAGCAGGATGAAGGCCGGCGGCAACAGCCAGAAGGAGATGTTGTTCATGCGCGGGAACGCCATGTCGGGCGCGCCGATCATGATCGGAACCATCCAGTTGGCGAAACCGCCGATCAGCGCCGGCATGACCATGAAGAAGATCATGATCAGGGCGTGCGCGGTGGCGAAGGCATTGTACATGCTCTTGCCGCCGTCGATCGCGGCGTCACCGTTCATGCCATAGACCATCTGCGCCAGGCCGCTGAAGATTTGGATGCCAGGCTCCTGCAGCTCCATGCGGATGGCGACCGACAAGGCACCGCCGATGATGCCGGCCATGATCGCGAAGATCAGGTAGAGCGTGCCGATGTCCTTGTGATTGGTCGAATAAACCCAGCGGACCCAGCCGTGATAAGGCTTGTGGTCATGCCCGTCGTGAGCTGCAGCGTCTGCCATGTTCCGCTCCGTTCCCTAAATCTTGCTAACCCGCGGCATCAGTTGCCGGCGGCCGCTACCTTGTTCTGGCCGTCGACCTCGGCCATCAGCGTCTTGTTGGCGCCGGGCAGATCGGTCTTGGCTGCCGCCAGCCAGGTCTTGAACTGCGCATCGGAGACGACGCGGATGGCGATCGGCATGAAGGCATGATCCTTGCCGCAGAGCTGCGAGCACTGGCCGTAAAAAATACCTTCCTTCTCCGCCTTGAACCAAGTCTCGTTGGTGCGGCCCGGAATGGCATCGATCTTGATACCGAACGACGGCATGGCAAAGGAGTGGATCACGTCGGTCGCGGTGACGAGCACGCGGGTCATGGTGTTGACCGGCACCACCAGTTCGTTGTCGACGGCCAGCAGGCGCGGATAGACCTTGCGGTCCTCCTTGCCGGCGCCGGCCCGATCACCGTCCTGGAGGATCGCGGAGTTGAAGGAGAGCGTGTTTTCGGTCTGGTACTCGTAGTCCCAGTTCCACTGGTTGCCGGTCGCCTTGACGGTCAGCTTTGCTTCTTCCGGCGGCGTATATTGCGCGGTCAGCAGCTGGAACGAGGGAATGGCGATGAGCAGCAGGATGACGACTGGCCCGATCGTCCAGATCAACTCGATCCACGTGTTGTGGCTGGTCTTGGACGGAACCGGGTTGGCGCTCGCGCGGAATCTGACGATGCAGTAGGCGAGCAGAAGCAGCACCAGGATGGTGATCGGGACGATGAACCACATTGTGTAGTTTCCGAACCACTCGATCTGCCGCATCATGTCGGTCGCCGGCGCCTGGAAGGTTGTCTCCCAGTTCTTGGGCTGGTCGGCATGGGCGGATGCGCCGGCGAAAAACGTGATAGCGGCACAAGCACTTAGAAACTTGGCACTTGCTGGAACCTTGGCGTTTGCCAGGAAATTTCTCATCGCCCTCATCGTCTCCCAGTTCCTCGCTGCGGTACTCACGAGAATAACGAACAATGCCGGGACGGGAATCCCGACAGTTTCAAGCTGGTTCAAACCATACTCTTTTTCCCTCCGCAAGAAAGGAGCGGACGAAACCGTGCGGCATTTTTGCGCGCAAGCCCGGATGTGCCTTTGGCGGCAGCCGCGGCAGCACCGAATCGCCTACAGTGAGCCCGCAGCAGCATTCCCGCGGGCCGCACGTGCCGAACGTCGCAATTCGGGCGAAATTGGCAGGGAAAAGCGCCCTATTGGCTTTTTCGGGGCAGACCTGGTGCGGTCTCGTCCTTTACTTGGCTTTGGCGCGGCTTAAAGTGCCGTGATTCGCAATGGAGCCGTCATGAATTACTGGCTTTCGAGAAACTCTCGGTTTTCGAGAAACTGGGCGAAGGTCATCTTTCTCGCCGCCCTGTCTGGCATCGGCTTGTCCGCGATCGTGTCCGGCACGGCCAACGCCGCGCAGCCGAGCGGCACCGTGCGCTCGACGCATGGTGCATGGTCGATCATCTGCGACACACCGGCCGGCGCCACCTCGGAACAATGCGTGATGATGCAGAACGTCGTCGCCGAGGACCGTCCCGAGATGGGATTGTCGGTCGTGGTGCTGCGCACCGCTGACAACAAGGCGGAGATCCTGCGCGTGCTGGCGCCGCTCGGCGTGCTTTTGCCCAACGGGCTCGGCCTCAATGTCGACGGCAAGGATATCGGCCGCGCCTATTTCGTGCGCTGCTTCCAGGACGGCTGCTATGCCGAGGTCATTCTCGAAAAGCCGCTTCTCGACACGCTGAAGACCGGCACGTCGGCCACCTTCATCGTCTTCCAGACCCCGGAAGAAGGCATCGGCATCCCGGTCGACCTCAAGGGTTTTGCCGACGGCTTCGCCGCGCTCCCCTGACAGCCCGGCGACATCACCGACTTCATCAACCAGAAGTGACATCGGCGGGCTGCTGGCAAACCGCTTTTGTCTTCACAATGCGGCAGAACGATTGTCTCGGCGCACCTTCGCGCCTACATCGTGGCAAAGACCCATTCCTCCTGTGAACGGACGCGCCATGAACAGCCTGATCGGCCAATTCGACATTTCAGACGATCGCATCAAGCAGATCGTCGCTGAGACCATCAACGGCGCCGATGACGGCGAGCTGTTCCTCGAATATAGCGAGAGCGAAGCGCTGATGTTCGACAACGGCCGGCTGAAGACCGCCAACTTCAACACCGACCAGGGTTTTGGCCTGCGTGCGGTTGCCGGCGAAGCCAGCGGCTATGCCCATTCCAGCGACCTCTCCGAAGCTTCGCTGCTGCGCGCGGCCGATGCCGTTTCAACCGTCAAGGGCGGTTATTCCGGGACGCTTGCCGCCGCACCCGCCCGCACCAACCGCCATCTCTATGGCGAAGAGAACCCGATCCCCTCGCCTTCCTTCGAGGCCAAGGCAAAGCTCTTGCAGGAAATCGATGCCTGGCTGCGCGCCGAGGATCCGCGCGTGCGGCAGGTTTCGGCATCGCTCGCCGCATCCTGGCAGCATGTCGAGATCGTGCGCGCTGATGGCCAAATGGTGCGCGACATCCGCCCGCTGGTCCGCATCAACGTCTCCGTCGTGGTCGGCGATGGTGACCGCCAGGAGAGCGGCTCCTACGGCATGGGTGGCCGCAAGGCGTTTGGCGAATTCCTGGTCGAGGACAGCTGGAAGCACGCCGCCAAGGAGGCGCTCAGGCAAGCTCTGGTCAATCTCGAGGCCATACCGGCCCCGGCCGGCACTTTCGACATCGTCTTGTCCAGCGGCTGGCCGGGCGTCATGCTGCACGAGGCCGTCGGCCATGGGCTGGAAGGCGATTTCAACCGCAAGAAGACCTCGGCCTTCGCCGGCCTGCTAGGCCAGCAGGTCGCCGCCAAGGGGGTGACCGTCGTCGACGACGGCACGATGCCCGAGCGGCGCGGCTCGCTGACCGTCGACGACGAAGGCACGCCTTCGGCCCGCAATGTGCTGATCGAAGACGGCAAGCTGGTCGGCTACATGCAGGATCGCCAGAACGCCCGGCTGATGGGCATGAAGGCAACCGGCAACGGCCGTCGCGAAGGCTACGCCCACCAGCCGATGCCGCGCATGACCAACACCTACATGACATCAGGCGACATGGAGCCGGACGAAATCATCGCCTCGGTCAAGAACGGCATTTATGCTGTCTCCTTCGGTGGCGGCCAGGTCGACATCACCTCTGGCAAATTCGTGTTCGGCTGCACCGAGGCCTACATGATCGAGAACGGCAAGGTGACGCAGCCGATCAAGGGCGCGATGCTGATAGGCAACGGCCCGGACGCCATGCACCGCGTGTCGATGATCGGCAACGACATGAAGCTCGACACCGGCATCGGCATGTGCGGCAAGGCCGGACAGGGCGTGCCCGTCGGCGTCGGCCAGCCGCATCTGCGCATGAATCAGATGACGGTCGGCGGCACGCGGGTCTGATGCGATGGCCACTGGAGAAAAATCCGTTGCCTCCAGTTCAACCGCCGATCAGCTCACACGGCCTGCTCCGGTCTTTCCCCCAACGCGACCCGAGGATGTGTTCGGGTCGCTGCCCAACAGAGGCAAGTCGAAAACATTGAGAGAAATAGAAACGGGCGTGCTCGCGGAAGCACGGCGTCGCCAAACCAGCGAATGATCTACCGCCTCTTCTTCGGCTTCTCCAGCAGCGCCACTGCCTCGACATGCGGCGACCACAGGAACTGGTCGATCGGGGTGACGCTTTTCAAGGTGTAGCCACCGTCGAGCAGGATGCGCAAATCCCGCGCGAGCGTCACCGGATTGCAGGACACCGCCGCAACGTAGGGAACATCCGAGCGGGCGATCTGCTTTGACTGGTCCTCGGCGCCGGCGCGTGGCGGATCGAACACCAGACCGTCGAACGCATTCAACTCCTTGAACGTCAGCGGCCGGCGGAACAGGTCGCGGCGTTCGCCCGTCACCCGCTTCAGGCCAGTGGCGAAGCGTGATCCCCGGTCGAGCGCCGAAAGGGCTGCCGCATCACCCTCCACCGCATGGACTTCTGACTTCGCGGCCAGGCGCAGAGCAAAACTGCCGCAACCGGCGAAAAGATCCGCCACCTTCTTGGCACGCTTCAGATGCCCGCCGACGATATCGGCCATCGCCTGTTCGGCGGCCTCGGTTGCCTGCAGGAACGCGCCCGGGGGCAAGGCGACAGCGACGCTGCCGAACATGACGACCGGCTTCCTCGGCTCGATGATGATTTCGTCATCGATGGATAGCCTGGCAAAGTCCTGCGCCATGACGAAATTGGCCGCGATACGGCGCTGGTGCTCGCCGAGCTTGCCGGATTCGTGAACCGCGACATCGAGCCCCGAACCGGTCACGGTGACCGCCAGCCGGAACGATTTGGTGGTTGCGCAGACCAATTCGGCGAGCGCCTTCAACCGATCGAGCGAAGCGACGATCTCCGGCAGCGAGATCGGGCATTCCGATATGGCGATGATCTCTGGCGACAGATGGCGATGGAAGCCGAGCAGCATGCCTGTATCGGTGCGGCGGGCGGCAAGCACGACACGGCGGCGCGTCTGCGGCGCGCAGGCGACCAGGTCACCGATCTCGCAATCGATGCCTTTGCCCTTCAGGATGTGCGCCACCTTTTCGCGTTTCCACTGGCGATAGGCTTCGGCTTCGAAATGCTGGAGCGCGCAACCGCCGCATTCGGTGAAATGGCGGCAGGCGGGATCGATGCGCAGCGGCGATGATTCCAGCACCGCCATCAGCATGGCGCGATCCCTTGCGCGCGCGGCGGTAACCGTTTCACCGGGCAGTGTGAAAGGAATGAACAGATCCCCTGTCTCGGTCTCGGCGACACCGTCGCCCTGAGCGCCAAGTTTCCTGATGCTGAAGCGCGCGCTCATCGGTCCTTGATCCCACCGAGCAGGAATTCGCGATTGCCGTCGCCGCCCTCGATCGGCGACAAATGCAGCCCCAGCGAGCGCCAACCGGGAACGGAGTCCAGCCAATCCTGCAGCAGGCCGGCGACACGAGAGGCGTCGTAGGGATCTTTCAACAGACCACCCTTGCCGATCGCATCACGGCCCGCCTCGAATTGCGGCTTGACCAGAAACATGGCCTTGGCGCCAGCCTTCGCCAGACCAAGCGCCGGCGGCAGCGCCAGTTTCAGCGAGATGAAGCTGACGTCGGACACGATGAAATCCGGAATACGCCCGCTGAGATCGGCGAGGGCGAGGTCGCGGGCGTTCAGTCCTTCGATCACCGTCACACGCGGGTCGCCGCCGATATCAGGATGCATCTGGCCATGACCGACATCGACCGCGGTGACATGGGCCACGCCGCGCTCGAGCAACACCTGGGTGAAGCCGCCGGTCGAGGCGCCGATGTCGAGCGCTTCACAGCCGGCAGGGTCGAGGCCGAAATGATCGAGCCCACCGATCAGCTTGAGTGCCGCGCGCGACACATAGCCTTGCGCCGGATCATCGATGGTAACAAGGCATTGCGGCAAAACGCTCTGGCCGGGCTTGCGCGCAATGACGCCGTCGACGGTCACCGTGCCACGCTCGACCGCGTCGCGGGCACGTGAGCGGCTGGCAAACAGCCCGCGCTGGACGAGCAGGTCGTCGAGCCGCTGGCGTGCGCTGGCTGGCAAAGGCGAATTCATCGGCCTTCATGGCGAAAGCCGACGACGATGGCAAGAGCGCCAGATGGAAGCATTTCGTCTCCCGTTCCATCGTCACACCCAGCATCTTGCACCGTGACGATGGTGAGGCGTTCCGTCCCGCCGACCATCCTTATGAATATCCATGCGTTACGCCCGTTGAGACGGATGACCGCCGAAGCATGGGGTCTCGCCGCCTGCGGATAAATACCAAACACCTAGAAAGCCTCATGATTTCTTAACCAATTTTCATCGCATTTGCTTGAGGACTTCAATGTTATGACCGCGACGACCGGAAAACCCGGATGGAGAGGCGGCAACCTTGGAAATGGCCAGCGATATCGTCTACAAGGTTCTTGACCGGATTTCCGGCGCCGGCCTGCTGGCGACCGGACTTCTGTTGCTGACTGCTTTGGTCAGCGCCCTGGTCGCCTACTGGCGCACGGTCGAGAAAAAGAGCTGGAAAGAGTTCTTCGAGTTCGCAGTCCCGCATGAGGTCATCACGCATCCCTCGGCGAAAGCCGACCTTTTGTTCTGGGTGACGCGGAAGGCGCTGATGCCATTCCTCATGCTGCCCGCCGGCGTCGTCTTCGTCAGCGCCGTCGGCTATGCGACGAACTGGTTGCTCTCCACGCTGCTGGCAATCCAGCCGCCCCTGATCGAAGGACCGGCAGGGCCGGTGACGGTGACGATCTTCACCATCACCATGCTGCTTGCCTACGACATTTCGTACTATCTCTATCACGTCGCCCAGCACCGCTACCCGGTGCTCTGGGAACTGCACAAGGTGCACCATTCGGCCGAGGTGATGGTCGGCATCACCAAGGATCGCGTCCACCCGCTCGACGAATTGATGAACCGGGCCTGGGACGGCGTCATTCCCGGCATCTGCTTCGGGATCTGGTCGCTGGTGTCGCTGAACCTCGTCGAGCTGACGGTCTTCGGCGTCAACGTCTACATCATACGCAACATCCTGATGATGGATTTCGTCAGGCACACGCATTTCAAGATCTCGTTTGGACCATTGAACAATCTGATCCTGTGTCCGCACTGGCATCAATTGCACCACAGCACCGACCCGCGCCACTACGACAAGAACTTCGGGCTGCTCTTCTCGTTCTGGGATCGGCTCTTCGGAACGCTATGCGTTCCCAGACCCGACGAGGACTTCAAGTTCGGTTTGATCGAACGCAACGTGCGCGACTACCAGTCGCTCGCAGGCCTCTATGTTCTGCCGCTGAAGCGGATGTGGCGGCAGATCGCCAGACATTTCCGCACCGACAAGCCCGAGCCACAGCAATCGCCGCAAGGGGGCAAGCCATGAACGGACCCGCCGTGTTCCGGATGCCGCGAACGCACCGGATCGAAATTGCGACCTCGTCAGCGCGACTGGCAGAAATCGCGCCCGCCTGGGCAGCGCTCTGGCAACGCGCCGGCGGCCTCGTTTTCCAGCATCCCGACTGGATCTCGGCCTGGTGGCACACCACACCGCATCAGGACCGCCGCGGTCTCAGGATCGGCATGGTCTGGAGCGGCGAGCGCCTCGAGGCCGTCATTGCGCTCGCGACCTTCTGGCGCTCGGGCATCCGTATGCTGGAGTGGGCGGCGAAAGATCACTGCGACTATGGCGATGTCCTGCTTGCTCCCGATGCCGAGCCACAGATCCTGCCGCAACTCTGGCAACATATCCTCGACGATGGCGGCTTCGATCTTGCCTACCTCAATCGTCTGTTGCCCGATGCCCGATTCCGGACCCTGCTCGGTCCCGCCGCCCCAGGCCAAGACAATATCTTGCAGCCAAGCCACCGCAGCGAGGTCAGCTATCGAGTTTCCGGCGCCGGGCAACGCGGCGCACAATGGTTTGAAAGCCAGTCGAAAAAAACCCGGCAAAACTATCGCCGTGGCTACAAATTCATGGAGGAAGGCGGCGCGCTGCGTTTCCGCCTGATGGACGCGCACGAAGCCCGCGAGCCGGTGCTGGAGCGCGTCGCGGCACTGAAGCGGGTATGGCTTGCAAAACACGGCCGCGTTTCGGACCTCTTCGACGAAGGTTCCCCCGCGCTGGCGGCACTCATATCCGTTCTGGCCAAGCTTGGATTGCTGCGCATCTTCGTGCTCGAACGCGAAGACGAGATCATCGCCATATCGATCAATTTCGAGCAGCATGGAACGATGATGGCTTTCGTCACCACCTATGATCCGGCCTTCGAACGGGCCTCGCCAGGCCTGGTCTTGATGATGGATTACATCCAGTGGTCGTTTGACCGGGGCTTGACCACGATCGATTTTCTCTGCGGCGGCGAGGATTTCAAGCGCCGCTTTGCGACGCATTCGGTGACCTTGTCGTCGGTGGTGGGTGGACGAAACCTGCGCGGACGCCTAGCCGCCCTGGCAGACCGCGCCCGCCACGCGGCGCAATCCTGGCGCCCCGAGAAACCGGCGCAGCAAGCGGAGTTGGTTGCGGCGGAGTAGCATTGCCGACGCTTTTTTAGATCGCCCGCACAGCGGCAAGCGCGATTAAACGATCGGGCAGTCCCTATCAAGGCTTGCTGCTCTCCAGCTCAGAATACGCTTCGCGGAACCGGACGCTCGACGGCTGGAGACAACCCATCCTCACGCCCTCCTGAAGCTTGCTCGCGTGCAGGCTCGATGGCAACCGCAGGCGCGGAAACAGGGGCCGGCAGAACCACCAGTTGCGGCACCTGCTTGAATGAAAAGCCGCCGCGGATGTCGCCCATCTTGCCAGCGACGATGCCCATCGCCGCCTTTTCGAGGCTGCGATCATAGCGCGTTTCGGCTGTGGCCGGCGCGACGATGACGGCGCAAAGCGCTGCACCGCACAGAAGCGTTTTCATTGTTGTTGTCTCCCTGCCTGATCACGATCTAGCAGGGCGCCATTGAAAAACGGCCAACAGACACGGTAAGCAAAGCGCCAAACGTCAGCGTAAACAACGCGTTAAGATCGTTGGCCGGCAAACCGATTCAAGTCATTGAGACTTTGATTCAGGCGCGCTGGGCGTGGACTGTGTGCCCGAGTGCCACGAACACGGTGCGCACGATGCCGGCAGCATCGAGCCCGGCATCCGCATACATCTTTTCCGGCTTGGCGTGGTCGGTGAACGCGTCGGGCAGTACCAGCGGGCGCACCTTCAGGCCGCTTTCCAGTAGGCCTTCATGGGCGAGGAACTGCAGCACGTGGCTGGCGAAGCCGCCGACTGCGCCCTCCTCCACCGTCACCAGCACCTCATGCGAGCGGGCCAGCCGCCGGATCAGATCCTCGTCGAGCGGCTTGGCGAAACGGGCGTCGGCGACCGTCGTGGACAGCCCGGCAGCACCTAGCTCCTCCGCGGCGATCAGGCAATCCTGCAGCCGCGTGCCGAAGGACAGCAATGCAACCTTGGTGCCCTCCTTGACGACGCGGCCCTTGCCGATTTCGAGAACCGAGCCGCGCTCCGGCATGTCGACGCCGACGCCGTTGCCACGCGGATAGCGGAAGGCGATCGGACCCTCATCATAGCTCGCCGCAGTGCGTACCATGTGACGCAGCTCCGCCTCGTCGGCGGCCGCCATGACGACGAAACCCGGCAGTGTCGCCAGGAAGGTGGTGTCGAAGGCGCCGCAATGGGTGGCGCCATCGGCGCCGACGAAGCCGGCCCGGTCAATGGGAAAGCGCACCGGCAATTTCTGGATGGCGACGTCGTGGACGACCTGGTCGTAGGCGCGCTGCAGGAAGGTGGAATAGATGGCCGCGAACGGCTTGTAGCCTTCGGTGGCAAGGCCCGCCGCGAAGGTCACCGCATGCTGTTCGGCGATGCCGACATCGAAGGTGCGCGACGGGAACGCTTCACCGAACAAATCGAGGCCGGTACCGCTCGGCATGGCTGCGGTGACGGCGACGATACGGTCGTCCTCGCGGCCCTCCTGGACCAGGCTTTCGGCGAACACCTTGGTGTAGGCCGGTGCGTTGGCTGGCGCCTTGGCCTGCGCGCCGGTGATGACGTCGAACTTGTTGACGCCGTGATATTTGTCGGCAGCGGCTTCGGCCGGCGCATAGCCCTTGCCCTTCTGGGTGACGACATGGATGAGCACCGGGCCTTCGCCATTGTCGCGGACGTTTTTCAGGACCGGGATCAGATGCTCCAGATTGTGGCCGTCTATCGGGCCGATGTGATAGAAGCCGAGTTCCTCGAACAGCGTGCCGCCGGTGACGTAGCCGCGTGCATGCTCGACTGCCCTTGTGATCGCACGATCCGCGCGCTTGCCGAGATAGGACGTCAGTTTCTTGCCGAAATCGCGCAGGCCGATATAGGCCTTGCCGGAGGCCAGCCGCGCCAGATAGGCGCTCATCGCGCCGGTCGGCGGCGCGATCGACATGTCGTTGTCGTTGAGAATGACGATCAGCCGTGCATCGAGCGCGCCGGCATTGTTCATCGCCTCATAGGCCATGCCGGCAGACATGGCGCCGTCGCCGATGACGGCAATGACGTTGTTGCGGCCGCCGGAGAGATCGCGGGCGGCGGCCATGCCGAGGCCGGCCGATATCGACGTCGAGGAGTGGGCGGCGCCAAAGGGATCGTACTCGCTCTCGGCGCGGCGGGTGAAGCCGGACAGACCGCTTTCCTGGCGCAGCGTGCGGATACGGTCGCGGCGGCCGGTCAGGATCTTGTGCGGATAGGCCTGGTGGCCGACATCCCAGATCAGCCGGTCGTCGGGGGTGTTGAAGACATAGTGCAGCGCCACTGTCAGCTCGACCACGCCAAGCCCTGCGCCCAGATGACCACCCGTGCGGGACACGGCGTCGACCAGCTCGGCGCGAAGCTCGGACGCCAATTGCGGCAGTTCACTTTCGGCAAGCGTGCGCAGGTCGGCCGGGATGCGGACCTTGTCGAGAAGCGGCGTATGCGGCGTTGCGTTCACGGTGCTCGGGCTTTCGGTTGATGGGCGAATAGGCCGCCGGCCGGCGAAAGTAAATGTGTGTCAGTGACGCGGATCAGGCCCTAGTCTTTTGTCTATGCATTTCGTTCTGCCACTTTTGGGTGACAGGGCATCAGCTTTCCGGCAGCGGAATAAACTCTTCCTCGTCTCCGGGAACGATGTCGAAGCGGCCCGTCTTCCATTCCTCTTTCGCCTGTTCGATGCGCTCCTTGGACGACGAGACGAAATTCCACCAGATGTAACGCTTCGAACCAAGAGAGGCGCCGCCGAACAGCATGAAATGCGCCCCGGTCTGCGACGACACGACGATCTCGTCACCGGGACGGAACACCAGCAGCCGTTCGGCTGGGAATACATCACCCGAAATTGAGACCTCGCCTTCCAGCGTATAGATGGCGCGTTCTTCCGCATCAGCAGGGATTTTCACGCTGGCGCCGGGCGCCAGGCGCAGGTCGGCGTAGAGCGTCTCCGTGTCGGCCCTGACCGGGGACCGCAGTCCCTGGAAATCGCCGATGATGAGGCGCCCGTTGACGCCTTCGGCTTCGATCTCGGGAAGCCGAAGCGCTGCGGTATTCTCGAAAACCGGAGCCACCTCTTCCTTGTCGTCCGGCAGAGCCAGCCATGTCTGCAGGCCGGATACCGACATCGACGCGCCACGCAGTTCCTCCGGCGTACGCTCCGAATGGACGATGCCGCGGCCGGCGGTCATCAAATTCACGTCGCCGGGCTGAATGACCATTTCGGTGCCGAGTGAATCGCGGTGCCGGATCTTGCCGTCGAACAGATAGGTGACCGTCGACAGGCCGATATGCGGATGCGGACGGACATCCAGTGCCTGACCGGCGCGCAGGATCGCGGGACCCATGCGGTCGAAGAAGATGAACGGCCCCACCAGCCGCCTTTTTGCCGTCGGCAGGGCACGGCGCACCTGAAAACCACCGATGTCCTTGGCGTTCGGGATGACCATCAATTCGATCTGATCGCTGGCGAAGGCATCGCCTGCCTCAGGGTCTTTCCCGGGGAAGAAGCTCATGGACTCTCCTTGTCGGTGGTCGAAGGCCGCCTGGCCGCATCAGGCAAAGCGGATCGCCGCCTTTGCCCGCAGCTTGGCCGCCACCTCTTCGCGATTGCGCGGATGCTGGTGGGTTTCGAGCGATTCGAGCAGCTCGTGCGCCGAGGCGGCGATGGCTTCGACGGCATGGTCGAAGGCGTGCTGGTTCTGCTTCGAGGGTCGCGTGGTTCCGCTCAGCTTGCGGACGAACTGAAGAGCCGCGTCGCGCACCTCGTCATGGGTTGCCGGCGGATCAAAATTGAACAGGGTCTTGATGTTTCTGCACATCGCTTCCGGATCTCCTCTTGTCCTTGAGCTGTTTCAAGCGGAACGAGTTATATCCTCGATCATGATCATGTCCAAAAACCGGTGAGGCGAGGCCATCGTTCGGACCGGGCCTCAATCCGCGTCGAGTGGCTCCGTTCCGACCGGCTTGCCGTCGCGCGACAGCCTGATCTTCTCGACCTTGTCCTCGGCGGCCTTCAGCAGCCGGTCGCAATGCGCCTTCAGCGCCTCGCCACGTTCATAGATCCTGATCGACTGGTCGAGCGGCACGTCGCCACGCTCCAGATCATCGACGATCTTCTCCAGCGCATCGAGTGCCTGCTCGAAGCTCATCGCCTTGACGTCTTCGTTGGTCTCATCGGCCATCATTCATCCTTTCATCAGTCGCCCGACATGGGCGGCGACCGAAAATGCCAATCCCTGCAGATCGTAGCCGCCCTCGAGCAGGCTGACGAGCCGGTTGCCGCTGTGGCGTGCCGCGCGCTGCATCAGCTGGCCGGTCGCCCAGTCGAAATCATCCTCGGTCAGATTGATCTCGGCCAGCGGATCGCGGTGGTGCGCGTCGAACCCCGCCGAAATGATAATCAGGTCGGGCGCGAAATTGTCGAGCGCGGGCAGGACGCGCGACAGGAAGGCATCGCGAAACACTTCGCTGCCGGTCTGCGGCGCCAGCGGTGCGTTGACGATGTTGCCGGCGCCCGTTTCGGTCTTCGCTCCGGTGCCGGGATAAAGCGGCATCTGGTGTGTCGAGCAATAGAGCACCGACGGATCGTCCCAGAAAATATCCTGCGTGCCATTGCCGTGATGCACGTCCCAGTCGACGACGGCAACGCGCTCGACACCGTGTTTCTTCTGCGCATAACGCGCCGCGATCGCCGCCGTGTTGAACAGGCAAAAGCCCATCGCCGTGGTCTTTTCGGCATGATGGCCGGGCGGCCGGGCGGCGACGAAGACGTTGTCGGCGCGGCCCGAAAAGACATCATCGACGGCGGCGTTGGCGGCGCCGATCGCGGTGATCGCCGCTTGCCAGCTCTTCGGGCTGGCAGTGGTGTCGGCATCGATGCGGGCAATCCCCTCGTCGGGGATGGCGGCGCGCACGCGGGCGACGAAATCGGCGGGATGCGCGTAGAGGATGGTGGCCTCGTCGCCTTCCGGCGCCTGAATACGATCGAGCCCGGCAAAGGCTTCGTCGTCGAGCACGCGCTCGATGGCGCGTAAGCGGTCGGGCCGCTCGGGATGTCCGGGCGGCGTGAGATGCTCGAGGAAGATCGGATGGGTGTAGAGACGGGTGGTCATTGTCCTAATCTAGTGACCCGGATCGACAAAGGCCATGCACGGGCGGCCGATGACTGGGGAAAATCGCGACTGCGTCCATTCGCGTCGCCGCAGGCATTGGCCCCGCGGGCGCTTCGGCGTAAGGTCCCTGGTACTGCCTGGTGCCCGCCGCAAGCGGGAGAATCGGGAACACGGTTGAATTCCGTGGCGTGCCCAACGCTGTGAGGGGGACCGCGCCGGTAAATGCCACTGTCGATGACGGGAAGGCACCGGACGCGGGTTGATCCCGAGCCAGAAGACCGGCCTGGCAGGCATTGTCATCCGCGTGGTCAGGCGGATGGCATCAGAGCGACGTGCGTCTACTTGGACGCACAAAGTACGCTCTGTCAGTTTTGAATCTGCAATCGCAAGGGGACAAGCGATGCCGGAACACATGACCGCTGCCATTGACGATGGATTTGACCAGAATGCGCGCGATGCGGTCTACCGCGCCATGTTCACGCGGCGTGACGTGCGCAGCCATTTCCTGCCCACCGCGATCGATGACGACGTGCTGGCACGGCTGCTGCTTGCCGCCCATCACGCGCCATCGGTCGGCTTCATGCAGCCATGGAATTTCATTGTCATTCGCGATGTCAAACGACGGGCGGAGGTGCGCGACCTGTTCCTGGCCGCGCGAGAACAGGAACTGCCGGCGATCGAGGCGGAAAAACAGGCGCTGTACCGCAAGCTCAAGCTGGAAGGCATCTGCGAGAGCGCGCTCAACATCTGCATCACCTGCGACCGGCAGCGCTCGAAGGGTTCGCCGCTGGGACGCTGGCACAATCCGGAGATGGATCTCTACAGCACCGTCTGCGCGGTGCAGAATTTCTGGCTGGCCGCGCGTGCCGAGGGCGTTGGCGTCGGCTGGGTGAGCATCATCGAGGCTGAGGCGCTGAAGCGGCTGTTGGCCATTCCGGATCACGTAACGCCGGTCGCCTATCTCTGCGTCGGCCGTGTTTCCGAGTTCGCTCCCAAACCGGACCTTGAAACGCATGGCTGGGGACGGCGGCTGCCGCTGCCGGAGCTGATCATGAGCGAGACCTTTTCCGGGCAAGGCGAGACACAGCTCAAATCCACCGTGGCGCGCCTCAACACCGTTCCTGCCTCACCAGACACCATCCGCCCAGCCGATCAGGGTGTGGCGCCGGCCGTAGCCCAGCGCGAACCGCCGAAGGAGGCCAGCGCCTTGTCCTTGAGCTCCCTGAACTTCGACGATGCCTCGGCCAGCCGGGCGTCCCAGGCCGGATCGGGCACCTGGCCCGCGATGGTCTTGAAATAGACCTGCATCAGGCAGGCGATGGCGAAAGGCTCGATGAACGCCGCCTTGAATGCCCAGGCGAAGACGATGGCGAGCACAAAAGCCCAGCCGGCGAGCTGGCCAGGCATCAGGAACAGAATCGCACCGGCAGGTGCCAGCATCATCAGAAAGATGATGAACGACATGCCCCACATGATGACCGCCAGCCAGACGGCGTTCTTGACCATGACCTTGCCGTTCTGAGCATAGAGCACTACGCCTTGGCGCGCCGTCTCGAAGGGCGAGGCTGAATTGATGCGGATGTTGTAGCCGAGGATGATCTCGTCGACATAGGTCAGCGACAGGCGGATCACCGTGTTGATGAAGGAGACCAGGCCGCTCAGGCCTGGTATCGGCAGGAAGGCGGCGATACCGCCGAGCAGGCCGGTGATGGCACGGATGGCACCCTTGACGAGTCGGTCGACGACGAAAAGGATGTTGGCTTCGGCAAAACGCTGGGTGACGACATCCCTGGCGTAGGCGATCTGGTCCTGACCGCCGGGAATGTCGCGGCCGTCGATCAGATGAACCATGACGGCGATGTGGCCGGCCTTGACGACATAGAGGATGTATTCGCGGATCCAGTAGACGGCGATCGAGACGACGCCGAAACCGACCACGCCGCCCCACAGGGCAAACGACAGCGGCCCGTCGGGATCGGTGGAGATATGGCCAACGCCATAGCCGACGGAGGCGCCGGTGCCGGTTGCCATAATATAGGCCAGCGTGATGCCGAAATAGACGATCATGCGAAAGACGATGAACGGCCAGGTCCGCATCATGATGGACACCGACCGGCCGATCTCGAAATCCCACATGTGTCCCGAATCTCCGCCTCAGAGATGGTGGAAGAGGATGGACTCAACCCGGCGATTGTCAATTGCGGCCCTGACGCCAAAGGGCGACGAATTCGGGGTAACGGGTTCGGAGCCCGCCAGCGCGTTGGCTGACGGAGCATCAAACGAAAAACCCGCCTGTGCGGCCGGTCACTGGCGCAAATCAGCACCATGGACGAATATATACCTTAGCTGAGGGCATGGTGTCAAGAAAAAATTCCTATCGTGAACAGCTGCCGGCACGAAAGCTCCGGTGAGAACTTCAATTCGACTGCGGATCCGGCTTCTTCAGCAGGCCTTCAAGCAGTTGCTTGAACGCCGTCACCACCTTCTTCGACGTCGTTTCGGGGTCATTCGAATTGGCGATCCGTTGCGCTGCCTGGCTGCTCGCTCCGATGATCAGTCGCGAGGCGGTCTCGGGGTCGAGGCTGGAGACAACGACCCCCTCCTCCTGCAGCGCGGTCAGATGGTCGGTCATTGAAGCGATGCACGCACTGGCATTCGGCCATTGCGCTGGATCCCCCAGCACGGCCGGGCCATCGCGGAACATGATGCGCTGGATTTCCGGCTCCAGCGCCATCTCGATATAGGTCGAGCACTCGTCGACGAAATGTTGCCAGCGGGTCGGTGCTCTCGACGCGACCTCATTGATGCGCGCCGCCATCTCGCCGTCAATCTGGGCTATGACCGCCTGCAACAGCCCCTTCTTGTCGCCGAAATGATGATAGAGCGCACCGCGCGTCAGCCCGGCCGAAGCGGTGAAATCATCCATCGAGGCTTCCGCATAGCCTGTTGTGCCGAAGGCATGACGGGCCGCCGCAATAAGCTTTGCGCGCGTCTCGGCGATCATCTCCTTGCGGGGTTTGTGCATGTGTCCTGGACCTATTCACATACGCTTCGTATGCTAATTGACATACGCGGCGTATGCTCTATCTAATAATCATACGCTCCGTATGTAATTGTCCAATCGTCCTTTGTCGAGGAACCAACCGATGCAAAATCCCTATGCGGAAATCTTTCGTGCCCCCGGCGCCAAGGGCTTTGCGGCCGCCGGCTTCCTAGCGCGCCTGCCGATCGCCATGGCGCCCATCGGCATCGTGGCGATGCTGTCGCAGGCGCGCGGCGAATACTGGCTGGCTGGAGCCGTCTCGGCGACATACGCGCTGGCCAACGCCTTCGTCGCGCCGCAAATATCGAGACTGGTGGACCGCCTGGGCCAGACACGAATCGTCGTGCCCACCACTATCATCGCGGTGCTGGCTTTCGCCGTCCTCATAGCGGCGGCCAACCAGGACTGGCCGGTGTGGACGCTGTTCGTGTCGGCACTCCTGGCCGCCGCCATGCCAAGCATACCTGCGATGGTGCGGGCGCGCTGGACAGAGATTTTCCGAGGACGACCGCAGATGAACACCGCATTCGCCTTCGAGTCCGTGGCCGATGAACTGGTCTATATCGCCGGGGCATCGTTATCGGTCGGCCTGAGTGCCGCCCTATTCCCGGAAGCCGGCGTTCTGGTGAGCACATTATTTCTCGCATTCGGATCAGCGGCCTTCATCCTGCAACGCTCGACCGAGCCCCAGGTGCGGCCGGTCGACCATAACTCAAGCGGCTCGGCGATCCGCCTGCGGCCGGTTCAGATCATCACGCTTGCCCTGATCTTCGTCGGCGCAACCTTCGCGACGACGGAAGTGACCACCGTGGCGATCACCAAGGAGCTTGGCCAACCCGGCGCCGCCAGCCTTGTCATCGGCGTTTATGCGCTGGGATCGTTCGTGCTCGGCATCATCGTCGGCGCGCTCAGCCTGAAGGCGCCGCTGCAACGCCAGCTCGCCATCGCAGTCGCCCTCGTCGCGCTCGGCACGCTGTTGCCGCTCGCCGCCGACACCGTGCCGCTGCTGGCGCTGACCGTGTTCATCAGCGGTGTGGCGATCTCGCCGACCTTCATCACGGCCTTCGGCCTGATCGAGCGGCATGTGCCGGAAGCGATGCTGACCGAAGGCATCACCTGGGTCATGACCGGCATCGGCATCGGCATGGCGCTGGGCTCGTTCGCGGCCGGCGCGGTGGTGGATGCGTTCGGTGCACCGAACGGGTTCTGGGTGTCGGTGGCTTCAGGCACGATCGCGCTGGCCACGGTGCTGCTTGGCCAACGCAGCCTTGCCACGACTGAGTGCGAGATGGACGGATGTGAAGCGGCCGCGATTGCCGCGGAAATAATCAGATAGCGCCCGGTTTCGAGCCGGGCGCTAGCTGCCTAGAGGATCTCGGTCTTGGCGATGTGGATGCCAAAACCTTCGAGGCCGACATAGTGGCGTTCGCGCGAGGCGATCAGGTTGATCGAGGAGATGCCGAGATCCTTGAGGATCTGCGCGCCGAGCCCGATCTCGCGCCACTCGTTTTCGCGGCGGCGAGCCTCTTCGTGATCCTCGCGGTCGCCGCTGGCCGGCCGTTTGCGTTCCTGATGCGCAACGCCGACGGAGCCTTCTCTGAGATAGACGATGACGCCGCGCCTGCGCTCACCCATCGCCTTCATGATGGCGTCGAGCCGGTGGCTGGTGCCGAAGACATCGGTCACCACATCCTCGGAATGCAGACGCACCGGGACCTCCTCGCCGTCGCGGATGTCGCCGAAGACTATCGCGACGTGATGCATGGAGTCCCACGGCAGCGTGTAAGTGAAGACCTGTGCCTTGCCGCCGAGCGTGTCGATTTCCGAGCACGCGACGCGTTCGACCAGAGTTTCCTTGCGCTGCCGGTAGGCGATGAGGTCGGCGACCGAAACCTGCTTCAGCCCATGCTCCTCGGCGAAGGCCTGCACCTGCGGGCCGCGCTTGACGGTGCCGTCATCATTGACCAGCTCGGAAATGACGCCGACCGGCGGCAGGCCGGCGAGCTTGCACAGGTCGACCGCGGCTTCGGTATGGCCGGAGCGCATCAGCACGCCGCCTTCGCGCGCAATCAAAGGGAAGATGTGGCCGGGCCGGACGAAATCCGAGCCACCGACATTGCCGTTGGCAAGATTGCGAACGGTCAAAGTGCGATCTTCGGCCGAGATGCCCGTGGTGGTGCCATGCTTGAAATCGACGCTGACGGTGAAAGCCGTGGTGTGGGCGGAATCGTTGTCGGCGACCATCGGCGCAAGGTTAAGCCGCTTGGCTTCTTCGCGCGGCATCGGCGTGCAGACGATGCCGGACGTGTGGCGAACGATGAACGCCATTTTTTCGGGCGTGCAGTGGACGGCGGCGACGATCAGGTCGCCCTCGTTCTCGCGCCCGTCATCATCCATGACGACGACGATCTCGCCGCGTTCGAAAGCACGCAGGGCTTCGACGATTTTTTTCTGGTCGTAAGGCATGGGTACTCGCTTCGCTCGCAGGGGAATAAGGGAGTAGGGCAGTACGGGAGTAGGGAAAAGCAAAAAGATTTGGCCGGCCGGACTAAGAGCGCAACATATTGCCCTATTCCCCTATTCCCCTATTCCCCTCCCCGTCTGTCCCCGATGCCGCAGATAGTGGTCGGCGATCGCACAGGCAACCATTGCTTCGCCGATCGGCACGGCGCGGATGCCGACGCATGGATCGTGGCGGCCCTTGGTCATGATCTCGACGTCCTTGCCGTCCTTGTCGATCGACTTTCGCGGCGTCAGGATCGACGAGGTCGGCTTGACGGCGAAACGGGCGACGATCGCCTGGCCGGTCGAGATGCCGCCAAGGATGCCGCCGGCATTGTTGGACAGGAACACCGGCTTGCCGTCATTGCCGATGCGCATCTCGTCGGCATTCTGTTCACCGGTGATGCGGGCGGCCTCGAAGCCGTTGCCGATCTCAACGCCCTTGACCGCGTTGATCGACATCAAGCCGGAGGCGATGTCCTGATCGAGCTTGGCATAGATCGGCGCGCCGAGGCCAGGCGGAACGCCGTCGGCGACGATTTCGATCACCGCCCCGACCGAGGAGCCCGCCTTGCGGATGCCGTCGAGATATCTGGTGAAGACCGGAACGGAGGCCGGATCTGGGGTGAAGAACGGATTTTCGGCATCGCCGATGAAATTCCAGTTCCAGTTGGCGCGATCGATGGATTTTTCGCCCATCGACACCAGTGCGCCGCGCACCACCACGCCCGGAACCACCTTGCGCGCCAAGGCACCGGCCGCCACCCTGGCTGCCGTCTCGCGGGCCGAGGAGCGGCCGCCGCCACGATAATCGCGCACCCCGTATTTCACGTCATAGGTGTAGTCGGCATGGCCCGGCCGGTATTGGCGGGCGATCTCGCCATAATCCTTTGAACGCTGGTCGACATTCTCGATCAGCATCGACACCGGCGTGCCGGTGGTGATCATCGTCTCGCCGTCCTCGTCGAAGATGAAGCCAGACAGCACCTTCACTTCATCTGGTTCGCGACGCTGCGTCACGAAACGTGATTGCCCCGGCCGGCGCTTGTCGAGTTCGACCTGGATATCGTCGCGCGTAAAGCGGATGCCAGGCGGACAGCCGTCGACCACGCAGCCGAGGGCGGCGCCATGGCTTTCCCCCCAGGTGGTGACGCGGAAAAGGTGGCCGAACGTGTTGTGAGACATGGAAAGTGCCCTGCCCGGCAGCGGAGCCGGCTGAAGCCTGCCTTCTATTGGCGTTTTTCGTAGTGGTCAAACTGTCATCCCAGCCGTTTAAGTTTTGACACATTCGGCTGGTTTCTGCTTTCTTCGATCCGCCGTTGAGTATCCGCCGCCGCCATGCCGGTGCAATGATAAAGAGGAACGATTATGCGTACCCTGATTGGCGCCATTGCCGCCACGCTGCTGCTTTCCACCGCCGCTTTCGCCGGCCAGACAGAAGGCCTGATCAAGAAGGTCGACAAGGACGCGCTGACGCTGACTCTGGATGACGGCAAGTCCTACAAGCTGAATGCAGAGACCGATCTCGACGCGCTGAAGCCGGGCATGGACATCGTCATTGCCTACGATGTGACCAATGGCGAAAACGTCATCACCGACATGGAACTGCCGGACAGCTCTGCCAACTAGAGCTTCCAGTAAAAATCGGGCGGTGGCTCGCCCTCAGAGGTGGGCTTACAGCCATTCCAGGCTCTTGCCTTCAAGCTTGAGCAGACGATCCTGCGGTATCTCCAGGTTCGCCGCCTCGGCCTCGGCAATGCCCAGCACAAAGCGAAACAGGGTCCGCATGACGCCGCCATGAGTCACGCAGATCGACTGGCGGTCGATCGCGTCGAAGCATGGCCTCACCCGTTCGAGCAGCATCTGATAGCTCTCGGCGCCTTCGCCGGGGGGCTGAAAGTTCCACTTGTCCAGAGCCCGCGTCATGCTCGCTCCGGGATACCGTGTCTCGAGTTCGGGAAAGGTAAATCCCTGCCAGTCGCCGAAATTGACCTCGACGAGGCGCGGATCGGTTCGATAGGCACCCGGATCGAGCTTCATCGCAGCGCGAATACGCTGCATCGTTTCGCGCGTCCGTTTCATCGGACTGGCGAGGAAATCGAATTCCCAGGGATTTGGGACCAACGCGGCTAACCGAAGCCCGTTTCCGGTCGCCTGCTCGCGGCCAAGAGCGTTGAGATCGGTGTCGGCCTGCCCCTGAAGCCGCATTTCGGCGTTCCACGCGGTCTGGCCGTGGCGCGCGATATAAACCAGCGGGTACATCAGGTCTTCCGGTGCGGGATCGGGACGGACGACGGTTGGCCGGGTGTTAGTCCTTGACCGTCGAAATATCAGGCGCGTCGACCGCCTTCATGCCGACGACGTGGTAGCCCGAATCGACGTGATGCACTTCACCGGTGACGCCGCGCGACAGATCGGACAGGAAATAGACGCCGGAATCGCCGACTTCCTCCTGCGTGACCGTCTGCTTCAGCGGCGAATTGTACTCGTTCCACTTCAGGATGTAGCGGAAATCGCCGATGCCGGAGGCGGCCAACGTCTTGATCGGACCGGCCGAAATGGCGTTGACGCGGATCTTCTTGGCGCCGAGGTCGACCGCCAAATAGCGCACGCTGGCCTCGAGCGCCGCCTTGGCGACACCCATGACGTTGTAGTGCGGCATCACCTTTTCGGCGCCGTAGTAGGTCAGCGTCAACAGCGAGCCGCCATTGGTCATCAGCGCCTCGGCGCGCTTGGCAATGGTGGTGAAGGAATAGACCGAAATGTCCATGGTGCGCAGGAAATTGTCGCGCGTCGTCTCGACATAGCGGCCGGTCAGCTCGTCCTTGTCGGAGAAGGCAATGGCGTGGACGAGGAAATCAAGCTTGCCCCAATGTTTGGCGACATTGGCGAAAACCTCGTCCAGGCTCGCCGGATCGGTGACGTCGCAATGGCCGGCGACAAAGGCGCCCAGTTCCGCCGCCAGCGGCTCGACGCGCTTCTTGAACGCCTCGCCCTGATAGGTCAGCGCGATCTCGGCGCCATGGTCGACGCACGACTTGGCGATGCCATAGGCGATCGACCTATTGTTGGCGACGCCAAGAATGAGGCCGCGCTTGCCGGCCATTAGGCCCTGTCCACCCGCCATGTCAGCGCTCTCCGCAAGATTCAGCTTTGTGGGTTGCCCTATCGCACAGGCACAGAGCCCCTTCAAGCGCTCAAACCGGACAGTTCAGGGGACAAAAGCCGCCGATCAGCCTTTTTGGCTGCGCAACAGCGCTTCGAGCGCGCTATCACCGTCTTCCGGCAGCATGATGCGCACATGAGCGTAGAGATCGCCGTGGCCGCCGGCCTTTTCCGGCAGGCCCCTGCCCTTCAGCCGCAGGACCTTGTCGGAGCTCGACCAGGCTGGAATGTTGACCGCGAGCCTGCCGGTCGGCGTCTCGACCGGCACCTTGGCGCCGAGCACCGCATCCGCCAGCGCCACCGGCAGATCGGCGTGCAGGTCGCGGCCCTCGATGCGGTAGCGTGGATGTCGGCGCAGATGGATCTTGACCAGCGCGTCGCCCGGCTGGCCCGGCCCCTGCTCGCCTTGGCCCTTGAGGCGGATGGTCTGACCATCCTCGACATAGGCCGGCAGCTTGACCGCCACCTTGCGGCCGTCGGGGAACATCGCCGTCACCTTTTCGGCGGTCGCCGCTTCCTCGATGGTGATGTCGAGCGTCACGTTCAGATCGGCTGCTGTCGCCTGCTGACGGCGATCGCCCGTGCCGGGACCGCGCGCGCCCGAAAAAGTGTCGCCAAAAATCTGGCTGAAGATGTCGCTGTTGCCGTCGAACGGATCGCCACCCGGTCGGCCGGAGCGGAATTCGAACCGCGAACCGCCCGGACCTTGCTGCCGGCGGAACCCGCCGAAGGGATCGCCGCCACCGGCAGCGCCCTCAAAGCCCTGGAATCGCGGCTTTCCGTCGGCGTCGATCTCGCCGCGATCGAAAGCGGCGCGATTCTTTTCGTCGCCGACGATCTCGTAGGCCTGGTTGGCCGCGGCAAAACGGTCCTTCGCCTTGGGATCATTCGGATTCTGGTCCGGATGATGCTTCTTGGCGAGTTTCCGATACGCCGACTTTATGTCCTTGGCCGATGCGTTCCTGGCAACGCCCAGCACCTCATAGGGGTCGCGCATGCTTACTGCCCTGGAGTAGAGTTGAGTCTCTGGTTGCCTCCTATATGCGCTCGCATAGGAAGAAATTCCAGTGCTGGAGCAGCATATCAGACGCGGAAAATCAGAGTGCCTTGAAGTCCTGCATGCGCCAGCCACCGGCGCTGGCCAGGCACAGTTCGCCTTCGAACATGGCAACGCCGTCAAAGCTTTCGCGCGAGGCCTTGAAGCGGCGGCAGGTCTGGCCGTTGTCCTTCAATTCCGCCAGATCGGTGATGGAACCGCGCGAGCCGGTGCCGGCATTGGCCCATGGGACGGCCTGCCCGCCGAGCTGCTCGATATCGGCCGAGGAAACCGCATTGCCGATCGTCGTCTGGTCGGAGTCGCGATCCGAATTGGCCGGCGCGGCCGAGGCCGACGTGCTGCTGGTCAGAATCGAGCGGTCGACTTCGGCTTTTTCCAGGCTGAAGCCGCCGGCGCCACACGCGGCAAGCGGCAAGGCGACCGCCACGATCGCGGCTTTCGCGCTGGCCGAAGCGATAACGCTCCATTGCCTGCTGTCAAAAGCTTGCGCGATACGCGACAATCGGCAGCCTCCCCCTTGCTTCGTTAAGAATCTTGGTTTTGTAAGAATCTTGGCTTCGTGACAATTTGAGAAAAACTATGAGTGACACTGAGTTAACAAGCGGTGACTTTACCGAGGCTGCCGAGCCGTTTCGCCTCTTTGCCGCATGGCTGGACGACGCAACGAAAAGCGAGCCGAACGACCCCAACGGCGTGGCTCTGGCGACCGTCGATGCCGACGGCATGCCGGATGTGCGTATGGTGTTGCTCAAGGGATTCGATGAAGGCGGGTTTGTCTTCTACACGAATTTCGAGAGCGCCAAGGGCCAGGAGATTCTTGGCAGCATGAAGGCGGCGATGTGTTTCCATTGGAAGTCGCTGCGCCGCCAGGTGCGCATTCGCGGACCGGTGGAGATCGTCAGCGACGCCGAAGCCGACGCCTATTACGCGACGCGGCCACGCGGCAGCCGCATCGGCGCCTGGGCCTCGAAACAGTCGCGACCACTGGAAAGCCGCTTTGCGCTGGAAAAGGCGGTGGCAGAATACACGGCACGCTATCCGATCGGCGAGATCCCCCGGCCAAAGCACTGGTCCGGCTTCCGAATCGTGCCGAGCACCATCGAGTTCTGGCACGACAGGCCGTTCCGCCTGCACGACCGGCTCGTCTTCAGCCGCGACGCGAAAGGCGCCTGGGATAAGACGAGGCTTTATCCCTGAAGGAGAGGCTCAGGCCTTCTTTCTGGTCATGAACGCGGTGAGCGCGGCGCGCGCCTCATCGGACTTCAGCCGCTCGCGAAAATGCTCGCTTTCCTCGCCGATGCGGGCGACGAGGTCGTCTCGCGAGCCACGCATCAGGTCGCGCGCGATCTTCAGCGCCTGCGGCGGCTTGGCCGCGATCTGCCCGGCCGCCGCCAGCACCGAGGCCTCCAGCGCTGCTTCCTCGACCACCTCGTAGATCAGGCCGGCGGCCTTCGCCCGTTCAGCCGAAAAGCCTTCGCCGAGGCCGAGCAGCGCGAAGGCACCCTGCTGCCCGAGGATGCGCGGTGCCAGCAGGCTCGATCCCGCCTCAGGCACCAGGCCAAGGTCGACGAAAGGCGTCCTGAACACGGTGCGTGGCGTGGCGAAGGTCAGGTCGCAATGCAAATTGAGCGTGGTGCCGATGCCGACCGCGATGCCATCGACGCCGGAGACCATGGGTTTTTCGACCTTGGCCAGGGCCATCAGGAAATCCCAGACTTCGGTGCCGCCGTCGCCGCCGGTGGCGACGACCATGAAGTCGGCAAGGTCGTTGCCGGAGGAGAAAGCGCCGGGCACGCCGAGAAAGACGTGGGCGCGGATCGCCGGGTCGGCGTCGCCTTCGGCCAGGGTTTTTGACATTTTCGCATACATGGCGCGCGTCAGCGCATTCTTTTTGTCCGGCCGGTTCATGCGGATAATCTGGATGGCGCCCTGGCGCTCGACGAGGATATGGTCTGTCACGGTGTTTTCCTTGTGAAACGTCAGGCCGAGACGAGCGTCTTGCCGGCAGCGGCGAGGCTTTCGGCGCCATCGATGACGCGCGCCCTCAAGGCGCTGACCTCGCCGAGCAGGTTTTCGGCAAAGAAACGGCAAAGCGCTATGCGGTTGTGATCGGCAAGAGCACCGCGCGCCAGATAGGCGCCGCCGGCGGCAAGCGAGATCAGCCTGAGATAGGGCGTGGCGCCTGCCAGCGCCTCTTCCGACCGGCCATCGGCCGTCAGTTTTTGCAGGAAGCGGGTCGCTTCGCTGAGATCGCCAAGTGCCGCGTCGAGAGCGTCGGCGGTGCGGCCGAAACCCTGCATGTTCGAGGTCCGCACCGCTGCGGCCATACCAGCCAGTTCGGCGATGTAACCATGCACATGGTCGCCACCGCCGAGCGGCAGCTTGCGCATCACCAGATCGATCGCCTGGATACCGTTGGTGCCCTCGTAGATCGGCGCGATGCGCGCGTCACGATAGAAGGCGGCCGCTCCCGTCTCCTCGATGAAACCCATGCCGCCATGAACCTGGAGGCCGAGTGAGGCAACTTCGACGCCGATATCGGTCGAGAACGCCTTTGCCAGCGGCGTCAGCAGATTGGCACGGTCGCGCCAGTGTGCCGCCTCGTCACCGGCGGAGACTCGGGTCATGTCGATGGCGTGGGCACAGGAATAGCTGATGGCGCGTGCGGTTTGGGTCAGCGCCTTCATGGTCAGCAGGTTACGCTGGACATCGGGGTGATGGACGATAGGCGCCATACCCGTGCCAGTGTAGCTCGCGGCCTTGCCCTGCCGGCGCTCATTGGCATAGGCGATCGCCTTCTGCGTTGCGGCTTCCGCGACCGCTACCCCCTGCATGCCGACACAAAGCCGCGCATTGTTCATCATGGTGAACATGCAGGCTAGCCCCTTGTTCTCCTCGCCGATCAGCCAGCCGACGGCGCCGGGTTCGGCACCTTCGAAGCCGTCGCCATAGATCATGGTGCAGGTCGGTGAGGCATGGATGCCGAGTTTATGCTCAAGTCCGTAACAGAAGACGTCGTTGCGCGCGCCAAGCGCGCCATCGTCGCCGACCAGGAATTTCGGCACCAGGAACAACGATATGCCGCGCGTGCCGGCCGGCGCGTCGGGCAGCCGCGCCAGCACCAGATGGATGATGTTGTCGGTGAAATCGTGCTCGCCATAGGTGATGAAGATTTTTTGGCCGAAGATGCGGTAGCTGCCGTCACCCGCCGGCTCGGCGCGGGCGCGCAAGGCGGCGAGGTCCGAACCGGCTTGCGGCTCGGTCAGGTTCATCGTGCCCATCCAGTCGCCGGAGACGAGCTTTTCGAGATATTTGGCCTTGAGGTCGTCGGAGGCGTGTTTGTCGAGCGCCTCGACCGCGCCCATGGTCAGCGTCGGGCCGATGCCGAAGGCCATGGCGGCGGAGTTCCACATTTCGAGCGCGGCCACGCCGAGCATGGTCGGCAGCGCCTGGCCGCCATATTCCGCAGGCCCGGAGAGCGCGTTCCAGCCGCCATCGATCCAGCGGCGATAGAGTTCCTTCCAGCCGGGCGGCGTGGTGACGGCGGCGCCCTTCAGCACCGCACCCTGCCGATCGCCGATCGTGTAGAGCGGTGCGACCTCTTCGGTGGCGAAACGGCCGGCCTCACCCAGAACGGCATCGACCAGATCCTCGCCGAGATCGCCGAAGGTGCCGGCATCGAGCGCCGATTTCATGCCGGCCACGTGCTTGAGCGTGAAGGCGATATCCTCGACCGGTGCCCTATACATGCCGCTCACTCCTCCTGATGCATCGGCCCGCCCAACCCTAGAGCCGGTGCCGCTGCAAAACCACCCGCCGTATCAGCGGTCTCCCACCTTTCCTCAAAAACGGCAACTAAGGCCCGCGATGCCGGGACTACCAAAACATCGCCGCCCTCGCTAATGGCTCGCCCCTACACTTTCCCCACAGCGCGTCAGCTCGAGCCTGGCGAATGATCGGCGCCTGCCTGATCTCCCCGCGCTACGTCACACAGCGTCAGCACATGGGATCGAGTCGATAGTCGCGACACGAGATCGCTCCAAGGACAAACACGCGCCCATCGCGCTATTGTTCGGCGTTCGCGATGCCCATGCCCGAATGCTTCCTGACGTCGGGCGTGTGGCTCGATCCGACGGCGCCGTTGGCGGGCCGTGCCGCCGTTTCGTGGCGCGAGATCGGTGGCCATGGCGGAGCATCCGCGCCGTACTTGGAGGCGATGCGCCATGATCTGCATCACTGCCTTTATCAATGAGCCGAACGTCCAAGCCATGCGATGAACACAGCGAGAACATGGCTCGCGATCAGGGGGGACTACTTGTGGGTGATCCAATCCAACAAAACTTCGATCTGCTCGCACCGACATGCATTGAAAGCGCCAGAACCTATAAGACTAGCCCTATTTACGATAGCAATTGCTGGTTTCGATCAATGTTGCTTCGCGCACCGCAAAACCTTAAAGACCGATGCGGCAAGGGCTTGTATCGGTTCCTATGATTCGAAAGGGAGTACGGCTCTTATTCCATGGCGCCGTTATCTCGGCGGATAGGTGAGATCGTGACAAAGTCAAAATGGACTGCAACGCGATCATGAGCCCAAAATCTGGCAATGAAATTCGCTCGATATGCATTGTCCAAACAAAATTCCTGGGTGATGTCACGCTGACATCTGCTTTGGTCCGCAATCTACGCCTCGCCTATCCCGACGCTTCGATAACAATGATATGCGCGCCTGGCCTTAAGCAATTCATTGTCGCGCAACAGATTGCCGACGTGGCGGTTGGCTTTGAAACCGGGGGCAGAGGAAGGACTCCGCTTAAGCGATTGACCGACTATTATGCCCTTATTTCTGCTCTGCGGCGTCAAAAATTCGATCTCAGCATCGATCTTACCGATACAAAAACCTCACGGATCATGCACCGTTTGGCCGGTGCCCCACTTCGGGTTGGCTTCGATCCTCCCGAGCGTCCGTTTAAGTTCTGGGAAATTCAGATGGCAAACGTCCTCGCGCCGCCGTTCGGCCATGGTGGCTCCCATTATCTCTACAGATACCTGTCTCCGTTGGGCGCCCTCGGGTTAGCGATTCAAAACCCAACCCTCGGCTGCAGCCCACCAAGATTGCCCAAGAGGAGTGTGCCAGGCTTCTTTTCGAAAACGCCTTGGCGAAGAAATCATACGTGGCTGTGCATGCGGGCGCGAGGTCCGAGGGGCGTCGTTGGCCGCCGCAACATTTTGCCGCCGTCATTGATGAGATCTACGCCAAAACCGGGCTGCGGTCTCTGATCATCGGTGGGCCTGACGAAAGGCCCGTTGCGCAAAGCATAATTGAAGCGGCAACATCGCCGGTGGCCACTGTCGTCGGAAAGGCCTCGCTTGAAGTCCTTGTCGCGTTGTTGACAGAAGCGGCAATTTTCCTTGGCAATGACAGCGGCCCGATGCACGTTGCAGCCTCTGTTGAAACTCCGGCGGTGGGATTGTTCGGTCTGCAGTCTCCTGATCTATGGGGCCCGTTTGGTATCCCCAACAAAACGCTCCGGCCGCCCATGCCTTGTCCATGTATCGCTCCAGGTGTTTGTAAAGAATACAACCCCGGTGGGGTCTATTGTGTTCAGCGGCTTCAGGTTGCTGAAATCGCAGAAGCGACACTCGATTTCATTGAGACAAGCGGCTCTCGACCGACCCAAACTACGATGCGCGTAATTACCTAGGTCGTGAACTCATAAATGCTGGATGATTGAGACGCTGGAAAGCAATCACCCGTCGGCCTACAATCTGACTATGCCGTTCGCC
>NZ_JAMYQH010000017.1:0-158528 GCF_040320765.1 Mesorhizobium sp. M0618 | reverse complement strand
GGGCCGGCCGGTGTCGAGCCGTCGCTCAGGTTCTGGTCGTCAAGCGCCAGCGTGATCGGAGCACCCGCAACCGGGCCTGCGCCGTCGGTGATTGAGAAGGCGATGTTGGCCGTCGAAGTATCGAGGTCGCCATCCGTCACCGTGTAGGTCGCGTTGACCGCCACCGGACCGGAGCTGTTGTCGACCGAGGCATCCGGCGTGAACGTGTAGGAACCGTCCGCCTTCACCTGGATGGTGCCGGCGCCGATGTCGATGGACTGCGAGTAGCCCGTGCCGGGATCGAAGATCAGCGGCGTGCCGTTGACATGCGTCACCGTCGCGCCGTCGGCGCCGGCGACGAAGTCCAATGTTCCCGTAAGCGCTGGGGCACCTTCCGCAATCGACTGCGAGGCTTCATCATGCGCCGTCGGCACGTCGTCAACGATCTTGACGGATAGCGTGGCGTTGGCGCTCTGCAGATCCTGGTCGGTCAGCGTGACGGTGAAGTTCTCGAACAGGTTATTGGTGCCCTGAATGGGATCATGCGCCTCGTTGTCGACCAGCGTGTAGGTGTAGCTCACCTGGCCGGTGGCGGCATTGTAACCCGTCACGTTGAGTGTGTTGCCGAGCGCGGTGGTGAACGAGCCCGCGGTGAACACGCCGTCGGTAATGAAGGCGTTGCCCTCGATTGCCAGCGAGTGGATGCCGTCGGGCGAGGAGATGGTGAAGGTGCCGGCGCCGATTTCCGCCGTGCTTGCCGGATCTGAGCCAGGTCCGCCCGGCGTGCCGACATTCAATGCCGCTTCGTTGACGATGACGTCGCCGCCATTGGCCTCCGGCGTCAGGTCGGTGATCACAGGCGTCGAGTTGCCGATCGAGATCGTCAGCGTGGTGTGCGAGGTGTCGCCGTCGCCGTCCTTGATGGTGTAGGTGAAGACGTCGTTGACGCCGCCAGGCGTGCCGGCGTCGCGCACATAGGTATAGCTGCCGTCGCTGAGCAGCGTCAGCTTGCCATATTCACCCTGGAGAGGGTTGTTGAGCGTGGCCGTGCTGTCCAGATCGACATTCGTCGTGCCCTTGGCAACGCCCACCACGGTCGCGCCGTCGGCGCCTTGGGTATCGGCAACGCCGTCTGTCGTGTTGGCGTCGACGACATCGGTGCCGCCAACCAGCACATTGCCCGTCGCGGGGCCGAATTGGCCCGCCGCAATGCTGTCAATATCGGCAACCGCCGTCGGCACGTCGTCGACGATGGCGACGGCAAAGGTGGTGCTGGCCGAATCGCCGTCGACATCCGTGACAGTGATGCTGAAATTGTCAGGAACCGTATCGGTGCTCGGATCATAGCCGGGTGTCTGATCCGTGTGGGAGACCGATTCGGTCACCGTGTAATTGTATTCGATGGCACCGGTGCTCGGATTGAAGGAGACGATCGTCAGGAAGCCGTACTGCCCTTGTATCTGATCGCCGACGGCGGTGACGGTGACGCCATTGATGACAATCGACCCAATTCCATCCGGCGCATCGATGTTGATCGTTCCAGTGCCGGACGTTTCAGCATCGCTTAGCGCGTCACTGCCGGGCGACTGATTCTCATCGCCATCAAGGCCTGTTTCACTGGCCGCTTCGGATGGGGCAAGCAATGACGTGGCCGTCACTGTAACCTGCCTGTCGACGATCGAGGGAAATAGCTCGCGCCGCTCCAGAAGCCCGAACTGCAAGGCCGTCGGGGGCAACAGGGCCGACAGGTCGAACCCGTCGCCGATGCCGCCGGGGGGAACCGAGAAGTCTCCGCCCGCGCTTGAATTCGAACCGCCCGGGCCGGCCGATATGGAACCGTCGGCGCCGAAGGCGACATCGACATGGCTGGCTTCGAGTGCCGCCAGCAAAGCAACGCGCGGCACCTCGACGTCGCCGATGATGAAGGTCGGCACGTTCAGGGCGCCATCCTTGACCACGATCACCGAGCCGTCGGCCTGTTCGAGCAGAAGGTTTTGGCCATCGACCTTGATGTTGTCGATGGAGGCGTTGGCGGGAAGCCTCACCACATGGCTGGCGTCGGCTACGTATTCGTGCGGCGCAGCTGCCGGCGGTGCCTTTGCTTCCGCGGGGGCTTCTGGCTTGACAGGCGCTCCGCCGCCGACATCGACCGGCACCGGTTCGGACGCTGCCGGCGCGGGCTGCGTCGAATTTGCCTGTGCGACCCGGATCTCCGCCGGCGACGCCTGATCGGCGTGTTCATTGGACGCGGAATGCTCGTTCAAGGAAGCCGAAAAGCTGTCCAACTCGATATTGTTCGTCATGGCTGAAACCCCTCCGATATTTACCGGATAGAGACAGCGGCCACTTCTACTTTGCAACTGCCCCCTAATCTATTTCATATATTATGATATGCATTGCCCGGCATTTTTTACACGTGGTAAACCGCAACAATATAACCTGATATATGTTGGTTTCTGGAGGTCTGGTTGACGGATGACTAGTCGGCATCTTTTTGGTGAACCAAAGTATAAATTTGAATAAAATTTTAGACAAACTGGAGAAAGACAGTTGCTGGATATTTATCCACCTTCCTTTCCAATAATTTGAGACAAGATTGGTAGCGTCCACAGTCAAAGGTGGGCGTTATGAAAAAGCAAAAACCAGTTCCGGGAAAAACCCGGCTCCAGATGCTCCTGCTGGCAATCGGGCTTGTCGGCCTGGCGGGGCCGTCATTCGCGAGCGATATCGCCGCATCCGGCTGGCCTCAGGAGAAGGTCCAGACGCCGCCCTGTCTCGGCGGTGTTTCGCTGGCGAGGCCCCAGCCCAGGCAGCCTGCGGGCGCTTACCGGATCGGTCAGGTCATCAGCAGCTATGGCCCGGCAGATGCTGACCGCGGGGATGGCTCGTCAACGGCGCGAGATGACACCGGGATAGATCCGGTGCAGACCGCGTCGATCATTCCGGGGGTCTTCGGATCGGTTGCCTTGTCCATGCGCAATTTTCCCGTCGCGGCGCGCTGGGCGCCCGTGTACCGGGCAATCACCGCTTGTTCGGCGGGCAGCCCCTGCGAGCGCAAGAGCACAGCTTTTGCCGGCATGGTCGCCGCCGCTCAAGGCAAGGGATTCAGCGAGAAGCTGTCCTTCGTCAACAGCAGCGTAAATCGCCTGATCGCCTACAGGAAAGATAGCGTCGTCTACGGCAAGCTCGACTATTGGGCGAAGCCTTCGGAGATTCTCGAGCGGCGAGCCGGCGATTGCGAGGATTTCGCCATTCTCAAGATGACGGCCCTGCTGAGGGCCGGCATCCCGACGCAGAGCATGGCGCTTGTCGTCCTCCAGGATCGCAAGCGAGGCTTCTTTCACGCAGTGCTGTCGGTGAGCACAGGCAGCGGCACCTTCATTCTCGACAGCCTCAGCAACACTGTGGTGCGTGACAGCGATCTCCCGGATTATGTTCCGCTTTATTCGTTCAGCACGGACCGGGCCTGGATCCACGGTTCAAGACCGGGCGGAGCCCAGATGGCTGACATCAAAGGCGGTTTCGCAACCGTCGCACCTGGCGAAGGTTTTCAGCCATAAGTTCTCGTTGGATTGGTGGTGATTCAACCGCCGAAGACGAACGCCATCAGCAGCTCTGGCTCGAGCACCGGAGCCCGCACCGCATTCAATTGCCCCCGGTAACGACGGTCACCCGCACCGATGACAAAGCCGGTGGCCACCGGCGATTCGCCATTGGCATCGAGCCGCGCGAAGATGTCGGCTACGTTGAGGTCCAATGCCAGCTTGAGATCGTGCCGTGCGTCATCGCTTGGGGCGATCGGCAATTGACGTTTGACCAGTTGCTGGAACGGCGCGTTGAACGACAGGATCTTCTTCGACGATGCCAGCGCAAAGGCCGGGGACGGGCAAGCGACCAGTATGGCGTTGATGGTGTTGATCGATGCAAGCCTTCGCAAGGTCAGGTTTTCATCCGCCAATCCACGCATGCAGGCCACCCGGATCGCGGATGTCAAATTGCCTGTCTGTGCCTGGCTTTCGGCGATCTCGTCGATGAGCATGCCGATCGTGCATTTCCTGCGTTCGGCCATCTGCTTCAGCGACAACCAGAATGCCCGCTCCAAGCGGATGCCGCGTCTTATGCCGCCACGCGCCACGACCCGAAATTCAAGCCCAAAATCCTCGGCCGCGACTGGCGGAAGCAGTCGCTCGCCATCAGGATGAGGGCTGGCGCTACCGCTCACTCATTGCCTCCTCGCGCGCCTTGTTGATCGGCTTCAGGAGGTAGTGCAGGATCGTCTTGCGCCCGGTCTTGATGTCGACCGAGCAGATCATGCCGGGAATGATCGAATAGGCCTTGCCGTCTCTTTGAAGAGTGGATTTGTCCGTCGCCACGCGCACCTGATAGTAGGGTTCCCCGGTTTTCTGATCGACCAGGCTGTCGGCAGTGATGTTGGAGACCTTGCCCTCGATGCCGCCGAAGATCGAGAAATCATAGGCGGTGACCTTGATAAGGGCTTCCTGGTCGGGGCGGATGAACGCGACATCCCGTGGCGAGACCCGTGCCTCCACCAGCAACGTCTCGGAGGTCGGCACGATGCCGGCGACGACGGCGCCAGGCTGGACGAAGGCCCCGACCGTGTTGAGCTCCAGCGTGTTGACGATGCCATCCACGGGAGACCGGATGTCAGTGCGCGCGACCTTGTCGGTGGCCCCCCTTATGGTTTCATCCACCACCGAAAGTTCCGCCAGCGCCTGGGTAAGGTCGTCCAACGCCTCCTGCTGCAGTTGCAGGCCGAGTTCCTCGACCTGCAGCTGGGCTTCCGTGATCGACGATTTGATCTTCTTTATTGTTTCGCCGGCCAGGTTCAGCTGGCCGTTGAGCTCGGTCTGTTCGCGCTCTACCCGGAGCTGCTCGGTCCTTGCCATCAGGCCTTTCTTGACCATCGCGTCGACCAGTTTTGCCTCCTGGTCGCTGACGACCAGGTTCTTGGTCAGACGGTCGGAATTGGCCACCGCCTCGGCCAGTTCCCTCTCGCGCTGATCGAGGCGTGACTTGAGCACGGACAGCTTGTTGTCGAAGTTCCCGCGCCGGGCAATGAGCAGCTTCTGTTCATTGTCGCAGATTTGCGGAGCGACCGACTGGATGTCCTGCGGGCACGGAAATGGGCCCGAGAGATTGCCGGCCTGTTCGTATTTCAGCCTTGCTATGCGCACTTCCAGCGCGCGCGCCTTGGCCTGCTGCTCGCCGAGACTGGACGTATTGAGCGTGTTGTCCAGACGAATGATGAGATCGTTCTTCTTGACGACCTGGCCAATCGTCACGGCGATTTCCTGAACGACACCGGCTTCACTCGCCTGGATGATCTGGGTCTTGGAAGCGGGTATGACCTTGCCGTCGCCGCGTGCGATCTCATCGACTTCGGCAAAGGACGCCCAGGCGACAAAGACCACGAAGAGCGCTCCGATGATGAATATGGACGCCGACGCAAACAGCGGCGGTCGATCTTCCCTGGCAAGCATTTCCCACGCCCCAACGCATTGGATGCAGCAATAATTGTTTTGTCAGGCGCTTGTTTTCTGCAACGCCTGTATGACTTGGTCCTTCGGTCCGTCGGCAACGATCTTGCCCCGTTCGATAACGATCAGGCGGTCGGCCAGCTCAAGCATGCTGAACCGATGTGTGGAGACGATCAGCGTCGTGTCGCGGTCGAAAGCGACTTTGAGCTGCTTGATCAACTGGCGTTCCGAGGCAAGATCCATCGAGCCCGACGGCTCATCCAGAAAGACGATTTTCGGTTTGGTCAAAAGCAGGCGTGCGATCGCCACGGTCTGCCTCTGGCCGCCGGAAAGATTGGTGCCGCGCTCGCCGACATTCATGTCGTAGCCGCGCGGGTGGCGTGAAACGAAATCGTCGACGCCGGCCGCCTTTGCAGCTTCGATGATCTGTTCGTCTGTAGCCTCGGGGCATGCCATCAGGAGGTTTTCCTTGATGGTGCCCGAGAACAGGTCGCCGGCCTGCGCAACGATGCCGACCGCGGCGCGAACCTCGGACGGGTGATACTGGCGAATGTCGATCCCATCCAGCAGCAACTCACCGGAAGTCGGCAGGAAGAGCCGGCCGATCAGCCGCCCCATCGTCGTCTTTCCCGATCCTATGCGGCCGATGATGCCGATCCGCTCCCCTGGCTTCACCGAGAAATTCAGGCCGGTCAGAACCTCGTTCTCCGAGCCGGGATAGACGAACCCGACGTTCCTGAACACCATCGCCCCCTTGCGAATGGGGCGGTTGACGAAACCCACCGTGTCGGGTCGGTCTTCCGGCTGAGCCATGATCGAGTTCACCATTCTCAGCGAGAGCATGGCCTGGCGGAACCGGGACAGCGTTATGGCGATCTGGCCGAGCGGCGCCACGGCCCTGCTCGCCAGCATCACCGTTCCTATGATTGCTCCTGTCGAAACATGCCCTTCCGAGAAGGCATAGGCGCCGGCCACGACCAGGGCGACGGTCACCAGTTGTTGTATGGACTGGGTGATGTTGCCCGCCGCCGCCGAAAGCTGCTTGATCTTCTCGGACGTGTTGGCGGCGTTCTTGGAGTGCTCCCCCCATTTTCGCAGCAGATACGCCTCGGCGCGCAGCGACTTGATGGTCTCCAGCGTCGAGATGGATTCGACCAGCAGGGCCTGGCGCTGCGACGCTTCGTTCATCGAGGCGGCGACGCGCTTGCCGATGCGGCGCTGAGTGATCAGGCCGACGATGACGGACATCACGAAGGCCAGCGCCGGTATGATCACCAGCCAGCCGCCAATTGCATAGATCACAAGGAGAAAGACGAAGACGAATGCCGTGTCGATGAACACGCTTATGGTGTTCGAGGTGAAGAACTCCCTGACGAATTCATACTGCGTGACCCTGTTTGCGTATTCACCGGTCGATCCGGGGCGCGCCGACAGCGACGAGTTCAGCACTTTCTCGAACAGCAGATAGGATATTCGGAGATCCGCCTTGCGCCCGGCATAGTCGATGAGGGAGGCCCTGGCCGTCTTCAAAAGCAGGTCGAACAGGATGACCGCACCGATGCCGAGAGCCAGCACCCACAGTGTCGATATTGCCTTGTTCGGCAGGATCCTGTCGTAGACGTTCATGGTGAAGATCGGCGAGGCTATGGCCAGCAGATTGATGAACACCGCCGCCAGGACGACTTTCGAATAGGTGCGCCAGAAAGCGCCCATCGTCCCCGTGAGCCAATGTCTCCGCTCGATCCTGGCCGCCGAGCCGACCGACATGGTCTCGGCGGCATTGGCGTAGGTGATCGAGAAGGAAGCGCCGCCGCTGATGTAGCTGGCGGCCAGTTCCGATCGGCCGATCGCGGTGCGGCCGTCTTCCTGGGGCGCGGTGATATACGCATCGTCTTCGCCTAGAGCGAGCAGGGCAACGGGCAATTGGCTGACGCGAAAGACGATTGCGGGCAGATCGATACGCCCCCTGAGAAAATCCCGGTGGTTGAACTCGGTGACTTCCAGGCCGATGCGTTCGGCAAGGTGCCTGATGTCGTCGACCGCAATTCGCGTGTCCGAGAGCGGCACGCCGGCAAACAGCACGGTCTCCGCGCTCGGCCTGCCGAGATATCCGGCAACGGCTGAGAAACAGGCCTTGAACGCCTCCTTGGGGGAGAGGATGTTGGGTTGCTGGTTCACGATCTGCCCGTCAGGACGCTCGCTGGGCCTTGCGTCGTCTTACTTCTTCCTCACCGGGGCGAGAATATCGAATGGCAGGTCGTTCTTCTGCTCCGATGGCGTCCGCGCATAAGTTTCAGTGTCCGCGGTTTCCGGTGCTGCGAACTCGGTGCGTGCATAGGCTGTCGCTTGCTTTGCCGGCTGAAGGTTCATCGTTTTCAGCAACTGTCCGGTCGCGGCCAGAAGCCGGTACTGGGCAAACAGCGATGCGTAGGACGCGGTATCCGCCAGCGTTGCCGTGTTGAACCGCGTATTCTGCGCATCCAGCACGTCGAGCAGCGAGCGCTGTCCAACCTTGAACTGCTCGCGATAGGAAGCGACCAGCTTCTCATTGGCGGCGGCTTGCTGCCTCAGGGTCTTTGCCAGATCGGCTTGCCGGAAACGGCGATCCCATGACGTGCGAACGGCTTCCTCGATTTCGCGCTGCACCTGATGCAGCGCCAGGCGCTGTTCGCTGGTGCGGCGGATCTGCTCCTGCTCGTTGGCCTTGTCAATACCACCGCGGTAGAGATTCCACCGCAGGACCACGCGCGCCTGAAGGTCGCTGGTGTCGCCATCGTCGCCGTCAATGTCAGTTCCCGCCCGGGCGCGACCTTCAGCGATGATGGAGGGGCCGAATTTTGCCCGTGCGGCATCCACGAGGGAAGCCGCCGCGTCGATGTCGCTGTTGGCCATGTGCACGCGCGGATTGCTTTCGCGCGCCAACCCTATTGCCTCGTCAAGCGATCGCGGGAGCGCAGCCGAGACATCGCCCGGCCTCGATGGGCTGGTCAGTGGCTTTCCGACGGTCTTGAAGAAGCGGATCTTGGCCGCTTCCAGTTCCTCGGTCGCCTCCTGCATGCGCGCCTTGGCGGCAAACAGCCGTTCCTCGGCCTGCTGCCGGTCGGCCTCGTTCAGCGCGCCGCCCGAAATGCCTTGCCGGATGTCGCCGAGAATTCCCTGGTGGAAGCCGAGATTTTTCTTCGCTTCGACAACGATCGAAGCCTGCAGCATGTATTCCAGATAGTCCTGGACAACGGACAGCCCGATGAATTCGGACCGTTCCAGCACCCGGAACGAAGCGCCATCGACGCGCGATGCCTGACGGTTCAATTCGGCCCGCCTTGCGCCGCTGTCATAAAGCGTCTGCGAAACGGTAAGATCCGTTTCAGCCGGATAGAGCGCGTCGTCTTCGATGGAAAGGGAGCGCCGGGATGAATTGTCGAGCCGGCGAACGCCGGCCGATGCCTCGACATCGACACTGGGAAGATAAAGGCCCTTGGCCTGCCGCAACTCGAACTCGATTGCTTCGCGATTTTCGATCGCCTGTCCAATCTCGGGATTGGATTCCACCGCGACAGCCATCGCCTCCTTGAGCGTAAGCGCATGAGCACTCCCGCAGGTCAGCATGGTGGCCGCCATCAAAAGACCAAGGCGCCTGCCTATGGTCGACATGTTTGTCGTATTCATCAATCCCACCCTAACGTTTCCCCAGCGTCCTTTTCAGAGCGCTAACCAAGCCAAGGCCTGCCCGTCGGTGGATTATTCACAAATCCACGAAATATGTGAGCGATTATTGATTTAGAGGTCGCTAAATAGCCTTTTTGGGCAACAAGGCTGCGAGATGTAGCAAAAATAGCACATAACGTCGGCTCGCTCCGGTTGTATCCGGACGCCGCACTCTGCGGGATAGCCCGAAAAACGGCAGGTCAGTGGGCCGATATGGCCAGAATCATGCCATGTGGGTATGGCGGCTGTTGATGACCCAACCTGAAGTTGAGCCATTTTCAGGTACGCCCTCTCGGCAGCCGCCCCAAAATACTCCGTCGCGGCGGCCGGCGTGCGCGTCATGTCGCTGATTGCGGCCAAAAGCTGGGTCAGCGCGCACCCTAATTTGCGCTCAACGCCACCATGCGGTCGAGCGCCGCGGTCAGGCCGCGAAGCGAGACCGGGAAGCTCAGCGGGGTCTCGGCGTCCGTCGTCACATTGAGCTTCAGCACCGAGCCTCCCCTCAGCTTTCCAAGCGTCGGCCGATCGACGGTAAAGACGGAGACGCAACCCGTTGGCAGGCAGGTCCTGAAGCGCTGCGGGGACAGTGGCGGTTGATCGTCGATCTGCAGCGTCACGCCCGGATCGAGCAGGATGCCGAAGGGCAGAAGCAGGGTAGCCGTCGTCGAGCCGTCCGGGCGTGCCGCGATCTCCACGGCAAGAAGCCTCTGCCCGTTCTGCTGGACCTGGTCTTGCGCGAGCGAGCACACTCTCGCCTTCTCGCGAACCGAGCAGGTCACACTCCAGTCCTGATAGACCTCACGCAGCGATGAGGGTCCATCCGGGACAGCCGCCACCTGTTGCTGGGCGGACACCGGCGACATCAACGAAAACAGGATTGCCCCACATGCGGAGACGGCCTTCGGGCCAGGCTTCATGTGCAGACCCATTCGCGGATCTTGCATTTCTCTCCCGCCGCCTCGCAGGCCTGCAAAGCGAGATCCTCCGCTTCGCGACGGGTCTCGGCCGAGTTCACGCCCCAGGGCGTGAAACGGTTCTCCACCTTGTCCGCCACGGCGAGTGCACCGCAGTGCTTGTAGGGAAAGCCGGTCTCGTCGTCATCATTCCAATGGCGATGGTTGCGGAAGACGGTGACGACGTTGCAGGCCTTTCCGCCCGCGTTCTCGCAATATTTCTGTGCGATGTCCTTCGCTTCCTGCCGCTTGTCGGCGCCCCAGAAGAAGCCGTATTTGCTATCGGCCTGCGAATAGGCAATAGCCGCCCAGATGCCTTTTTCCTCCTGTTGCGGCTCCGGTGGGGCCACAAGGTCGGCCGAGACGACTTGTCCGCTCCACAACAGGGTCAAGCCCAAAACTGCCAAAGCCTGCAATCTCATGGTCGGCATCCTTTCCTTAACCTCAATCGCTTCGCGTCCTACTTCGCCGCCGAAGCGAGGGAGATCACCACACAGCTTTTGCCCGTCGGCAGGAGAAGCGCTTCGCCGGCATTGCCGCCGAGTTCGTAGACCTCGACCTGCCCGAGATGGTCGGTAATCTTGCTGCCCTGCGGCAGGATGGATGCGATGTCGGCGCACGGGCTGGCGAATGGCGCCACCCGCACCATCGCCCCTTCGCAACCCGTGGCGGTGGGCGATGCGAAGACGATGCCGGCGGCCGGTCCGCTATAGCGTTCCGACGCATAATCCATGCCGACAAAGGCCTGAATGGCGTGCTTGTCGGCGGCCTGGTCGTTCCACAGGGATTTGACGCTGTATTTCGTGCCGTTCGTCAGAATCTGTCCGAGCACCGGATAGACGGTCGAGCAGGCCTGCACCCCGGCCTGCTTGACATGCTCGAGGAAGGGCGTGTCCGGAAGCCCGGGGGCCGCCGCTGTTTCTGCGGGTGCGGCCGTCGCGCCGCCGACCAGATTGGCGATCGCGGCATAGTTCCCGGCGGCGAAGCCAAGCCCCGCCACGACCAATCCCAGCAGTGAATACCCGGCCACGCGTGGCCAGCGCCGCCTTGGGGACTCGGCCCGCCTCTGCCGATCCGCCTCGACGGTCGGGGTGCGTTTCGCGGACGTGAACTGGTCCTGCTGGCTCATGGTGATGCCCCGGTTATTTGAGTGGTGAAAGGGCCTCTGAAAGCCCCTTGAGCGTTGCGGTCACGGTGATCGTCTGACCGTCGACCGTCGAATAGGAGATCGCCGGTGTCGCATTCTGCGAGATCTGTCGGCGCATGACGGGGCCTACCGGCAACATGCCGACGCAGACCATTTCGTTGCAGCCGTTCAGGTGAACATCGATCGGCTGCTTCTGTCCATCGAACTTCAGTGACACCAGGCCATCGCTCCTGGCGTTCGGAGCGGTGCGCAGGATCATGTACGGCTTGCCGTCCTGGGTGGCGGCAAGCGACCAGCTGAAAGCCATCTTGCCTGATGCGTCCTCGATGATCTGCGAGACGTTGCAGACCTTCTTGCGAGCCCTGAGGTTCTCGTCGCAGATCAGCGTCCAGTTATCGAATGGGCGGATGGTGCGCTGATAGTCTCCGAGCTTGACCTCGGGCGGCACCACTACGTCCGATGGCTTGATCCTGTAGGTCGACGCGACCTGCCCGGCGGCCGGCACGAGGCCGCCGCAGAGCACCAGGCAGGTCAGGGCAACAAGTCCTTTCATTCCTGCCTCAGTTCAAGGTGAAGCTGATGCCGGCGCCGGCACCGACATGCCCACCCGCGGCCGTGCCCGACAGATTGCCCCGGATGCGGCCGTCCTCGCTGGTATAGCCCGCACCGAAGGCGAACGCGCCTGCGTCCCGCCACAAGCCGCCACCCGCCGCGACGCTCAGCTTTCCGGGCCGGTCGTCATAGCGCAGCGAGGCGGCCGCAAGGCCTATCGCGGCCGCCTGCCGCGCCTCGTCGCGGATGCCGCTGATGTCCGAATTGAGCTGGCTGAGCTTCTGGTCGGTATAGTCGTTGGCCTGCTGCAAGGTCGTGACCGCCACCTTGTCGGTGTAGTCGTTGGACGTATCGATAGCGTAGGCCACGCGGTTGTCCGTATAGCTCTTGCCCGCGGTCAGGCCCTGGTTCATCTGGTCGACGTTGACCGCATCGGTCCCTTTGACGCCGGGGCCGACATTGGAGATGACGACGGGCGCGTTGACGTCGCCGCCCTGCAACGTGATGGTGTTCGTCTTGTTGCCGCCCTGCGTGTCATAGGTCACCGCGTTCTGGGTAAGGTTTCCGACGCCGGCCTTCAGATCCTCGATCGCCGTGTTGGTGGCGTAGAGCTGCGAGCCGTTGATCGCATCCGTGCTGCCGGCATCGACGCGGCCGGCGGCGACATTGGTGATCGTCCGCTCGGCGCCGGCGTCGCCGACGCTGACGGTTCCGGTCGGCGTCGTCCCGGCATAAGTGTAGGTCTTGCCGTTGATGACGGTGCTGGAGGTCCCCACGGCGGTCTGTGTCACCGAACCGGAACCGAGCGCCACATCGTTGGCATTGTTGGCCTTGGCGCCTTGGCCGAGCGCGACGGCGCCCTGCCCGGTGGCCGTCGAGCCATGTCCCGCAGCCAGGCTGTCGGTGCCGCTCGCCACACTCTCCGGCCCGATCGCCACGGCGTTGGTGCCGCCGGCGATGCTGTCGGCCAGCGTCGAGTTGGCGTGGAAATATTTGATGCCGCCGCCATTGCTGATGCTGGTCAGCGCATTGTCGACGGCCGTGAAGCCGTCATAGACGGTGGAATAGTTGTTGCCCTGGATGGTGTAGGTCGGGCCGGTGATGGAGCCGTCGGGATTGACGGTCGTGCCGCCGCCGAACAGGTTGCTGACGTTTTGCGTCACGCCGCGCAATTGCGAGACGTTGACGCCGTCGGTATCGGCCGAGCCCGCCGCGACGTTGGTGAGCTTGCGTTCGGCCCCGGCGGCGCCGATCGACACCTCGCCGACCGAGGTCTGCGAACCGGCGAGCGCAAAGGCCGTGTAGCCGGCCTGCGCGCCGACGCTGGTGATGGACTGCGCGCCGAGCGCAACGCTGTTGATGAAGGTGCTCTGGGCGCCGGCGCCGAGCGCCACCGACTGGATGCCGGACGCCAGCGAATTGGTGCCGAGCGCCAGGCCGTCGGCCAGCATCACGTGGGCGCCTTGGCCGATCGCTGTGCCGCCGGGTGCATCCTGCTCGACAGTGGCGCCATTGCCGATGCCGATGCCGTTGTCGCCGTTGACGACCGTCGTCGGGCCGACCGCGACCGATTCCGCGCCGACCGCCAGCGAGTCGCCCGCCGCCGAATTGGCATGGAAGTATTTCGTCGACGTCACCGAGACGGAGGCGATGGCGCCCTGCAGCTGCCGAAGCGTTACCGCATCCTGAGATTGCGTGCCGTCGGCCACATTGGTGATCTGCCGATACGAGGTAGCGTCGCCGACCGAAACGGCGCCGAGCAGCGTCTTGTCGGTCGTGTTGTACTGGATGAAGTTGGCTGGGCCGGCGGGCAGTTGCCCGGTAAGCGGAGCGATCGCGCGATCGGAGACCGAACCCGAGCCAAGCGCCACGCCGCCGTCGATGCTGACATTGCTGTCGCGGCCGAGCGCCAGTGCGCTGACGCCGGTGGCGGTCGCCTGGTAGCCGACGGCGGTGGAGCCGACGCCTTGTGCGAAGGAATCGGTTTGCGCCAAGCCTGCCTCGTTGGTGCGGGCGTAGCGGATGCCCACACCATTGGCGTCGGTATAGGCGGTCGACGTGTCGCCGGCGATGTTGTTGATCGTGTTGCCGAGATCGGTCACGCCACTGCCGATATTGGCGATATCGGTCGTATTCTGCGTGACCTGCTGGTTGGTGGCGAAGAGCTGCGAACCGTTGACCGCATCGGTCGAACCGCCGTTCAACTGCCCGGCCGCGACATTCTGGATCTGGCGTTCGGCGCCCGCCGAGCCGACCGAGAAGGCACCGGCCGGGGTAGCGCCGGCGAAGGTATAGTTGACGCCGCCGATCGTTGTGCCACCCACGGCGGTCGTTGCGCCCGACGCCGAATTCAGGCCGATCGCCACGTCGCCGGCATTGTTTGCCACCGCATTGGGCCCGACCGCCACGGAATCCGCTCCAAGAGCCTGCGAATCCGCCAGGGTCGAGTTGGCATGGAAATACTTGATGCCGCCGCCGACATTGATGTTGCTGAGCGTGACGCCAATGGCGTCGACGGCCTGGTTGGTGGCGAAGAGCTGAGAGCCGTTGATCGCATCGGTCGAGAGCGCGCTGACGCGCCCCGCCGCCAGGTTGGTGAGCGTGCGTTCCGCACCGACCGCGCCGATGCTGACCGTCGAGAGCGGGTTGGTGCCCTGGAAGGCGTAGGTCGTGCCGTTGACCACCCCACTGGCCGTGCCGACGGCCGTGGTGGTCACCGAGCCGGAGCCGAGCGCCACGTCGCCGGAGCTCGCCGCCGCCGTCGCGCCATTGCCGAGCGCGACATTGCCCGCGAGGCCTGCCGCGCCCGCCGTGGAACCGTTGCCCAGCGCCACCGAGCCCTGCCCGATGGCCTTGTTGCTATTGCCGATGGCAACGGCGCCATTGGCCATATTGGCAGCCGTGGCGGTCGCCGTGCCGTCGCTGTTGGCGATGTTGTTGGCGCCGCCGGTGAAGGCGCCGGTGCCGCTGGCGAAGCTCGGATCGCCTATGGCGACCGCGCCGTCGCCGTAGGCAACATTGTCGGCACCGATTGCCACTGCCTTGCCGCCGCTTGCGTACGCGCTGGTGCCGATGGCGATCGCGTTGGCGGTGTCCGCCCCGGCGGCGGTGCCGATGGCGATCGCATTGACGTCGAGTGTCACCGCGCCCGCTCCGATTGCGGTCGAGCTCGCCGCTGCCGCGAAGGACGTCGTGCCGATGGCGACGGAATCGTCGCCTTGGGCAGTGGACGAACGGCCACCGGCGAACGCACGGGCACCGGTGGCCTTGGATGTGGAGCCAAGCGAAGTGGCGTACGCTCCGCTGGCCGTGGCGCCCAATCCCAGCGCACTGGCATTTGCGGCGGTCGCCGCGGCGTTGTTACCCACAGCCGTGGTGGAGACGTCCGTGGCCTGGGCTCCAGAGCCCGCCGCGACCGAGCCTACTCCGCTCGATACGGCCGAATTGCCCAGGGCCAGCGCGAATTGGCCCGAAGCCGTGGCGACGTTGCCGAACGCTGCCGAGTTTATCGCCGATGCATTTGCCTGAGGACCAACGGCTGCGGCATTGGTGCCGGCGGCCTGGGCCTGGAAGCCCACGGCTGCCGAACTGGCGCCGCCGGCCGACGTACCTATGCCGAGCGCGGTGCTGCCGACGCCGCCGGCGTTGGCACTGACGCCGGCTGCGAGAGAATTGTCTCCTATCGCATTTGCACCCGTCCCGAATGAGGAGGCGTTTATGCCGCTGGCAGCGGACGCGTTGCCGACCGCGGTGCTGGCAGAGCCGCTCGCAGTCGAGGTCGCGCCCATCGCTATGGCGGACGTTCCCGTTGCCTTGCTCGCGCGCCCGATCGCAGTGGAGTCAACCTGGGACGCCGTCACATCCGTACCGATGGCGATGGCACTCTGGGCCAGCGCTCCGGTTCCGGCGCCAGTACGCGAACCGAGATAGACGGCGTTTATCGCGGTTGCGGTCGACTGGAAGCCGACAGCGATGGCATTCTGGCTGTTTGCAATGGTGTTGGTGCCTTGGGCAACGGTGTCCAGTCCCGACGAGACCGCCTGGCTCCCGATCGCAATGGCGCGCGTCCCGGTGGCTTGGGACCCCCAGCCTCCGGCGAACGACGTGGCGCCGCTGGCCAGGGAGCTGACGCCGACGGCGGTGGAGTTGCCACCCGAAGCAACGGAGAAAGTGCCGAGCGCGCTGGCGCCGGCGTTGGTGGCACTGGCGTTGACGCCGATCGCTACCGTATTGACATTATTTGAGATCGTGCCGGAGCCCAGCGCTATCGCGCCGCCGGGGCCTGTGGCCGACGCAGTCCGGCCGATGGCGATCGAGTATTGCGCCGACGAAACGGACTGGAAGCCGAGCGCTATGGCCCAGGCGTTGCTGGCGGTAGAGCCATTTCCGATCGCCACGGCCTCGCCGGCGGTTGCTGACCCGCCGCCCGCCTGATACTGTGCCTGGGCCGGCGTGGCGAGGCCGAGCGCGACGAGCACCGCCAGGCCGCCGATGATGCTGGCCGGGCTGACGGATGACGCCAGCGCCGAACCTACACTGCCACCAGCGCCCAATGTTCCCAAACCCATATTCTTGCGGCCGAGGCCGAGCACACGGTGCGCCATGCGCAGCACCGCCATTAGGCGGCGGCGCGTCGAGCGTGAGCCATGATCGGCCCCCGCGATCCAGTGCCCGGCGAAATGCGCCGCGCGACGCTGAACAAGAAGCGAGCCGTTCGAAAACTGGTTGTCGGTCATGGTTCCCTCTCCGCTGGCCGGCACGAAATGTCTGACAATTCCGCTCCACCGCAGGAAGACATGATTCCTGCCTACGGTATTTCACGAAATTGCTGCCTTGTGAGAAAAGAGCGCAGCAAAGCTACAGAGGTTAACGGCTTGTTACCTTAGCCAATGCTTTAAAACCAAGAAACAAAGCAATGAAATAAGCGTCGCCTCACCTAACCTTGGCGTTAAGCTTTCCCACCCGTGCCTGCAACGGCGTCCTCTGCCGGTATTTCTTCATCACGGTGGTAAAATGGCTCTGACTTGAAAACCCGCTGGAGTGGGCGATGTCGGCGATCGTCATGCGGCTGTCTGCAAGCAGTCTTTCAGCGAAATCCAGCCGCAGGTCGAGGACGTACTGGTGCGGCGGCATTCCGAACGTCCTCGAGAAAGCCCGCACAAAGTGATAGGGGGAAAGCCCGCAAACCGCGGCCATATCAGCCAGCGCCAGCTTGCGCGTAAAGTTCTCGTCCAGGAATTGCTGCACGCGGCGCGCGGCGCGGACGGAAAGCCCGCCTTTCGCGTTGAGCGTCGGCTGTCGCGAATTGGTTCCGGAAACCGGCCCGGGGAAACCATCATCGCCCGGCATTTTTCGGCCTCCCGATACGTCCCAGATGAGGTTCAACCCAAGGCTTCCTTCCATGTTCCCCTGAAAAACAATTCGTGATTGATCGAAGCTGACCGGCATCGCCACTCATCGGATCGTTCCGGCCGGACGGCGAACAATACGCGGACTGCATGACATTCCAGAGGACTCCTGCGGAGCTTGGGGCAGATTTGCAGCGGGACGTATTTTGAAAAACTCAGCAAGCCTTGTAGAAAATTCCGGTCTCGCGTCGCGGGCGAGCAGGCGTTGCCATTTTGCCATGGCCGGGCCCTCAGTTCTTGAGGGAAGCATGCCCGGCCCCGGTCGGCGTTCTCACTCTGTATTTCTTCAGCGCCACGGCCAGATGGCTCTGATCCGAAAAGCCGGCGAGATAGGCGATTTCGGCAACTCGCCGCGATGTGGCGGCATGCCGAATGCCATGGCGAACCTTGCTATGAAATGGGTCCGGTGAAACTCCCGCGACGAATGCCAATCCGGCGACGACTTTTCGCGCGAAGTTTTCGTCGAGATATTCCCGCACGCGTGGCGCGACGTATTCTGTGATCTTGTCGCTGCCGGGCGAGGCTCTCATTCCGCGTGCGGGCCTCAGCACAATTCCGGTGGAATGCTTCTTGGCCAGGAATTTCTGCGGGACGGGATCGCGGACGGAGTATATGACACTCCTCCGCGTGGTGGCCCTCCTGGGACCTGCGCTTTCAGGAATTATGTCCAGGACATATCGAGCTGTCCGTTCTCGATTGACGCCCCAGGAATCGCCGCTGTCCCGAGCATCGTCCGTATTTTTCATGCCTGGCCTCTGCCGCTTTGTCCGCTGCCTGAAATCCCCCTTAGCCCGACCCGGACCCAGCGTAACGCACATGCCGCGGATAGTGAATAACATCCGTACGCAAAGAAAAAATTTTGTTCGGGATAAGAGGAACCAGTCACAAGTGAGGGACTGGAACATTTTTTGACACCTTCGCCGGCGCATTGGCTGACGGAGCATCAACGAAAAACCCGCCTGCGCGGCGGGTCACTGGCGCAAATCAGCACCATGGGCGAATATGTACTATAGCTGAGGTCACCGAGTCAAGAAAAAATTCCTATCGTGAAAAGCTGCGTGCGCAAAAGTTGCCAACTGCCGCGAGGCCTCTGGTTGACCTGAATTCGGAGCCCTGCTTCAGGGGACAGTTTGGCCATTTCGGCGGCCATTCAACAATGTAGAGCTACCGGATTTGCCGCCGGTCATTGCAGATCGTCGCGACGATTCTCATACAAATCCCATGTAAGTTCCACAAAACCCAGAAGAACGTCTTCCTCGCTCCACCCGGCAGCGACGGCTGCCTGAACGATCTCACGGACGAGAGGCAGCAATTGGCGTTGGCATTCTGCCGACGTGTCGGCAGCTGCGTCATCGCCGGGAGGTCCATCGAAGTTGAATTTCATCATTCGGCGCCTCCCTCGCCGTCAATCAAAGTGTTTATATCACTAAAATCATTCCTCCTGATATACAATAGAGGTGGTACCAAAGCATAAGAGGCTTCGGAGGGCCCGGGCAGAACAGGACGATGCCAGGCTCTATGCTTCCCTTGGGTCAGGTTTGTCCTTCTGAACAGGATCTATCGGGGTGCTTCAACCCATCGATCTCTGCGGCTGGTCGAACTCTTCAGCCAGGGCCGCATGCCACCATCCGGCGAATGCGCGGCACGAGCGGCTGCATTGCCTTCTGCAACCGCTCGCTGGATAGTCTCGGCATGTTGGAGACCCTGGCGACTCACTGGCCGCAAATTCTGGCGATCATCTCCGTGGTGATGGCGACGGTCGGCATCGTCCATGCCGTCATGACCAAGGAAGATGTCCGCGCCGCCACCGGCTGGGTCGGCGTGATGGTGCTGTCCCCCATCCTTGGCGTGCTGATCTATGCCATCGCCGGCATCAACCGCATCCGCCGCGCCACGATCACCGCCCAGCGCCCGTTTGCCGACGGCGCGGTGTCCGCCAAGCACGAGCGCAACGTCGCTGTCGAAGAGGCCCTGATCGTCGAGCGCTACGGGCAACGGTTCACGGGCTTGCGGACACTGGGCGACAGGGTGGCGCGGCGCACGCTCAATCCTGGAAATGCAATCGATGTGCTGGAGACCGGCGACGAGGCCTATGCCGCCATGTGCGCGGCGATCGATGGCGCCGAGCGCAGCGTCCTGCTCGAGACCTATATTTTCGACAATGACGCCGTCGGCCTGCTCTTCGTCGAGGCGCTGGCCGGCGCCGTCCGGCGCGGCGTCACCGTCCGCGTGCTGATCGATGCCGTCGGCGCCCGCTACTCGGTGCCGAGCATCCTGGGGCATTTGCGCGAGGCCAACATCCCCGCCGATGTCTTCAACGGCAACATCGTCATGGGCCTGCGCCTGCCCTACGCCAATCTGAGGACCCACCGGAAGATCCTGGTGGTCGACGGCATCGCCGCCTTCACCGGGGGCATGAACATCCGAAAAGGCTTCTCAGCCGAATTCGCCGGCTCCAACAGCGCCAGGGACACACATTTCCGGGTGACCGGTCCGATCGTCGCCGACCTCTTTTCGGTCGCCGCCGAGGACTGGCGCTTCGCCACCAACGAGGCGCTGAAGGGCGACGCCTGGCGCATCGCCCCGCTGTCCCCACCGCCAGGCGCACCGATGATGGTGCGGGCGGTCGCGTCCGGCCCGGATGCCAGCAACGAGACCAACCACAAGCTGCTGATCGGTGCGTTCTCGGTCGCCCGCAAGTCTATACGCGTGATGTCGCCCTATTTCCTGCCGGATCGGGAACTGATCAGCGCGCTGATCACCGCCGGCAGGCGCGGGGTCGAAATCGACATCGTGGTGCCGGCGGTGAACAATCTTTTCCTCGTCGACCGCGCGATGATGGCGCAGTTCGATCAGGTGCTCAAACACTATTGCCGTGTCTGGCGAACCGAGGGACCGTTCGACCATTCGAAGCTGCTTTCGATCGACGGCGTGTGGGCCTATGTCGGATCTTCCAATCTTGATGCCCGATCGCTGCGGCTGAATTTCGAGATCGACCTGGAGGTGCTCGATGCCGGCTTTGCCAGCGAGATCGAGACGCGGATCGGGTCGGCGATTGCCTCCGCCGTGCCGGTGACGCTGGAAGCCTTGCGAGCCCGGCCGTTTCTTATCCGGCTGTTCGACCGGGTATTGTGGCTCGGTTCACCCTATCTCTAAGGCGGAGGTGTGCTTGAGGAACTCGTCTGTCATGGAACATACGCCGAAATTGCCTATTTTCACTTTATCCCGCTTCTGAATTGAAACCAGCGAGGACGAGCAGCACAGAGATGCACAGAATTGGACGCAGCCTCCCGGCAAGCATGCTTCTGTCCCTTCGTGACCGCCGGATGCAGAAGGCTAACGCCGCAGCACTCAAGACGACAGCCACCACCGGCACGCTGGTTGCCTCCTACAATGTCCACAAATGCATCGGCGTCGACAGGAAATTCGACCCGGAGCGGATCATCCGCGTCATCCGCGAAATCGATCCGGATGTCATTGCGCTGCAGGAAGCCGACAATCGCTTCGGCGACCGTGTCGGGCTTCTCGACCTGGCCCGGCTCGAGCGGGAAACCGGCCTGGTTCCGGTGCCGATTTCGGCCACCGGCAAGGGCCATGGCTGGCATGGCAACGTCCTGCTGTTCAAGAAGGGCGTCGTTCGCGACGTGCACCAGATCAAGCTTCCGGGACTGGAGCCGCGCGGCGCGGTGGTGGCGGAGATCGACCTCGATGGAAGCCGGACGCTGCGCATCATCGCCGCCCATCTTGGCCTGCTGCGCCGCTCGCGCTCCCAGCAGGCGCGCGTCGTGCTCGACCTGATGAACAGCCCGGACGAAAGACCGACCTTGTTGCTCGGCGACCTCAACGAATGGCGGCTCGGCAACCGCTCCGCTCTCAACACGCTGCATGCGACGTTCGGCCCGCAGCCGCCGGCGGTCCCCACCTTCCCGTCGAACCTGCCGCTGCTGGCGCTCGACCGGATCATGGCCAACAGGCACGGCATGATTGCCGCCATCAACGCGCATGACACGCCGCTTTCGCGCGTTGCCTCCGACCACCTGCCGCTGACGGCCTTCGTGCGCCTGGAACGGGTGGACGATGACGCCTTGATGTCTTCCGCGTCGCAAAGCGTGTAAAATTAGGCGGAACGCCCGGTTCTTCCGCGAGTTAACATGTCTTGAACACGCAGGAGGACGAGATGAAAAAGCTGATTCTGGCTTCCCTGTTGGCATTGGCCGCGACAGCGGCGATCACTGCGCCGACGCAAGCGGCAAGCGTGACCATCCAGTCCGACGACGGCGACCGATATTTGCCGGATGACGATTCCGACAGTGGGATCGTTATTCGCCGTCATCACCGCGATCGCTATTATGACGATCAGTATGATGGCGACCAGAACGTTCAGTATGACAATGGCGAATACCGGTACGGCGAATATCGCCGCCATCACCGGCATCATCGCTGCCATATCGAACTGGTCAAGCATTGGCGCCACCACCACAGGGTGATCGAAGAGGTCCGCGTCTGCGGCTGATCCCGATCGGAGCAACCGGCCGGCGAAAGCCGGCCCTGTATGATCGGCTGACGAAGTAGCGCTGATGTGAGAGGTGATAATTGACCGCGTCAAATCGTGGTCGCCCGCACGCTCACCGGACCGTGGCAACGCGGCAAGGACGGCCGGGTCCCAAGCGGCCATATTAGGTCATAGGTGATATCGCCGTTCGGATTGGCGGCGTTGGTGATGCCGCCCTGGGCGATGGTATAGCTGCCGACAGTCTCGCCGGCAACGCGGTCAAGGCGCCAACCAGCGCGTCCCCATTTCCTACCGGACCGAGGCAACGCTGCAGACGGAAGCTGCGTCCGCCACGCCCTGGCAGAAGGCGGGACCGTCAAGGCGCGGGTCTTCGACCAGCGTTTGCGCATCGCCATCCACCGGCTGCCCGGTGAAGAAAACCCGAGCCGGCCCGCCAGCAGCATGGGCATCGGCGTTGTACGCGACCGTGCTGGCCGCATCCGGTGCCGGCACGGTGTTGGTTGGCGAGACCACCAGATCGGCACCGACATAGGCCAGCTCATAGTTGGCCGAGAGGGTCAGGCTCCCCTGTTCGATGGCATAGTTGCCAGCAGGGCTAGCAGGTGTCGCCTCAGTCGAGAGCGCGCCAAGGAATGTATCCCCGTTGACCAACCCCAGACCGCCGATCGAATAGGTGAGTGGTGGATTGGGCATGCCCTGCGGCCGGCTCTGCGCATCCGCCACTATGGTGATCGCCCGCTTGCCGATGCTGAAGTCGGCACCGGCATAGCTGATCTCGTAGTTCGAATTGGCGCTGTCGGTGAGCGTGCCCTGGCCGATCGCGTAGGCTCCGGCGTTCTCTCCCAAGGCGCGATCGAGAGCGCCGACCAACGCCACACCACTGCCGAGATCGGTGCTGGTGTAGCCATAGGAGGACGGGTCGGCATTGCCGTAAATCTTGCCTTGGCCCGAATTGGCCGTGACTGTCACGGCACGCCTGCCGATACTGAAATCGGCGCCGACATAGCTGATGTCGTAGTTCGAGTTGGCCGCGTTGGCGAGTGTGCCCTGCCCGATCTGATAGGCGCCGACATCTTCGCCGGTCGTGCGGTCGAGAGCGCCAACCAGCGCCGCGCCATTACCGAGATCGGTGAAGGTGTAGCCATAGGACGACGGATCGGCATTTCCGTAGGTCTTGCCCTGACCCGAGCTGGCAGTGACGATCACGGATCGCTTGCCGATGCTGAAACCGGCACCGACATAGGTGATGTCGTAATTGCCGTTGGCCGCATCGGTGAGGGTGCCGCGGCCAATGTCATAGGTCCCGACATTCTCGCCCTCGGCGCGATCAAGCGTGCCGACCAGCGCCGTCCCGCCGCCAAGACCGGAAACCGCATAGCCGTAGGACAGCGGATCACTGTCCCCATAGATCTTGCTCTGGCCCGCATCGGCCGTGACCGTGATGGCGCGCTGTGTCACCGAAAGGTCCGCGCCGATATAGCTGATGGCGTAATTGCTGTTGGCGAGCGTGCCCTGCGTGATGCCGTAGCTGCCGACATCGGATGCTGTCGTTGCCGACGTCGCCAGCGCACCGTTCAGGCTGTCGCCATTGACGAAATTGCCTGATGTCAGTTGATAGGTCAGCGCCGGGTTGGCATCGCCATAAATGCGGCTCTTGGCATCGGCCGTCACCGTGATCGCGCGCGGGGTCAACGCGAGATTGCCGCCGACGTAGCTGATCGCATAATTGCTGTTGGCGAGTGTGCCTTGCGTGATGCCGTAGCTGCCGACGCCGGATGCTGTCGTCGCTGTGGTTGCGAGCGCACCGGCGAGACTGTCGCCATTGACGAAATTGCCCGAGGTCAGCTGATAGCTCAGCGCCGGATTGGCGTCGCCATAGGCACGGCTCTTGGCGTCGGCCGTCACCGTGATCGCCCGTTTGGTCACCGACAGATTGGCGCCGGCATAGCTGATCGCATAGTTGCTGTTGGCGAGTGTGCCTTGCGTGATGCCGTAACTGCCGACACCGGATGCTGTCGTGGCCGACGTCGCCAGCGCGCCGCTCAGGCTGTCGCCATTGACGAAATTGCCCGTGGTCAGCTGATAGGTCAGCGTTGGATTGGCATCGCCATAGATGCGGCTCTTGGCATCGGCTGTCACCGTGATGGCGCGCTTCGCCACCGACAGATTGGCGCCGACATAGCTGATCGTATAGTTGCCGTTGGCGAGTGTGCCCTGCGTGATGCCGTAGCTGCCGACACCGGATGCCGTCGTCGCCGTTGTTGCCAGTGCGCCGCTCAGGCTGTCGCCATTGACGAAATTGCCTGATGTCAGCTGATAGGTCAGAGCCGGATTGCTGTCGCCATAGATGCGGCTCTTGGCGTTGGCTGTCACCGTGATGGCGCGCGGCGTCACCGACAAATTGGCGGCGACATAGTTGATCGCATAGTTGTTGTTGTTGAGTGTGCCCTGCGCGATGCCGTAGCTGCCGACACCGGATGCCGTCGTCGCCGATGTCGTCAGAGAACCGCCCAAGCTGTCGCCACTGACGAGGCTGCCTGTTGTGAGTTGATAGGTCAGCGTCGGATTGGAGTTGCCATAGGTACGGCTCTTGGCATCGGCCGTTACCGTGATCGCGCGCTTGGCGATGGTGAAATTGGCGCCGACATAGGTGATGTCGTAGTTCGAATTGCTGGTGTTGGTGATGCTGCCCTGGTTGATGGCATAAGTCCCGGCGCTGTTCCCTGCCGTGCGGCTAAGGCTACCGACCAAGGCCGTGCCAGCGCCGAGATCCGAAACGGTGTATGCATAGGATGATGGATTGGCGTCTCCATAGATATTTCCCTGGCCCGGCGTCACCGTCACCGTCACCGCGCGCTTGCCGATGGTAAGCAGGCCCGCGCTGTTGTAGGCGAAGCCATAGCCGCTCAACGCCGCGAGATTGCCGGCGCCGACGGTGATTGCATAGGATCCTGCTCCGGCCTGTGTATTGCCCGGCGGATTGACGGACGTAACGCTTGGGCCGCCGCTGAAGGTCGTGGCGGCGGTGTCGCCGAGATAGGCGCCGATCACGCCTGCCTGGTAGCCCGCCACTGAATAGGTCAGTGCCGGCAGGGCGGTATCGCCATAGGTTTTGGTCGCATTGCTGGATTTGAAGGTCAGTGTCGGCTGATAGGCAAAGACATAGCGGTTGCCTGTCGCACTCACCGGACCACCCGCCGACGTGTTCCAGACGGCCGTGTTGCCACTGTCCAGATTGCCGAATGTATTGCCGGTGGGATTTGCCGCATAGATCAGCCAGCGTCCGCTGGTGGCGGCGACGGCGTCACTGCCCCGGTTGTTGACGAACAGGCCAGCGGCCGAGAGCACTGGATCCGTTCCGCTGATTGTCGCATTTGCCGCAATGGTCAAATCGCCCGTCGTCTGAAGCTTCACCGAACCGGTGGTGTTCACCCCGGTCGCCATAACCCCACGGGCGCTGGAAGCACTGGCGATCGTCAGGCTTGCACCATCGCGCAGATCGACGGAACCGGCGCTGCCGGCGACGTTGCCGACCTGGTTGCCGGCGTTGGTCAGGGTGAAGCTACCCGTGCCACCGAGAACCAGCGACGCCGCCGTCAGGCCACTAGTCTGCGTCACCACGCCGTTCGACGACAGCGCCAGCGTGCCGGTGCCGACCGACAGCGCCTGGTTGAGGGCGAAGGTGGCTGCTACGGTTTCAATCTGGCGATTGGCGAAGGACAGGCTGCCGACAGAGGCTGACCCAATCGCCGCGCTATAGGCGCTGCTCAGCGCCGACAGCGAGGCGATCGAGCCATCCGCCTCGTCGAGCCGCCAGTCGCCATAGACGTTGAGGTTCGAGACATTGCTGCCGGACAGGCCGGTCCGGAAGGTCACGCCATTCTTGGCGCCCGAGTCCGCTTCGGCAACGGTGTAAGCGAGCACCGAGTTCGAGACCGCGCCGGCCGGCAGAGCGAGATAATAGTAGCCGTTGACGCCGGTCGAGACTGTGCCGAGGTTCACGCCGCCGGAGACGACGGACACCAGCCCGGGATTCTTTGTGTAATAGGGTTGGCCGGTACCGGAAATCAGCGGCGTGTTGCCGGCATCCTTGTAAGCAATTCCGGAGATCGCCTGAACGCCATTGGGGTAGAAGCTCTTCAGATAGGGATAGAGGCCGCCAGTCCCGCCGCCAAAGGCGGCACTCAGTCCATTGGCGCCGCCATTCTGGAAGCTGGAGGTCGACAGGCCGACGACATTGACATTGGGGCCGGTGGTGCCACCGCCGATCGCAGGCTTGGCGCTGGATGTGGTGTTGTAGGGGCCGGATGTCGACGTGTCGTACGCGCCCGTGATCACGCCATCGTAAAGGTTGTTGCCGATGAACGCGCCGACATTCCATCCGCCGCTGACCGCGCCGGTCGAATAGCTGTCGGTTATCCTGCCGCCCTCGCCGACAAACGAATAGCCATAATTCGATCCGACGAGGCCGCCGACGGCCGCGCCGCCGCTGCCGATATCGACAGCGCCCATGGCATAGACGCGATCGATGGTGCCGAAATTGTTGAAGCCCACCGCGCCGCCCGCGGCATTTGTGTCGCGTGCGTTGATGACCACTGTCGAGAAGCTGTCGGAGAGTGCGCCATCGTTCTCGCCGATCAGACCGCCTGAGGTGGACCCGTATTGCGTGGTGAACAGCTGACCAGTCGAATAACTCTGGGCCACCGTGCCGGCATTGAACCCGGCGATCCCGCCAAGGGTCCTAAACCCCCGGACCGTCACATTGGTGACGCCGACATTCTGGACCAGGCCGCCCGCGCCGATATAGCCGAATAGGCCGACATACTGGGCAGCGGACTGCGTCACCGACAGGCTGTCGACGGTGTGGCCGAGCCCGTCGAACGAGCCGGTGAAGCCGTTGCCGCCGTTCTGGATGTTGCTGTTGCCGTCGGTGCCCAGCGATATGAAGCCGAGACCGCTATTCCTGCTGGACGTGGAGCTGGCATCGATATTCTTGGCCAGCGCGTAGCTGCCGGTGAGCCCGCTGTTGATCGCCTGCAGGCCGTTGACATCATAGATCAGCGTGTAGCTCTGGCCGTTGACCGACAGCGCCTGCGCACCGGGCGTGCCGGTGAAGGTCGCCGATGCGCCCAAGGCATAGGAGATCGTGCCGCCGGTGCCGCCATTGTTGGTGATGAGCGCCAGTCCGCCGACGCCGCCGATCGTGGCGTTCGCATTGAAGACGATCGAATGAGAGGCGCTGAGCGTCAGCGTGTTGGTGTTCCAGGCGATCGGTGCTGCAATGGTGATGTCGCCAGCCTGCGAACCGCCACTGCCGGTCGAGATGGTGACGTTTGCCGTTGCAAGAAGGTTCTGCAGCGTGGTGACGTTGATGACGCTGTCATTGGTGTTGGCGGACATGCTGCCGCCGGTGTTGCCGGCAGCGTTCGATATAGTGACGTTGTAGGGATCGAGCAAAAGGTCACCGGTGTCGCCGAAGCGGGCGCGCAGATCGACCTCACCGGTGAAGTCGAGGCGCTGCTTGCCGGACACTTCCGCAAAGCCGCCATTGCCGCCGTCATCACCGCCGCGTGCGGAAATCTTGCCGGCGAACTTTGTTTGCTCGTCCGACCAGACGATGACCGTGCCGCCAGTGCCGTTGCCGGTCGCATCGGCACTGATTGTCGTCTTCGCATCGATCTCGGTTGTGACCGCGCGTTGCAAGGTGCCCTTGCCCTGCTTGTCACCGCCGATCCTGACGCTGCCGCCGCCATCCTTGCCCGAGGCATCGACCTTGGCGGCTTTGAGCTTCAGTTTGCGGCCGGTGACCGTGACCTTGCCGCCCTTGCCGCCGGCCTTGGCCGAAGCGTCGAGCATGCCGGTGATTTCGACCGAGCCTTCATCGCCGCCGAGCACGATGGCACCGGATTGGCCAGACACCGTGCGTGCCTCGATGACACCGGACATGTTGACGGCTTGGCGTGCGGCATCGCGCACCGCAGCCGCCTTGAGTTCGACCAGCCCGCCATCGGCACTGATACGTCCGGAATTGCTGACCAGCGCATTGCTGCCGTCAGCCTTGCTCGGCACGGAAACCTGCAGGAAGCCGTCGCCGGACAAATCAAGTGTTGCCTTCTCACCCGATCCGAGCCCGACCTTGCCAAGCGGCACGGTGATCGAGCCGGCATTGTCGACGCTGCCGCCGATCAATGCGGCATAGCCACCACGCCCGATGCTGATCGCACCCTGGTTGGAGACGGCGGCTGAAGCTCCCTTGCCCTCGAATTCCAGCTTTCCGGCCTCAAAATCCTCGTCGCTGATACCGAGCGAGGAGGCGACGAAGCCGGCGGCACTAACCTTGCCGGTCTTGGAGATGGCAATGCCGTTGGGGTTGACCAGGAACACCTGGCCATTGGCGTTGAGCTGGCCTGCAATGGTCGATTTGGTGCCGCCGGTGACGCGGTTCAGCATCGTTGCCGAGGATGATGGCTGGTCGATGGTGACTGTCGCGCCGGCACCGATCGAAAAACTCTGCCAGTTGACGATCGCCGAACTGGTCGACTGCCTGATGTTCAGTTGCGACGACGATGGGTTGGCGATGGTGACGCCGCCGGATGCTACGCTGCCGCCGGTCGGCAGTTCCTGTGCCCGCGCCGACGTGAAGCCGACAAGCGCCGTCGACGTCAAAAGCAGCGCCATCAACGGCGCGCCGGTGCGGTTCAGGTGCCGTCGTGGGAGGTGGGCTTTGCGCTGCATGGTCATCTCTCTAGAATTGGACGGCGCCGCTGAGCGAAAAGCGATCGCTTGTCGGCAGATGGTTGTCACGATGCTGGCGGCCCCATTCCAGCGTCAGGCTGGCGTTGGTCGCGTCGCCCGCCAGCGCGGTGCCGACCTTCAGGCCAAGCCCGTATGACGCGCCGACGATGTTGGCCGTCTCGAGCGCGGTCGGCATTTCGAGATGGACCTGGCCGACAGCGCCGAACACGTAGGGCGACAACAAAACGATGCCGCCAGTGAACGGCACGTACCAGGGTGAGGACAGCTCGCCGCGCAGCACATAGCCGGCATCGCCCTGCAGCGCGCCCGCGTCGAAGCTCGACAGACCGTTCGCGCCGACCAGCCCGATCTGTTCGGACTGCAGCAGCGGCTTGCCAAACGAGGTCTGCGCGCAGGCGTAGAGATCGAGGCCGAGATGGGTGGCCAGCGGCTGGCTGTAGCTGGCCGAGACCTCCAGCTTCTGGAAATCGGCGTCGGCGCCTTGACGCGACAGTGGCAGCAGCGGCGTCGCATCGGCGGCTGAACGCGCGCCGAGCCCATCGATACCGAAGGACGCAACGACGTTGCCGATGAAGACGCCGCCAAGCGGTGTGAACCAGATGCCGTCGAGACCGAGCCGGGCAATGCGCAGCCGGTCCTCGGCGATCGGCAGCGAAATCGGCGTCACCGCGTCGAGCGTGTCGTTCTGCACGTCGAAGGACAGTTCGGTGCTGATCGTAAGCGCACGGCTGCGGATCCAGGGATATCGAAGCCGCGCCGAATAACGCTCGAAGGCGCTGCCGAAGCCGAGCGTGCCGGGCTCGGCTGTCGGATTGGCCTGCGTGCGGCTGGCTTCCAGGTTGAGCGTCAGCCCGTCATAGCCGATCGGCACGACGATGCCCGCGGCATAGTTGCGATTGCGTGGGCCATCCGTGAACAGGCCACTCTCGCCGCCATCGGGGTAGCCGCCTGCCCTGACATAGACGAGTTCGCCGAGGCCGAGCAATGAGTTGAAATCGACGCCGATGCCCGTAGACCAGCGCTGCAACGACGGCGATAGCGAGTTGTCCACGGTCGCCTGGCCGCCGATCGGGCGATATTTGCCATCGATGACCAGCACGCTGGCGCCTTTGGCTGTTCCGGCCTGCAAGGTTGAGCGCAGCCGGGCCCCGGGCGTATCGCCAGCCAGCAGCAGCTTGCGTTCGATCGCCGACAGCTTGATGCTCTTTTGTCCAACGAGCGGCGCCAGCGTTGCCTCGACCCGCCCGCGTATGCGCTCGGGCAGATTGCTGGTGTCGATCCGTTCGAGAAAGCCGTCGACGACGACCAGCCGGAGCCCTGCGCCGTCGTTGAGCTTCTGCGCCGGCAGCACCACCCGCACCAGCGCATAGCCGGCCCGTCCATATTCGGTTTCGAGTTTTCGCGCCGCGGCAAAGATTTCCGCCGCCGTCACCGTGCGGTGCGCAAGGCCGGCAACGATCTTGCGTGTTGCGTCAGCCATGTCGGGCAAGCCGCCTTCGACCCTGACATCCCCGAGCTTGACCTTGAGCTTCCCGGCGCCCGCCGGCGCCTCGAGGCCCTCACCTTCGGGAATGGAAACACCTGCCGTGTTGGCTGCCGGCGGCGGCCGAAAGCTGGGCGGCGTGATCTGGCTGGCTGTCTGGGCAAACGCGCCGGCTTGAAGCCACAGGCACGCCGAGACGGCAAACAGGATCAACCATCCCTTACGGGCTGCCAGCTCACCGAAAACTGGGTGACAGTCGTTATCCCTGCCAACCGCGATCTTGCTTGTATACTTCACTCAATCACTCGTCCTTCGAGGTAGAGTTCGGCAAAACTTCGCCACCGCGCGAGATTTCATCGCTCGTTAATTGGCTTCTGCTTTCGAACTCACTTCCGGGAAGGCGTGCCCCCGCCGCTCGGATGTCGCGGAAACTATGCCGGGCCCTGGTGAAGGTCAATTCAACGGGCGGCCCTCCGGCTGACTATTATTGGGAGGGGTTTTCCAAGCCATAGCAATCGGTTAGCGGATCCCATGAACCGATCGTGGCCGGCCCCATGTTCGGGTTGGGCTTGCTCTTCGCATTTGGTGCCTCTGGACACAGCTATCGAAGGCTGGAAAATGTGGACGCGACTCCGCTGTTGGAGTTAACTCGGAACATGAGGAGGATGGCGCTGAATCTGGAAGACATTGCCGGCCATCCGGCCCTGCATCGCTGTGTCCAGGCACAGTCGTTGGCGCTGATCAACATCTATGAAACGAGCCCGCGACTGGCTTCCATTTTCGCCACGCAGCAGCGTTGGCTGATGGGTCATGTCGGCCTTGCCATGCATTTCAGGCGCGATCCGCACGACCGCCGCAAGGAGCTGACGGTATCGCGTTTCATCGAGTTCGTACACCAGCACGCGGTGGCCAGCCGCAACACGGCGGACGCTTTCATCAAGGAGATGCTGCACTATCATGTCGCCGAGTATGTTTCGGGTGGCGACGGGCGCACGCACCCTTTGCAGCCAACGGCGGCAACCGTGCAGACTTTCACCGGCTGGGTCCTTGCCCATCTGCAGACGCTGGATCATCTCGACGGTGGCAACCGGCTGGCCAGGTTCCTGGAGCGGCCCGACATGGTTGTCAGGCTGCAGCCTCTGGTGGCGGACGGCCTGCTTGCCTCCAAGCCGGTGCGCGAGCCCAACCAGACTTTTTCCCTGTTCATCTGGCTCAACAATGGCGGCATCGTCATGGACTGGCTGATGTCGGGCATCGACCCCGATCATGCCGGCCTGGACCGGATTCCGACCAGCGTGGTTTCGATCGGAGATTTCGCCAGATGGCTCAAGCTGTCGCGGACCCACCTCGCCCGCAAGCTGCGCGCTGCCGAGGAACTCGGCAGCATCGGCTGGCTCGGCCAGCGCGGCCATTCGGTGATGTGGGTATCGAACACTTTCTACCAGGAGTACATGACCGTCCAGGCCGCCAAGCTGGCCATTGTCGATGCGGCCTTCGACGCCTGTTTTCCAGCTCCGGAAGACCGCTGAAGGATCGGCGCGATCGATATCTGCCCGGGCCGTGAACATTGTCTACTGGCGATCATAACCTGTTATAGAGCGGGCGCGTCTGGACACGGGCCTTGAAGGCTGAAAATGTGATCTGCGTCTTCGCGTTGGGGGGCTTGACGCACGGGGGGAGAATGGCGCTGACCTTGGACCATATTGCCGGTCACCCGGCATTGCATCGCTGTGTCCGTGCCCAGGCGCAGGCGCTTATCCAGACCTACGAGACGAACCCGAGGCTTGCCTCGATATTTGCCACCCAGCAGCGTTGGCTGATGGCGCATATCGGCCTTGCCCTGCATTTCAGACGGGAGCCCGATGACTACCGCAAGCAGTTGACGGCGGCGCGTTTCATCGACGTCATCCAGGAGAATTCCGTCGCCAGCCGCAACACCGCCGACGCCTTCCTCAAGGAGATGTTGCACTACAATTTCATCGAGCACCTCTCGGCAGCTCAGGATGGCCGCATCCGCCCCATACAGCCTACAGTGAACACGCTGGACACGCTCGCCGGCTGGATGATGGCTCATCTGCACACACTGGACAGTCTCGACGGCGCGAACCGTCTGGCAACGTTTCTGGAGCGGCCCTATGCGCTCGCCAGGGTGCAACCGCTGGTGGCTGACGGGCTGATCTCCTCCAGTCCCGTGCGCGAGCCCAAGCAGACCTTTTCGCTGTTCACCTGGCTTAACAATGGCGGCGTCGTCATGGACTGGCTGATATCGGGCGTCGATCCCGACCATGCCGGCCTCGCTGCAATACCGACTGGCGTCGTCTCGATCGGCGATTTCGCCAAATGGCTCAAGCTGTCGCGAACCCACCTGGCACGCAAACTGCGGGATGCCGAAGACCTCGGCAGCGTTGGCTGGCTTGGCCAGCGCGGCAATTCGGTGATGTGGGTGTCGGGCGATTTCTACCGGGAGTACATGACCGCCCAGGCCGTCAAGCTGGCTATCATCGATGCCGCGTTCGTCAAGGCCTTTGACTCGCCAGCAGGCAGCTGACCGGTGGGCATCCCCCGTGCGGGATGCCCAAGCCGGCGAGCCCTTCAGTCGATGTCGAACGACACGCCCTGGGCGAGCGGCAGCGCCTTGGAATAGTTCACCGTGTTGGTGGCGCGCCGCATATAGGCCTTCCATGCGTCGGAGCCGCTCTCGCGGCCGCCCCCGGTTTCCTTTTCGCCGCCAAAGGCACCGCCGATCTCGGCGCCCGAGGTGCCGATGTTGACATTGGCAATGCCGCAATCCGATCCGTCGACACCCAGGAAACGCTCGGATTCCTGCAGGTCTCGGGTGAAGATCGACGAGGACAGGCCTGCCCCCACGGCATTGTGCTCTTCGAGCACCACGTCGAAATCCGAATATTTCATCACGTAGAGGATCGGCGCGAAGGTCTCCTCCGTGACCGGTGACACCTGGCTTGGCATTTCGACCAGCGCCGGGTGCACGTAGTAGGCATCGGGGTGGCCGTTCTCGACCCGCGTCCCGCCGGTCACCTTGCCGTCATGGGCGGCGGCTTCCTTCAGCGCCTTCTGCATGGCCTCGTATGCCGCCTTGTCGATCAGTGGCCCGACCAGCGAGGAGGTCTCCAGCGGATTGCCCACAGACACACTCTCGTAGGCCTTTTTGAGGCGCGGAACCAAGGCGTCGTAGACGCTGTCATGCACGAACAGGCGCCGCAGCGTCGTGCAGCGCTGGCCGGCCGTGCCCATCGCTCCAAACGCAATCGCGCGCAGCGCCATGTCGAGATCGGCGGTCGGGCAGACGATGCCTGCATTGTTGCCGCCGAGTTCCAGCACCGCGCGCGCAAAGCGCTTGGCCAGCCGCGGACCGACGTCGCGGCCCATGCGGGTCGAGCCGGTCGCCGAAACCAGCGGCACTTTAGGGTGATCGACCAGTATCTCGCCGACGGCGCGATCGCCGATCAGCACCGGCGCCAGGCCATCAGGTGCGTCCGCGCCGAAGCGCTTGACCGCACGTTTGAAGATGGCTTCGCAAGCAAGTGCGGTCAGCGGCGTCTTTTCCGACGGCTTCCACACCACAGCGTCGCCGCAGACCAGCGCCAGGGCGGCATTCCACGACCACACAGCCACCGGGAAATTGAAGGCGGAAATGACGCCGACGACGCCGAGCGGATGCCAGGTTTCCATCATTCGATGGCCTGGGCGCTCGGTGGCGATGGTCAGGCCGTACAATTGCCGGGAGAGGCCTACGGCGAAATCACAGATGTCGATCATCTCCTGCACTTCGCCGAGCCCCTCGGACGGGATCTTGCCGACCTCGATCGAGACCAGCCGGCCAAGCTCGGCCTTGTGCGTACGCAGCTCCTCGCCGAGCAGCCGCACCAGTTCGCCACGCCGCGGGCCTGGCACCATGCGCCAGGCCTGGAAGGCCTTGTGCGCGGCATCGATCACCTTGGCCGCGTCAGCCGGTGAGATCGTCTTCAGCGCCGCGATCTGCTCGCCCGTCACCGGGCTGCGCACGATCAGGTCGCCGCCGACCAGCGTCTCCTTGGCCACACCCAGTTTCGCCAGCAGTTCGGTCGTTTCCTTGCCTATCGTCATTCTTGTCCCTTTCAGATCCAGTCGCTCATAATGCATGTCGCCCAAAAGTGCCCAGCGGTTTTGGGACAACGACATGCACAAAAGGCACGCCGGTCAAAGCCTGGCGCCATGCTGCCCGCGTGCACAAAGGCACCTCAGGCACGATCATCGCGTGGCATTACTCGGTTCAAGGGAAAATCACCACCCCGGCATGGTCTAAGCCCAAACTGCACGATTGAGCCAGATGGCGCTCAGTTTGCCTTCTTGGCCGCTGGGCGTACCGCACCGTCCTTGATCAGCCGGTCGATATGCATGCGGATATGGGCAGCTTCCGCCGCCGTGTTCGCAAGCGCTATGGCGCGGTCGAAGGCGACGCGCGCCTCGTCGCCCCGGTCGAGTTGCATCAAAAGGCCGCCCTTGAGACCGAAAAAATGGAAATAGCCGGAAAGCCGTTCTTCCAGCGGCTCGATCATGGCGAGCGCCTCTGCCGGTCCACGCACCTTCGAGACCGCGACGGCCCGGTTGAGCGTGACCACCGGCGACGGCTGCATCTGCTCGAGCAAGCGATAGAGCAGATCGATCTCGTTCCAGTCGGTGTCCTCGGCCTTTTCGGCCCGCGCATGCAGCGCGGCAATCGCCGCTTGCACCTGGTAGGGGCCGGGCTTGCGATGGCGCAGCGCCTTGTCGACCAGCGCCAGCCCCTCATCGATCATCTTGCGGCTCCACAGGCTGCGATCCTGGTCTTCGAGCAGCACGATCTCGCCGCTCTCGTCGAAACGGGCCGGTGCGCGCGCATGCTGCAGAAGCAACAGCGCCGTCAGCCCCATGATCTCCGGCTCGGTCTGAAACAGCCGCAGCAACAGCCGTGCCAGCCGGATTGCCTCCTCGCACAGCGGTGCGCGGGCCGGCGCCTCGCCGCTGTTGGTCGAATAGCCCTCGTTGAAGACCAAGTAGACCATGGCGGCGACGGCGGCGAGCCGTTCCGACCGCTCGACCGCGCCCGGCGTCTCGAACGGCACGCCGGCGTCCGCAATGCGCGCCTTGGCGCGAGTGATGCGCTGCTCCATGGCACTTTCGCCAACCAGGAAGGCGCGCGCGATCTGCTTGACCGTAAGACCGGAGACGATGCGCAGCGCCACCGCGATCTGCTGCGTTGCCGGCAGATCAGGATGGCAGCAGATGAACAGCAGCCGCAATATGTCGTCGCGGTAGTGCGCCCCGTCCAGCCGCTCGGCGATATCGCTCTCGGCGTCTTCCAGATCGGAAACCTGGTCTTCCTCCGGCATCGGCGCCTGCTTGGCGCGCTTGCGCACCGCATCGATGCCGCTGTTGCGACCGACGAAGATCAACCAGGCCGCCGGGTCGCGCGGCGGCCCGTTCTGCGGCCAGTTCTTCAGCGCCCTGAGGCACGCGTCCTGGAAAGCTTCCTCCGCCGTATCGAGATCGCGGAAATAACGCAGCAGCGCACCCATGGCCTGCGGGCGGGCGGCGCTGATCGCGGAGCTTATCCAGGCCATTTCGGTCATGCGGAAACTCTTGTTGGGTTAAAGACCGAAACCGGCCGGATTTCATACGACCCACCGCTCGGGTTGACCTCGGAAAGCTCGCGGGCGAACTCCACCGCCTCGTCGAGATCAGCGCATTCGAGCGTGTAGAAGCCGAGAAACTGTTCCTTGGTCTCGGCGAACGGCCCATCGATGACGACCGATTCACCCTTGACCTTTCTCAGGGTCGTCGCGGCGGTCGTCGGCAGAAGCCTTGCCACCGGGCCAAGCCGCCCGGCCTTGGCGTACTTGTCCTGAACGTCGAGGAGATTGGCCATGACCTCGTCGTCCTGTGCCTTGCTCCAGGAGCAGACGACATCTTCGGAAGCATAGCAGAGGATTGCGTAGAGCATGGCTGGTCCTTTTCTCTGTCAAAGGACGAAACAGTAAGACCGATCCCGACACGACGTCGATAAAAAAATCCAGATGTGGCGGATTTGGCCACAGCCGGCCGCGCTGGTCAGCTTTCTCGCAGTTTCAGCCATCGCAGCACGAGAGCTTCCTCGTCATCGAGACCATCGATGGAGCGTTTGCGTTTGTTGGCTTGCGCCATTTCATTCAGCAACCGCCCCTGCGACCACGCTTCGAAGACCCGCGGATGGATATAGCATTTGCGGCAGACGGCACGCGTATTGCCCAGCCGCTCGGCAACCTTGTCGATAACGCTGTTCATCGCCCTGTTTCGCTGCGCCTGGCTTTGCGGCAGTTCCGTTTGGGCAAACAGCGACGCGGCGTGAATGGTGCCGCCCCAGGTGCGGAAATGCTTCGAACTGAAGGCGTCACCGACCGCCTCACGGATATAGCGGTTGACGTCCTCGGAGCGGACCGGCCGCCTGTTGCCGTCCTCATCGAGATACTGGAACAGCTTCTGGCCTGGCAGGTCCTGCGCGCCGCGCACAATCCTGGCGATGCGGCGGTCGACCAGCTTCAGCTTCCACTCCTTGCCCGACTTGCCCTTGAAGGCAAAGCGCAGGCTTGAACCGACAATATCCACATGCCGGTCGCGCAACGTGGTCAACCCGAAACTCTTGTTGTCACGGGCGTAGGCGGCATTGCCGACGCGGATCATCGTGTTGTCGAGCAGCCAGACGACCGCGGCGACGACACGCTCGAACGGCAGGCCACGACGGCGCAGATCGCTGTCGATCCTGTGCCGCAGGTCCGGCAGGCTCTCGGCGAAAGCAACCAGGCTCGAATATTTGGCACCATCGCGCTCTTCGGCCCATTGCGGATGATAGCGGTATTGCTTGCGTCCGCGCTGGTCCCTGCCGGTTGCCTGGATATGGCCGTCCGCGTCCGGCGAAATCCACACATCCGTCCAGGCCGGCGGAATGACGATCGCCTCGATGCGGGCCCTGGTAGTGTCCGAAACTGTCCCTCCGTCCGGTCCCTGGTAGGAAAACCCCTTGCCTGTTTTCAGCCGCCGGATACCGGGCTCAGCATCACTGACATAGCTAAGCGACGCATGGTCGGCCGAGCTTTGTGCCCCGTTTTTGGGCGCGCCATCTGGCGACACAGCATCCTGGCCAGCCGGTCGGCTGGGCGACAATCCGGATTTTTGCAACATGTCGGCTCCACGCGAATTCCGTAGATAAGCCACTGGCCGACCGCTGGTTCCACGCGCCGTCCGAAAAGCGTCTCGCGCCGATATCGTGTTGGCTGGCGCCTACAGAGCGCCTTCCAGCTTGATCGGCGGCGCGGACAAACGCCGCCGCGCCGCGAGCTTGAACCTGTAGCGCAGGCAGCGCCAAGCTTCTGAGCGCCGCTTTGGCGCGGCCGCGGCTACCGCCAGGACGCGCGCCGCGGTGCCCAGATCGCCGCGCGCATAGTGGACCCGGGCGATCTTGAGGGCGACAAGGCCTTCCCTGGCCTTGAGGGCCGACAACGGGATGTTGCAGTCGGTGAGTGTGCGCAGTTCCCGGCGCCAGTCCAGGAAGCGCCGCACCGGGTTGATGGCAAAGCGGTCATCGGAACGTACCGGCGAAACCTCGTAGACCATGACAGGTTGCGAAACCATGGCGAGCGATGCCTTGCTCATCAGCCGTGCCCAGAACAGCGTGTCCTCGTCATAGGCCATTCCGATCGGGAACCGCGTCTCGCCGATCAGGGTCCGCGATGCCAGAACGCTGCCCACGGCGACCGAACGTATGTCGCCTTTGACATAGGCCGAAGCATTTGCCAGGCACGCAGCCTGGTAGCCGTTCGGCATCTTGATCTGCCGGTCCTGGCCGTTCACCCGTCGCCGGTAGGCACCGACGATCATGTCGGCCTCCGGCTGCTCCCGGGCCTTGCGGAGCAGTGCGCGCAACCCGCCCCGCAGATGCAGGTCGTCGGCATCGATCAGGTAGACCCAGGAATAGACCGCTTCGGCCAGCGCCAAATTGCGGGCACCGCCTGCATCGCGGCATTTGGCCGACAGCACGCGCAGCGGCAACGACAGTTGTGCCGCGGCCTCCCGCGCGATGGTTGCCGTCCCATCGGTCGACGCGTCGTCGACCAGCAAGATCTCGCCGATGATCTCGGCCTCGCTGCGTAGCGACGCCAGCGTTGCAGCGATGGTCGCCGCCGCGTTACAGGCAGGAATGACGACGCTGATTGCTCTCAATTACAAACCCTCGCGCCATGCGCTTGAGGATACAACTACCGTCACCCCGAAACGAATACAGACTAGCGGCCGCATCGGTATTTGAGAAGCAGTCTTGTCCATCCCGAATTGCGGCGCAAATACCGCTGCGTGTACGACCTGCTTCAGGCTCTTTCGAGCACGACGGGAATGACGTCGACAGCTTGCTCGCCAACCTGTCCCCCCGTGGTCTTGAGCACGCCGACGATCGGCGCCACGTCCGAATAGTCGCGGCCGTGGCCGACGGTGATATGGTCGTTGCTGGCCCGCATGCCGTTGGTCGGGTCGAATTCCTGCCAGCCTGCATCGCGCCCGCACCAGACCTTGACCCAGGCATGCATGGCATCGGCGCCTTCCAGCCGGGGCTTGCCCTTCGGCGGGATGGTGCGCAAGAATCCGCTGACATAGCCGGCCGGAATACCGAGCCCGCGCAGGCCGGCGATCATGATGTGCGAAAAGTCCTGGCAAACGCCGCGCTTCAACTTGAAGGCATCACTGGCCCGGGTCCGCACCGTTGTCGCTTCGCCGTCATAGGTGAAATCGCGATGGATGCGATTGCACAGGCTCATGACCGTGCCGGCGGCAGAGCCGGCGATGCTGTCGCGTGCGTAAGCGGTGATCGCATCGTCGATGCCGGCATGGGTGCTGGCCGTCAGGAAATGGTGCGGTGCATCAGGTGCCAGAGACCGCACCGCGGCGAGCTCCTGCCTCAGCCGGGCGATATCGGGCGACACGTCGAGCCCGGGCTCGGGCCGAGACACCGACACGCGGGCGCTCATCCTGATGTCGAGCGCGTCATGCGCGTCGCGAAAGGCGATCGAGGTGACGTTGTTGCCGAAGAAATCGGAAAAGTCGGAACGCTCGTTGGGTGCCGGCGCAAAGGACAGGGATGCGGCGATGACACGCTGCACGCCTGATATCGTCGACGGCAGTACGCGCACCTGATGACGACCGCCGCCGGCCGCCGCAGCGTAATCGTAATGCAGATGAAGCCTGATGTCGTAGAGCATGCTTTATCCGAAATAGGCTTTGGCGAGGCTGTTGTAGAGGCCGCCGATTTCATAGGCGAGGTCGTCCAGCGCCTTTGCGGTCATGTCCGAAGGCTCCTTGATGGCGATCTGGGTGTTGAGCTGCAGGATTTCCTTCGCCGCCGGCGACATTTGCCCCTCCCCGCCGAGCGACGGCAACAGGCCGATTTCGGCCTTCAGCCTTTCAAGTTGGAACAGGATGGAGCGCGGGTTAAGCGGATCGAGCGCCAGCAGGTCGATCACCGTGCGCCGACCGGCCTGCACCGGATATTGGCGGCGATGGGTCATCACGCTGTCGCCGATTTCCAGCATCATGTCGAGCGCGCCGTCCGGCGCCTTGGCGCTGGTCAGCCGCGACAGCGTGCGGGAGATCTGGATACCGCGCTCCAGCCGGCGGCCAATCTCGAGGAAGCGCCAACCGGCGAAGCGGTACATGTTCTCGTGCAGCAGGCCGGAAAAGCCGGCGAGCTTACGCAGGATGACTGTCATCGCCCGGGTCGCGTCGTCGCCGGGCGCGACCGTCGTTGCGAACTGATGGATGGTTTTCGACAGGTCCTTCAGCGCCAGCCAGCCATCGGGCGAGAAGCGGTCGCGGATCTGCCCGGCACTGTAGACCGCGCTATCCAGCGTGCCGATCAGCCCTGACGGGATCGCCGTCTCCACATCGATGCCGAAAGGTTCGAGATAATCCCTGATGTCGGCGAGCAGCGGCATATCCGGGTCGGAGGTTTCGGCCAGCCGCACATGGTAGGCGCGCAGGATGCGCACCGTGTCTTCCGAGCGCTCGATATAGCGGCCGAGCCAGGTCAGGTTCTCCGCCGCGCGACTGGGCAGGCTGCCGGGCCTGGTGCGGCTGAAACTGTCGCCTTCTTGCGGCAGCAGCGTCTCGCGCTCCACCGGTTTGTCGCTGACGACCCAGACATCCGCCGCCTGGCCGCCACGCTGCATGGCGATCGCCGTCGGGTCGAGCGACAGGCCGATACGGGCAAAACCGCCCGGCATCACCGTCCAGCCCTCCGGCGTTCGCGCCAGGTAGACGCGCAGGCTCGCTGGCCGCGGCTCCAGCCAGCCGCCGACATAGACGGGCGTCGTCGAAAGCGTCACCGCTTCCTGGCCGACGAAATCGCCGCCATCACGTTCAATGCGCGCCACCAGTTCCGCCCGCTCCCCGGCCGACAGAGCCGAGCCTAGCTTCGTTGAATCGTCGTCCTCGAAGGCAAGCCTCGTCGACAGCGCCGGCCCGATCACCATGCGATCGATATTGGCCAGCACATGCGCGCGCTCGGTAGCTTGCCCGCACCACCATGTCGCGACACTTGGCAGCAGCAATTCCTCGCCACGCAAGGCCCGTGAAATCTTGGGCAGGAAGGCAAGCAGCGCGCGCGTCTCCATCAGGCCGGAGCCCAGCGCATTGACGGTAGCAACCGCGCCCTGGCGGATCGCCTCGACCAGGCCCGGCGTTCCGATCTGCGAATCCGGGCGCAGTTCGAGCGGGTCGGCGAAAGCGGCGTCGAGCCGCCGCCACAACACGCTGATCGGCATCAGGCCGGAAACCGTGCGCACCATCAGCCGGCTGTCGGAGACGGTCAAATCCTCGCCTTCGAGCAGCATGATGCCGAGGTAGCGGGCGATGTAGGCGTGTTCGTAATAGGTTTCGTTGAGCGGCCCCGGCGTCAGGATGGCGACGCGGCCGTCGGTCTCCTTGGCCATGCCGATCAACGCATCGCGAAAACGGCGGAAAAAGCCGGCAAGGCGGTGCACATGCATCTCGCCATAGATGTCGGACAGCGCGCGTGTGGTGGCGACGCGGTTTTCCAGTGCGAAACCGGCGCCGGACGGCGCCTGCGTGCGATCGCCCAGCACCCACCACTGGCCGTCAGGTCCACGGCCGAGCTCGAAGGCGCAGAAATGCAGGAAGTGGCCGCCGGCCGGCCTGGTGCCGACGACAGGCCGCAAATATTCGGGGCTGGCGGCGATCAATCCCGCCGGCAGGATGCCTTTCTCGACCAGCCGGTTCGGCCCGTAGATATCGGCGATGGTTTCCTCGAACAGTTCGGCGCGCTGCACGAGGCCGGCGCTGATCGCCGCCCACTCGCTCTCCTCGATGAGAACCGGGACATGCGCCAGCGGCCATTCGCGCTCATTGGCACCGGCCTTGTCATAGACGCGGTAATAAACGCCGGCATCGCGCAGATACTGGTCGGCGCGGGCAAAGCGCTGGCCGAGCTTTTCAGCGCCAAGTTCCTCGAGCGCCTCGACAAAATGCTTCCAGGCCGGGCGAGGATTGCCTGACGCATCGACCATCTCGTCGACGACGCCGTCGATCGGCTGGTAGTGCTCCAGCAGGCTGTGGGTCCGCGGCTTGCCGTGTCCTCTCTTGTGATTCCCCTTTGCCATCGCTGATCAGAGTCTTGCCGGCCGCCGAAGGTCAAGGGTCATCGGGAAATCTTCCGCCGGTTGTTCTTCACGGATCACATAGGCGGATGGCGTATGGCCGCGCGGTTCGAAGCGGGCGAGCCGCCGAGCTTCCGCCTCGTTGCCATTGACCGGAAAGGTGTCGTAATTGCGCCCGCCGGGATGGGCGACATGATAGACGCAGCCGCCGACCGCACGTCCCGACCAGCGGTCATAGATGTCGAAGACCAGTGGCGTGTTGACCGGCAGCGCCGGATGCAGGCCCGATGCCGGCTGCCAGGCCTTGAAGCGGACACCCGCCACCGCCACTTCGCGATTGTCGGTGACCTTCATCGGCACGATGCGGCCGTTGCAGACGACTGCGTGGCGCTCCGGGTTCAGCCCTTCGGTCTTGACCTGCAGCCGTTCGACCGAGGAATCGACGAAGCGCACGGTGCCGCCGATCGCGCCTTGCTCGCCCATCACATGCCACGGCTCCAGCGCCTGGCGCAGCTCCAGCTTGATGCCGGCATGCTGAACCTCGCCGCAGAACGGGAAGCGGAATTCGAGCTGGGCGTCGAACCATTCGGGCCTGAATTCGAAGCCGTTGAGCTTGAGGTCGTCGAGCACGTCGAGGAAATCGGCCCAGACATGATGCGGCAGCATGAAGCGGTCGTGCAGCGATGTGCCCCAGCGCACGAAACGGCCGTCGAGCGGGCCTTTCCACGCACGTGCGATGATGGCGCGCACCAACAGTTGCTGCGCCAGCGACATGCGTGCATTGGGCGGCATCTCGAAGCCGCGGAATTCGACCAGCCCCAGCCGACCGGTCGGTCCGTCCGGCGAAAACAGCTTGTCGATGCAGATTTCCGAACGATGCGTATTGCCGGTGACGTCGGTCAACAAATTGCGGAACAGCCGGTCGACCAGCCATGGCAAGGGTGCGTTGCCCTGGTCTGGATGCGGCACCTGCGCCATCGCGATCTCAAGCTCGTAGAGCGAGTCGTGACGCGCTTCGTCGAAGCGTGGCGCCTGGCTGGTCGGCCCGATGAACAGGCCAGAGAACAGATAGGACAGCGACGGATGGCGCTGCCATTGCAGCACCAGGCTCTTCAACAGGTCCGGCCTTCGCAGGAACGGGCTGTCATTGGGTGTCGCACCGCCGACCACGACATGGTTGCCGCCGCCGGTGCCGGTGTGGCGCCCATCGATCATGAACTTGTCGGCGCCAAGCCGTGTCTGCCGCGCTTCCTCATAGATCGCCGTCGTCGTCGCCACGCAATCCTGCCAGTTGGAAGCAGGATGGATGTTGACCTCGATGACGCCGGGATCAGGCGCAACGCGGATGACGTTGAGGCGCGGATCGTGAGGCGGGCCGTAGCCCTCGATATGCACGGGAAGGCCGATCGCCTTTGCCGCGTTCTCGGCCGCCGCGACCAGTTCGAGATAGTCTTCCAGCGCCTCGACAGGCGGCATGAACACGCACAGCCGCCCGTCGCGCGGTTCGACCGAAAGCGCGGTGCGCACAGCGCCGCCAATCTCGGTGATCTCCTGCTCGACCCGCTCCTGCTGGCCGGTCGCAGCGGTGAACGATGCCGCCTGCTGGCGGCGCGCCATCTCGTCGGCGCCTTCGAGTTCGGCTGGAGCCGGTCCGGCCAGTATGGCTTCACGCGCGGGCAGCGGGCCGCGTGGTAGCGACGGGTCGACCGGCACGATATAGGGGAATTGCTCGGGCGGCACATAGGGCAACGTGCCGAGCGGCAGCCGGTAGCCGACCGGTGAATCGCCTGGCACCAGGAACAGCCGGCCGCGCCGCGTCTTCCATTTTTCCGAGCGCCAGCGCGGATCCGATGCCTGGCTGTTCCAGCGCTGGACGGGGAGCACATAGCCGGACGGCTTGGTCAGTCCGCGTTCGAACACTTTCGCCATGCGGCTGCGTTCTTCCGGATCCTCCAGCCTGGAGTTGGACGGATCGACATTGTCGGGCAGCTTGCCTTCCTTGAGCAGCCATTCGGCCGGATCCTCATAGGCTTCGCTGACCATGGCCTTGTCGATGCCGAGTTCGCCGGCAATCGCGGTGAGCAGGCTTTCGGCCTGCTTCGGGCCGATATCGGCCTCGCTCTTTTCGCGTGCGATCAGCGACGGATCGCTCCATACCGGCTGGCCGTCGGCACGCCAGTAGAGCGAAAAGGTCCAGCGCGGCAGGCTTTCGCCCGGATACCATTTGCCCTGGCCGTAATGGAGAAAGCCGCCGGGCGCGAAGCGCTCGCGCAGTTTACGGATCAGTTCGTCCGCCTTTTCACGCTTGGTGGGACCGACGGCGGCGGTGTTCCATTCGGCCGACTCGAAATCGTCGATCGACACGAAAGTCGGCTCGCCGCCCATGGTCAGCCGCACGTCGCCGGCGGCAAGCGCTGCATCGACCTTGTTGCCCAGCGCGTCGAGCGCCTGCCAGCTTTCGTCCGAAAATGGCTTGGTGATGCGCGGATGCTCGGCGATGCGGTCGACCCGCATCTCGAAGCCGAATTCGACATTGGCGAAGCTCGCCATCCCGGAAATCGGGGCCGCGTTGCGGAAATGCGGCGTGGCGGCCAGCGGCACATGGCTCTCGCCGGTGAGCAGGCCCGAGGTCGGATCGAAGCCTATCCAGCCGGCGCCGGGAAGATAGACCTCGCACCACGCATGCAGATCGGTGAAGTCTGTCGCCGTTCCCGGCGGACCGTCCAGCGCCACCAGATCGGGCTTCAACTGGACCAGATAGCCGGAAACGAAGCGTGCCGCGATACCGAGATTGCGTAGGATCTGCACCAGCAGCCAGCTCGAATCCCGGCAAGACCCCTTTTTCGCGGCCAAGGTCTCTTCCGGCGAGAACACCCCGGTTTCCATGCGCACGATATAGGCAATCTCGCGCTGCAGCCGCGCATTGAGGTCGACCAGGAAATTGACGGTGTTGGCTGCGCTGCGATCGATGGTCTTCAGCAGCGCCGACAGCAGCGGTCCCGCCGGTTCCGGGGTGCGATAGATGGCGAGATCGTCGCGGATTTCTTCCGGATACTCGAACGGAAACGCCTCGGCCGACGGCTCGACGAAGAAATCGAACGGGTTGTAGACCGTCATGTCGGCGACGAGGTCGACCTCGATCTTCAACTCCGTCACCGGCTCCGGAAAGACGAAGCGGGCGAGGAAATTGCCGTAAGGATCCTGCTGCAGATTGACGAAATGGTTCGCCGGCTCGACCTTGAGCGAATGACTGAGCACCTTGGTGCGGGAATGCGGCGCCGGCTGCAGCCTGATGATCTGGGGCCCGAGAACCACCGGCCGGTCATATTTGTAATGGGTCAGGTGATAGACGGCTGCCAGAATTGCCATGAAGCCCCGGAATTCAGCGTTTCAACGATTTCGCCGAACCCTGACACATCAGGCCGCCATTCTCCAAGCAGAGATGTTGCGGTGCACCTAATTTAAGCAACGGTTGCCGGCTCAGAAAAACGCCTGTATCCCCGTCTGCGCCCTTCCCAGGATCAGCGCATGCACGTCATGCGTGCCTTCATAGGTGTTGACCGTCTCCAAGTTCTGCGCGTGGCGCATGACGTGGTAGCCGATCTGGATGCCGTTGCCGCCATGCATGTCGCGGGCCTGGCGCGCAATATCGAGCGCCTTGCCGCAATTGTTGCGCTTGACGATCGAGATCATTTCCGGCGCCATCTTGCCTTCATCCAGCAACCGCCCGACACGCAAGGATGCCTGCAATCCCAGCGCGATCTCGGTCTGCATGTCGGCGAGCTTCTTCTGGTAAAGCTGCGTGCCGGCCAACGGCTTGCCGAACTGCTTGCGGTCGAGACCGTATTGGCGGGCGCGGTGCCAGCAATCCTCGGCGGCGCCCATCGAGCCCCAGGAAATGCCGAAGCGAGCCCGGTTGAGGCATCCGAACGGTCCGCCGAGGCCTTTTGCGTTGGGCAGCAGCGCGTCCTCGCCGACCTCCACGCCTTCCATCACCACTTCGCCGGTGATCGACGCCCGCAGCGACAGCTTGCCGCCGATCTTCGGCGCCGAAAGCCCCTCCATGCCCTTTTCCAGCACGAAGCCACGGATCTCGTCCTTGCCGTTCTCGCCCTTCAGCTTCGCCCAGACGACGAACACGTCGGCGACCGGCGCGTTGGAAATCCACATCTTCGAACCGGACAGCTTGTAGCCGTTGGCTGTCCTCTCGGCGCGTGTCTTCATGCCGCCCGGATCGGAGCCGGCATCCGGCTCGGTCAGGCCGAAACAGCCGATCCACTCGCCGCTGGCAAGCTTGGGCAGGTACTTCTTGCGCTGCTCGTCCGAGCCATAGGCGTAGATCGGATACATCACCAGAGACGACTGCACTGACATCATCGAGCGATAACCCGAGTCAACACGTTCGACTTCCCGCGCGACCAGCCCATAGGTGACGTAGTTCGCGCCAAGCCCGCCGAATTCCTCGGGGATGTTGATGCCGAGCAGGCCGGCCTCGCCCATTTCGCGGAAGATCGCGGTGTCGAATGTCTCGTTGAGGTAGGCGTCCTCGATTCGCGGCGCCAGTCTGTCGGCGGCGAAGGCGGCCGCACCGTCGCGCACCATGCGCTCGTCTTCCGAAAGCTGGCCCTCGATCAGGAACGGATCTTCCCAGACGAATGCGTTCTTGTCGGCGGCCATCGCGTTTCTCCCAAACAATGCATGTCGCTCAAAATGACGGCATGCATGAAGCAAAATCTTGGCCCGTTCTATCGGCTTGCGCCTCGAAAAAATCAAACGAAATTGATTCACCGATCAATGAGCGTTAGGAATGGATCATGAGTGTCCAGCGCCGCCTTTTGCCCAACATAAGCGCCCTTGCCGCCTTCGAGGCTGTGGCCCGGCTAGGCAGTTTCACCGCTGCCGCCCAGGAGCTCGATCTGACCCAGGGCGCGGTCAGCCGGCAGATCAGGTTGCTGGAAGATCAGTTCGGCCGCCGGCTATTCGAGCGCGACAGCCGCAATGTCAGGCTGTCGACATCGGGCGAAATCTACGCCGAGGCGGTGCGTTCAGCACTTGGCCAGTTGCGTGACGCAGCCCTTGGATTGATGAGCAATCGGCATAGCGGCATCCTGAACCTTGCCATATTGCCGACCTTCGGCACGCGCTGGCTGATGCCGATGATCCCCGATTTCGTCGAAAACAACCCTGACATCACCATCAACTTCGTCACCCGCGTCGGCCGCTTCGACTTCGCCAGGGAGAGGCTGGATGCCGCCATCCACTATGGCCTGCCGGACTGGCCGGAGGCCGACTCGACACTGCTGGTGCGCGAAACGGTGGCGCCGGTGGTATCGCCCGAATTCCTCGCCGGCCGCGCCATCGCCACACCGGCCGATATCGGCCGGTTGCCGCTGCTGCATATGGCGACGCGCCCTGGCGCGTGGACGGAATGGTTCGAGCATCAGGGCCTGAGCGCACCGACGGGGCCCGGCATGCAGTTCGAGCAGTTCGGCACCGCCGCCCAGGCCTGCATGGCGGGGCTCGGTGTGGCGCTGCTACCGCTGATCCTCATTGCAGGCGAATTGCAGCGCGGCCAATTGGTGCCGGCGCCAGGCCAGCCCATGCAAAGCCGCAGCGCCTACTATCTCGTCGTCCCACACGACAAGCGCGGCCATCCGCCGGTCGCCAGTTTTCGCGACTGGCTGCTGAGACATGTCGAGAAGGAGCCGGTCGTTCTGGCGTGGTAACTACTTTCGCTTCAGCGCATCGGCCAGCGCCGCGCCGAACGCACCTTGCTGCGTCGGCCTTTCCGGCTGGCGCTGCGGCGTCGGCGAACGCGGTGCCGGCCTGCCGCCTCCGGTATCGCGCGGCCCACCTTTCGACGCGCCGCCTTCGCCACCATCCTTGCGCATGGAAAGCGCGATGCGCTTGCGCTTGATGTCGACGTCGACGACCCGCACCTTGACCACATCGCCGGCCTTCACGACCTCATGCGCGTCCTTGATGAACCGGTCGGCCAGTTGCGAGACATGCACCAGCCCGTCCTGATGGACACCGATGTCGACGAAGGCGCCGAAGGCGGCGACATTGGTGACGGTGCCTTCCAGCAGCATGCCGGGCTTCAGATCCTTGATATCGTCGATGCCGTCGGCAAACGTCGCCGTCTTGAAGCCCGGACGTGGGTCGCGGCCCGGCTTTTCCAGCTCTGCCAGGATATCGCGTACCGTCGGCAAGCCGAAACGCTCGTCGACGAAAACGCGCGGGTCGAGTGCCTTCAGCGCGGCACTATCGCCCATCAACGACCGCACATCGCGCCCGCAGGCGGCGACGATCTTCTTGGCCACGCCATAGGCCTCCGGATGCACCGACGAGGCATCGAGCGGCTCGCTGCCATTGGCAATGCGCAGGAAGCCGGCGGATTGTTCGAATGCGCGAGGTCCGAGCCGCGGCACCTTGAGCAGGTCTTTGCGGCTGGCGAAGGGGCCGGTCGCATCGCGATGCGCGACGATCGCGTCGGCCAGAGACGCGCCGAGACCTGAAACGCGCGCCAGCAGCGGCGCCGAGGCGGTGTTGAGATCGACGCCGACGGCGTTGACCGCGTCTTCCACCACCGCTTCCAGCGAGCGGCCGAGACGGTACTGGTCGACATCATGCTGGTACTGGCCGACGCCGATCGATTTGGGCTCGATCTTGACCAGTTCGGCCAGCGGATCCTGCAGCCGCCGGGCAATCGAGACGGCACCGCGCAACGACACGTCGAGGCCAGGGAATTCCGCCGCCGCCGTCGCCGATGCCGAATAGACCGAGGCGCCGGCCTCGCTGACGATCACCTTCAGGGGCTTCGGACCACCATCCGCCGGCATGTCGGACAGCATGTCGGCGACCAGCTTTTCCGTCTCGCGGCTGCCGGTGCCGTTGCCGATCGAGATCAGCTCGACCTTGTGCAGGCGGATGAGCTTGGCGAGTTCGGCCTGGGTGCCGCGCACATCGTTCCTCGGCGGAAACGGATAGACCGTCGTCGTTGTCAGCACCTTGCCGGTGCCGTCGACCACCGCCACCTTGACACCTGTGCGGATGCCGGGGTCGAGCCCCATCGTCGCGCGCGAGCCGGCGGGCGCCGCCAGCAGCAAATCCTTGAGGTTTCGGGCAAAGACGTGGATCGCTTCCTCTTCTGCCCGCTCGCGCAGGTCGCGCATCAAATCGAGCGTCAGGTGCAGCGACAGTTTTATGCGCCAGGTCCAGCCCGCCACCTCCATCAGCCATCTGTCACCCGGCAAATTGCCGCCTATAGCATAGGCGTTGGCGATCATCCGCTCGACCGGCTTCACCGGCGACGTATCATCGGCATCGACCTCGATGTCGAGCGACAGCACTTCCTCGTTGCGGCCGCGCAGCATCGCCAGCGCGCGATGGCTCGGCACATTTGTCCAGCGCTCGACATGGTCGAAATAATCGGAGAACTTCGCGCCGGCCTCCTGTTTGCCGTCGACCACCCTGGCCCGCATGAAGGCGCGTTCCTTCATGTAGGTCCGCAATTTGCCGACCAGATCGGCATTCTCGGCGAACTGTTCCGACAGGATGTCGCGCGCGCCGTCGAGCGCCGCCTTGGCGTCGACCACCTCTTCGGTCAGATAGGCCAGCGCCAGTTCGGCCGGCATCAGCGCGCGATTCGCCAGGATAGCTTCAGCCAGCGGGCCCAGCCCGCGCTCCCTGGCGATTTCAGCCTTCGTGCGGCGCTTGGGCTTGTAGGGCAGATAGATATCTTCCAATTCCGCCTTGGTGGTGGCGGCGGCGATCTTGCCTTCAAGCTCCTCGGTCAGCTTACCCTGTTCGCGGATCGAGCCAAGGATGGTGTCGCGGCGCGCGTCGAGCTCGCGCAGATAGGCAAGCCGTTCGGCAAGATTGCGCAATTGCGTGTCGTCCAGGCCGCCGGTGACTTCCTTGCGGTAGCGCGCCACGAACGGCACTGTCGCGCCCTCATCGAGCAGTTCGATCGCCGCGGCCGCCTGTTCGGGCCGCGCGCTGATCTCGGCCGCGATGATGGCTGCAATGCGCTTGATGTCGGATGCCATGTCGTACCTGCTCTCACCCAAAGAGCGGCGACCATAGGCGCAGACGTCCGGCCCGCCAACCGCCGCGCTTTGATCAGCCCGGCGGGTCCACAGGAAAGCGTGCGCTAATGTGGCGGCTCGGGCCCAGTCTAGACCATGCGGCTCAGCGCCTCGAAGAAGGCGACGATCTCGACATCGAGCGGATCGTCGACCGGCTCGGGCTGCGACGACATCTTGGCGATCACCACTTCGGTCCTGGGATCGACATACAGCCACTGACCATGGATGCCGATGCCGCAATAGGCGCCGCTCGGCAAACCGGTCTGGTACCATTTGTTGCGGTAACGACCTTTGGGAAACAGTGGCAGCATCGCACCGCGCTGCCAGGCGTCCGCACTGCCGCCGGTGCTGGTCGTGTCGCGTACCCACACCTCGGGCACGATGCGGCGGCCATTGGCCACCCCGCCTTGCCGCATCATCTCGCCGACACGCGCCAGGTCGCGCGGCGTCACCGAAATGCCGCCGGCCGTGCGCGCCGTGCCTTCCATGTCGACGCCGATCGAGGCTTCGCTGACAGCGCCGAGCGGCAGCCACAGCTTCTCGCGCATCAGGTCGGCAAAACGCTGGCCCGACGCACGCTCGAGCAGCAGGCCGAGCAGGTCGGAATTCGGCGAGCGGTAGCGGAAGGTCTGGCCATGCGGCTCTGCAAGGCGTTGCAAGGTCAAAATGAATTCGCGCAGGCTCTCCGTGCCGCCGCCCGGATTCCACAACGTGGCGCGACGATAGCGGGCGAAAGCGCTCTCCGGATCGAGATAGGCCTCCTCGAAATCGAGGCTGACGCTCATGTCGAGCACATGCCGCACGCTCGCATCGCCATAGGCAGAGCCGGCGGCTTCAGGGATGTAGGCCGTCACAGGCGCTTCCGGGTCGAACATCCCCTCGCCTTGCAATATGCCGGCGATGATGGCTGTCACCGACTTGCTGATCGAGAAGATGATGTGGCGGGCGCCGAAATCCATATGCGGGGCGAACCAGTCGCCGACGATCTTGCCGCCTTTCATCACCGTCAGTGCGTCGGTGCTCGAACGTGCGAGAAATTCAGCCACCGTCTCCGGTGTGCCGGCGATCGCGACCTTTCCGCCGAGTAGGCCGCCCATATCGCGAACGGGGGTTTCGACAACGCCCGACGTCGCCGCCACGCGGGCGGTCGGCACCAGTTCGTCGAGATTCTGGAACGACCACCGGTTGAACGGGTTCTCGCGCCAGTTGGCGAGCACCACCTGGTTGCGCCGGAAGCCATAGCGGGTCTCGAACACGGTCTTGCCGGTCATGGCGTTTCCTTCCGGGTCGTTTCTTCTTTGTGGGGCTCAGCGAAGTGCCGTGGCGATAGCGTGCACGGCCTTCAGCGTCGCTATGGAATAGCCACCATTGGCGAAATCCGGCCAGGTCGAAAGCTTCACCACGACCATTCCGGTGTTCCAGTCGATATGGATCATCTGACCGAACACGCCGCGGCACATCAGTGCGCGCGAGCGCGGGTCCTCGATCCAGAACTGGTTGCGATAGCTGCCCTCCGGCAGGCTGGGGCTGAAGTCCGGCCCATGCCTGCCGTTGCGCGTCGCCTCGACCCAGCCGGCCGGCACGACGCCGCCACCATTGTCGAGGATCAGCTGGCCGAAGCGGCCATAGTCGCGCAGCGTCGCGTTGAAGCCACCGTCGGCCACCGCATAGCCGGCGCTGTCGACCGTGAAGCAGGCGCTTTCATCAGCGCCGAGCTTTTGCCAGAGTTCTTCCGAAACCAGCTGCGGAAGCCGTTTGCCCGTCACCCGTTCCATGATGAAGGCAAGCACGTCGGTCTCGATCGAGCGGTATTCGAATTGGGCACCGTGCGGGCGGATCGTTTCCTTCAAGCCCAGGATCAGCTCGAACATGTGCGATGGCCAGCGAAAGGCCGGATCGCTGCCCGGCGGCACCGGCTTCCAGCCGGTGGCGACATCGACCTGGCCAATGTCCGAATAGCGGTCGGTGTATTCCTCGGAGAAGCGGACGCCGCTGGTCATGTCCAGCACATGCTGCACACTGGCGCCGGCCCAGCCGGTAACGCCGAGCTCCGGCAGGTAGTCCGTTACCGGTCTGGCCGGATCGATCAGGCCGCGCCCAACCAGTATGCCGAACACCGAACCGGTAAGGGACTTCGCCATTGACTGCGACAGGTGCAGCGTGCGCTCATCCATGCCGTTGAAGTAGCGCTCATAGGCGACCTTGCCGTCCTTGAGCACCAGGAAGCCGTCCGTATAGGTCTCGTCGAGCAGCCCGGCGAGCGTCGTCGGCGCGCCTGTGCTGTCCTCGACCGTCAGCCCGTCGAGATCGGCCTCGGCGCGTTCGAAGCGGTGGCGATGGCCATTGCCGCGCCAGACTTCGGCGGTCGGCAGAATTTCACGGATGTTCTGGAACGCCCAGCGGTTCCACGGCGGCCGGTCCCAGTCGAGCTTCGGCGGTACCATGGCGGGCGGCGAGCCCTGCATGATCGGCGGCCGCGGATCGGAATTGCGATAGGAGTCCATGACGGCCGAGTCCTTTGAACATGAAAACGGACCCGGCGGCGTGTGCCGCCGGGTCCGTCGAACCCAGTTTATTTCTGCAACTCGGTCCAGATCTTGGTGTAAATTTCCTGGGTCTCCGGCGAGCACATCTGCTGCAGCTCGCCGCGTGGCTTGTCCGCGGCCGGAATGATGACTTCGGGCGCGTCCTTCATGTCGGCCGGCATGTACTTGTCCGAGCCGGTGATGGCATTGGCGTAGCGATGGAAGGCCGAGAGACCTGCCGCGTTTTCCGGATCCATGATGAAGTTCTGGAAAAGCTTGGCGTTCTCGACGTTCTTGGCTTCCTTCAGAACGACGACGTTGTCGCTCCACAGGCCGAAGCCTTCTTTCGGATAGTTGTAGTGGATGGCCGGGTTGGCCAGCCGCTGGCGCAGCGCCGAGCCGTTCCAGTCGCTGGTCGCCTTGAAGTCGCCGGCGCCCATCTTCTCGATGGTGTTGTATTCCATCGCGATCCAGTTCGGCTTGGCCGCCACCAGCAGGTCGCGCACCTTCTTCAGCACCGCCTTGTCGTCGGTGCATTGCTGGCCGCCGACATACTTGATCGCGGCGAACATCACATCGCCCATCTCCGGAACGACATTGACCTTCCCCTTGAGCTCGTCAGGCGTGTTGAAGATGATACCCCAGCTATCGGCCGGCCCCTTGTAGGCATCGGTGTTGACGACCACGCCGATCGTGCCCCACGCCCATGGAACACTGTATTTACGACCCGGATCGAAATCGGGATTGGCCCATTCCGGCGCCACGTTCTTGAAGTTTTCCATCTTGCCAGGATCGGTCTCCTGGATGAGGCCTTCCTTGATCCAGATCGGCACGTAGGTCTGCGACGGCACCGCAATGTCGAAGCCGGTGCCTCCCTGGCGAACCTTGGCCAGCGCGGTGTCGTTGGAATCGTAGTCGGTGATGGTCACTTTGACGTTGTATTTGGCCTCGAACTTCTTGATCACGTCGGGGCTGGTGTAGTTGCCCCAATTGTAGATGTTGAGCACGCCGTCGGCGCGGGCCAGGCCCGTCGAGGCGAGCAACGCCAACCCCATGGCGGTTGCTGTTGTCTTCCAGTTCATGGTTTTAACTCCCATTTTTCGGTTCAGTCTCGTTTCCTGCTGACGAAGAAAAACAACGTGACGATCGCGACCGAAAGCAGCAGGAAGGCGGTCGATATCGCGTTGATCTCGGGTGTGATGCCGCGGCGGATCTGGCCGAGCATGTAGGTGGGCAGCGTGTCCTGGCCGCCTGATTTGACGAACTCGGTGATGACGACGTCGTCGAGCGAGATGACGAAGGCCAGCATCAGCCCGGCCAGGATGCCGGGCCACAGAAGCGGCAGCGTGATGCGCCGGAAAGCCTTCCAGGGCGTCGCGTAGAGGTCGGCTGCGGCACGCTCCAGCGTCAGGTCCATATTCTCAAGCCGCGCCCGGATCGGCAAATAGGCAAAGGGAATGCAGAACGCCGTGTGCGCGGCGACCAGATAGCCGATGCCGGAATAGCCGGTGAAGATCTTGATGCGCGAGAAGAAGATCAGCAGCGCCACGCCGGTGACGATCTCGGGCACCATCAGCGGCTGGTTGATCGCCGCATATTTGAAGGTGAGGCCGGGATAGGGCGCGGTGCGGGTGGTGGCGAGCGCCGCCATGGTGGCAAAGATCGTGGAGAGCACCGCCGCGATGGAGCCAATCTGGAAGGAACGCAGCGTGGCATCGACGACCTGCGTGTTCTGCCATGCCGACTGGAACCATTTCAGCGAAAAGCCGCCCCATTCGGAGGTCGAGCTCGCCGCGTTGAAGGCATAGATGACCAGCACGATGATCGGCAGATACAGCACGATAAAGCAGGTCGCGGCGATCGCGGTGAATCCTGGCTGGTGCTTGATGGAAAAGTTCTTAGCCATGACGTACCCCCGACTTGCCGGCATTGCGCACATAGGCAAGCAGCGCCACCATGACGATGATCATGACGGCGATCGACAGCGCCGAGCCGAGTGGCCAGTTGCGGCCCTGCCCGAACTGCAATTCGATCAGGTTGGACAGCATCATGTTCTTGCCGCCGCCAAGAACGCTCGGTGTCACATAGGCGCCAAGCGCTGGAATGAAGACCAGTATGGAGCCGGCGATGACGCCCGGCTTGACCAGCGGAAAGATGATCCGCCGCAGCACCCGGAAGCGCGACGCGTAAAGGTCGTACCCCGCCTCGACCAACCGGAAATCGAGCTTTTCCATGCTGGCATAGATCGGCAGCACCATCAGTGGCAGGTAGACATAGGCCATGCCGATCAGGATCGCCGTGTCGGTGTAGAGTATCTGGATGGGCGCCGAGATGATGCCGAGCTTGAGCAGGATCGTGTTGACGATGCCTTCGTTGCGGATGATCTGCAGCACCGCGAAGGTGCGGATCAAAAGGTTGGTCCAGAACGGAATGGTAATCAGGAACAGCCAGAGATCGCGGGTCTTTTCGCTGCGCGTCGCCATGAAATAGGCGGTCGGGAAACCAAGCACCAAAGTGGCGATCGTCGTCACCACCGAGAGCTTGATCGAGCGCAGGAAGATGGTGACGTGGGCGGCGGCGATCGAAAGCGTGTCGTCGAAGATATCGCGTTCCAGAAACACCGATGTCCAGGCTTCCGGCGAGAACTGCCACTTCACGTCGCCATAGGAGCCTGGCGTCAGGAACGAGTAGACGAGCACGATCAGCAAGGGGCCGGTCGCGGCGAGGAAAATGACCAGCAGCGCTGGCGCTGACAAAAGCCAGCGGTCACGGACATCGCGCCGCTCCGCTGCCTTGGCGACTTCTTCCGCGGTCGCCATCGTCAGTCCTTCAGGACCTGAGCGGCATCGCTGCCGATGAGGATGCCGACTGCGTCGCCCTTCTCGAAACCGCAGCCCGCGCTGCGCGTGTTCTGCTGGCGTACGGTGAAGAGTTCGCCACTGTCGAGATGAACATGGATGTGGGTGTCGGTGCCGAAATAGACGATGTTTTCGACCGTCCCCGACAGTTCGCCCTTGGCCTTGGTCAGCTTGGCGTGTTCGGGCCGAACCACCACCGTGGCGTTGGATTTGGACTGGAAACCCTGGGCCACGGTCGCCTCGATGGTCGCACCGGATTTGAGCGTGGCGCGCGCCTTGCCGTTGGCCATCTCGCTGATGGCGGCGGTGAGGAAGTTGGTTTCACCGATGAAGTCGGCGACGAAGCGCTCCGCCGGCTTGTCGTAGATATCCCAGGGCGAACCGACCTGCAGGATCTTGCCCGATGACATCACCGCGATGCGGTCTGACATGGTCAGCGCTTCTTCCTGGTCGTGGGTGACGAAGATGAAGGTGATACCGGTCTCGTGCTGCAGCCGTTTCAACTCGATCTGCATCTCCTTGCGCAGCTTGTAGTCAAGCGCCGACAGCGGCTCATCGAGCAAAAGCACCTTCGGCTGCGGCGCCAAAGCGCGGGCCAAAGCCACGCGCTGCTGCTGGCCGCCGGAGATCTGGCTGGTGCGACGACCAGCGAGTGCCTCCATCTTGACCAGCTTCAGCATCTCGGCGACGCGCGCCTTGATCTCCGCCTTCGGCTTGCCCAGCATTTCCAGGCCAAAGCCGATATTGTCGGCGACCGTCATGTGCGGGAACAGCGCATAGGACTGGAAAACGGTGTTAACCGGCCGCTTGAAGGGCGGCAGCGGCGCGATGTCCTGGCCGTAGAGCAGGATTTCACCGGCGGTTGGAAAGTCGAAGCCGGCGATCAGCCTGAGCAACGTCGTCTTGCCGCAGCCGGATGGCCCCAGCAACGTGAAGAATTCGTTCTCCCGGATAGATACCGAGACCGTGTCGAGGGCAGCTACCTGCCCCTCACCTGATCCGAAAATTTTGCTGACGTTTACTACTTCAATCGCATTCCGATCCGGTTTGTCCGGCACGATTACGCCTCACTGTTGACCCCGCTCTTGCTGGCGGAGCTCTTCCCCTGTTCGATGTGACCACATGGCCGGTGGGTTGGCAAGCCCGGCATTGGGTCACAGTTCAATCAGTCATTGAGGCCTGCAAGCCCCATGCCATAGTCAGGCCTGATAGGTGACCTTGCCGCCGCAAATCGTCGTCACCGGCCGCACCTTGTGCAGGTCGGCCGGGGCGGTGTTCTCGATATCCATCGACAAAACCACCAGATCGGCCATGTAGCCTGATTTCAGCGTGCCCTTGCGGTGCTCGGCGAATTCGGCGTAGGCGCCCTCGATCGTGTAACCGGCGATCGCTTCATGCAGTGAGAAACTCTGGTCCGGGTCGCTTTCTGCCCACGGTTTGCGCAACACTGCCGCCTGAATGCCCAGGATCGGATCGATCGGCGACACCGGCCAATCGGATGCGAAGACGACATGCGCGCCGGCATCCTTCAAGGTCCGCCAGGCATAGCTCAGCGGCCAGCGCGCCGGCCCGATGCGAGACACTGTCGGCTCCAACGGAAAATCCATGGCGCCGGGCGGATGCGGCGGTTGCATGGAGGCAATGACGCCGAGTTCGGCGAAACGCGGCACATCAGCCGTGGTGGTGACCTCGATGTGCTCGACACGGTGACGGCTGTCGCGCTTGCCGTTCGCCTTCTGCGCCGCCTCATAACCGTCGAGCACCGCGCGCACCGCGCCGTCGCCGATCGAGTGCACGGCGATCTGCAACCCGCGTCTGTCGACCGCGACGGCCAGATCGATGAATTGTTGCGGCGTGAACAGCGGCTCGCCAACCCAGTCCGGGCGGTCGGCATAGGGCTCGACCATTACAGCTGTCCAGGAATCGAGAACGCCGTCGTAGAACACCTTGACCATGCCCGACGACAGCCATTCGCTGTTGTAGCGTTCGGCCATATCGGACGCCTTGTCGAGCATGTCGAGCGTCATGAAATTCTTGTAGTGGAACGGGATCTTGACGCGGCAGGGCAAACCTTCCTCGGCGTCGATCTCGGCCAGCAGCTCAAGTTGATAGAGATTGCCGTCCATGTTCTGGATCGAGGTGATGCCGTGGCGGGCGCACCAGGCGAGCCCGCGCCGCATGATGTCGCGGTCGGCGTCCCGCTCGGCCGTCGTCGGCATCGGGTCCGGCTCGCCGCCGGTCGACAGCCCCAGCCGCACCCGGCCTTCGCCGGCAAGGTCGAGCACCGGGCCAAAGGCCTCGCCTTCGCGCAATTCACCCGCGGCCAGTCCGTCGTCGCCCATGACGATCTCATTGCCCGGCCCAAGCGTGCGCCCCTGCAGGACGCCGGCCATTTCCAGCGCCTTGGTGTTGGCCCACATGGTGTGATGGTCAGGCGCGGCCATGCAGAACGGGCGATCGGGCAAAATGGCGTCGAGGTGGTGGCGCGTCACCCGCTCGCTGCCGAGCACGGTGTAGTCGACGCCCTGGCCGACCAGCATCTTGGCGTCGGGCCGGGTCGGCGCATAGTCGCGGATCGCCTTCTGCAGCGCCTCGAAGCCATGAATACCGGTGAGTTGAAGGTGGGCAAGTTCAGCCCCGCCCGAAAACAAATGCATATGGGCTTCGATGAACCCCGGGACCACCGAACCCCCCTTGGCGTCGATCACCTTGGTGGTCGGTCCCTTGAACTCTTCGATGGAGGCGCGGCTGCCGATGGCGATGATGGCGCCGTCCTTGACGGCGACGGCTTCGGCGGCGGGATTGTCGTCGTCCATGGTCCGTACACGACCGTTGATGACGATCAGATCCGCATTGTGACCCGCACCTGTGACAGACATCGCGACTCCGCGCTTTTGACGACTGACTGGGACCGACAACCCCTCATGTCCAACGACCTGCCACTCCACCGGAGCGGCGCCATGGGACGAAAAAGAATGCCAGCGCGCTGTCTTGGAAATTCCCCTTGTCATCCCAAGAGGCAGCGTGGATAAAGAATGCGACTGATTATTCGCGTTTGTCAACATACCGAATCTGGAATGTATTGTGGACAGCAAGCTCCCACCATGTTGAGACCAGGCGGGGAACGAGGACATCGGACGGTGAAGCGCAGTCTCGACCGCAAAACCAGGATAGCGCTCGAACCGCGCAAACAGCCGCGGCAACAACGCTCCAGCAAGGTAGTCGACCGGATTCTCGACGCAGCGCTGGTCTTGACGCGCGAGCAAGGAACCAAGACGCCGACGACGCTCGCCATTGCGCAGCGCGCAGGCTTGTCGGTTGGTTCGATCTACCAATACTTTCCCAACAAGGAAGCCATTCTTCTGGACCTCGCCCGGCGCTGGCTGTCATCCTTTCCCGAGGTGATCGCCAAGCGTATCAAGGTCGCCCCGCCCACCAACCGTGAAGAGTTTCGGCGCGAAGTGCGCAGGCTCTTCACCGACACGTCCAGGCTCTACCTGGAAAACGCCAGCCTGATGCCGGTGATCGAGGCCATTTCAGGCAACGCCGACCTCAGGCCGATCCAGAACGAATATGACGACCAGATCATCGCCCTCTACGCCGCATGGCTGCAGCATGTGAACCCGGCACTTGAAGACAAGATCGCCAGCCGGCTCGGTGTGCTGATGATGGAGGTCGGACACGTTTGCCGGCTTGTGGGGCTGAAAAAGGATCGCAGGACGTTCGACCTCATCGAGGACGATGTGGAAACCATGTGGCTCGCTCTGGTGAGCCCTTATCTCAATCTTGAATCTTGACTGATTTCACACTTCGAGAGGAATTTATGAAGACTGTTTTCTCCCCCCTGCACGCCGGCCATGCCGGCCAAATGGAACTGGTCACATCGGCCATCGTGCCGGGCTTCGAAAAGCCATCGAGGGCCGAATTCATCAAGGCACGGGTCGAAAGCGAGAAACTGGGTCCCATCATCGCGCCGCACGAACATGACCTCGCCGCCGCCAAGCGCATCCACAAATCAGACTATATCGACTTTCTCCCGACGGTCTGGCCGCAATGGCTGGAAGCAGGCCTCACGGGCACGGCGATGCCCTTCACCTGGCCGACGCGCGGCCTGCGCGGCGACGTGCCGCCAAAACGCATCGACGCGCTACTGGGCTATTATTCCTTCGATGCCGGCGCCACCTTCGTCGAAGGCACATGGGCGGCGATCAAGTCTTCCTACGACGTGGCGCTGACCGCCGCCGGCCTGGTCAAGGATGGCGAGGCTTCCGCCTTCGCGCTCTGCCGTCCGCCCGGCCACCATGCCGGGGCTGGCTTCATGGGCGGCTATTGCTACATCAACAACGCCGCCGTCGCCGCGCAATGGTTCCGCGACCAGGGCGCCAAACGCATCTCGATCCTCGATGTCGACTATCACCACGGCAACGGCACGCAGGAGATATTCTACGACCGTGCCGACGTGCAGGTGCTCAATCTGCATGGCGATCCGATGGTCGAGTACCCGTTCTTCCTCGGCCATGCCGACGAACGCGGCGCCGGCGAAGGCGAAGGCTTCAACATCAACTATCCGATGCCCTTCGGCACCGACTGGGATGCATGGAACGCCTCGCTCGAGGATGCCTGCGCCAGGCTCACCGCTTATGCACCGGATGTCGTCATCGTCTCGCTGGGTGTCGATACGTTCGAGAAGGACCCGATCAGCCAGTTCAAGCTGAAGACATCTGATTATCCCAAGATCGGCCGCCGCATCGCCAGGCTCGGCCTGCCGACGCTGTTCGTCATGGAAGGCGGCTATGCCGTCGAGGAGATCGGCATCAACGCGGTAGGCGTGCTGAGCGGGTTCGAGGATCGGTAAATGCCTGTCGTTCAGGAGCATCTAGCGATTTTGGGACAACGACAGGCATAGCAAAGGACCACCGGGACCGGGCGGCAACATCGCCCGGTTCCCACTATCGGGCCAAGGCACCAGCCTTCGGCACAGCAACCGGCGCGCCCATCTGTTCAATGCTCCCGAGCCTGGCGAAATCGACCAGCCGCCGAGAGGACCGGCGAAGACTTTCGCGTCCCGGTCTTCTGTCCAAGGCGCGAAAACCGACCTCTGAGTCGCACCTGAGTCCATCGGATTCGATTTTGTCAAATCGCGTTTGATGTCAGATTCAACTGCGGGTAGATTAGACCCGAATCAGCCGGTCCTCGGGGGGCGCGGCGACCACCCAAAGTCTCTTGTTCCGGAGCTTTTCCGGCACCAGACGCGGACGGCTTCGCGTTCCCTGAATGGATTCGGGATTTGGTTCGGCGCAGCCCTGCGCCACGCGTGTGTCTTCGTCAAAGTAATGCGTATTCGGGTTCGGCGGCTGGCTTCCAGCATCCGGACAGCAGAAACGATTCCGGCCAAAAGCAACAAGAATGAGCAGTCCCGCCGCACTTCTTCAATCCGACACATTGGGCTCGCGCCTGACGTCGCGCGGCGATCTCACCAGTTTTTTCATGCAACTGACCGCCGAGATCGGCGCGGACAGCTACATGTTGGTCGCCATCGTCCACGACCAGGACCGCAACGATGCGCGCATCGTCTCCTCCAACTGGATTTTCGATGCCATCGAGCTGATCGGCAAGCGGCTGATCGCCGGGCTCGCGCAAGGCGCGCTCACCGTCGCGCCAGGTATCCGTCCACAGCCGCTGGTGGCATCCCGGGCACCAGAAACAGACGGATTGATCACCGGCGAGGAAGCCCGCCTTCTCGACGTGCTCGGCCATGCCGAAATCTATTCGCTGCGCCTCAATGTCGGTCGCCAGCGCCTGTTCGCCCTGTTCTCTGCGGCGACCGCCGGCAGCATCGACCAGCCGGCGTTGATGCGGGCGCAGCTGAAATGCTGCTACGCGCTCTCGCACATTCCGCAACTGATTGCCGCCGCCGCCATGCAGGATCCGTTGTCGGATCGCGAGCGCGAATGCCTGTTCTGGGTTTCCGAAGGCAAGACCACCGACGAGGTCGCCGTCATCCTTGGCGTCTCCTCCAACACCGTCAATAGCTACATCACCCACGCCATCCAGAAATTCGCGGCCAGCAACCGCGCGATGGCCATCGCCACGGCGATCAGGAGCGGCATCATTTGAAACACGCCGATATCAAGGAAACGGCCGAAGCCCTTTTCAACGAGCAGCGCAACCCGTTCGGAGCCTTCACCCTTGGCTCCGAAACCCATCACGCGGTCACCATTCCCGATGCCGTGCGCCGCTGCCGCTGGATCGCCGTTGACATGAATGCCTCGGCTTTCGGCCTCTTCTTCGTAAGCCCCTCGCCCGAGCGGGCGCGGCTAGTCCCATGCTTTGATTCCGACTATCCCGGCATTGCCGTGGCGACCAAGTTCATCTCAGGCGCCAACGGCGAGGAGATCGTGCGCCACACCCGCATCTCGACCGAACCGCGCTGGTGGACGGATGACGGCGTCCCTGCCATGGCGGAGCTGTTTGGCGATCTCACCTGGACCGAGCAGATGGCGGCGCTGGTGCCCGGAACCAGCGGCATCGCTTTTCCCGTTCACGCCGACCGCGGCCAATGCGGCCTTGTCGTGTTCCTCGGCTCGGAGATGACCATGCAGCAGGATGCGCTCTACGAAATACACGCCCGCTGCTTTTCGCTGTTCGCCGCCGTCGCCCGCATCCGTCCGGGCGATACCGGCCGCATGCGCGCAATCTCCAAGCGCGAACTCGAATGCCTGAAGCTGACCGCCAACGGCAACACCAGCGAGGAGATCGCGCGGCTCCTGAAACTGTCGGTGCACACCGCCAACCAGTATCTGACCCAGTCGACCCAGAAGCTCAACGCCGTCAATCGCAACCAGGCCGTTGCCAAGGCGCTGCGGCTGGGCTTGATCGAATAGGGGAATTCGACAGCGCTTCGAAAGGCGACCGACGGTCAGCGATAGGCGAGCGGCTCGACCTTGCGGATACGCGCCTGTTCGATCACCGCCTCGAGCAGCGCCGTATTGTGCTCCGGGTCTTCGCCCGGCTTCTCGAACGACACGTAGTTGACCGCCACCGATGCGCCGAGCTCGCTCAGCGTCAGCTGGAAATAGACGGTGACGCCGGGCGGCCTCAGTTCCAGATCGAGCACGATGCGCGGGCTGCCGCTCCAGTCGACATGCGCCTCACCACCATGGCCGAGCCGTAGAGTGCCCGGCATGAAGAACAACTCAACCGCTGAATCGACCAGGTCCGACAGGCACGCGAAATGCTCCAGCCGGATAAAGGCGATGTAGTCGGCGACATCGATCAGCCTGAGTTCCCCCACCACCTGCTCGATGGCGCTGGCGACGATGATCTCGCGGGATTTTGCGTGCGGTTGCCGGTTCATGAAATCTGTCTGCGCTCAGCCTTTTTCGAGTAGACGATCCGCACCAGTTCGGCGACGGCCTGGTAGAATTGTGATGGGATCACACTATCGACCGAAACTTGCTTGTACATGGAGCGGGCGAGCGCCACGTCCTCGAAGACCGGGATGTTGTGTTCCCGCGCGATCTCTCGGATTTTCAGCGCCACCAGATCCTGGCCCTTGGCCAGCACCATGGGTGCCGAGTCCTCGTCGCGCACATATTTCAGCGCGATCGAGAAGTGCGTTGGGTTGGCGATGATCAGCGTCGCGCGCGGCACCGCCGTCATCATCCGCTTGCGCGCCCGGTCGCGCGCCAGCGAGCGCAGCCGCGACTTGACGATCGGGTCGCCCTCGGACTGTTTGAACTCGTCCTTGACCTCCTGCTTGCTCATGCGCAGATCCTGCTTCCAGTGGAAGCGCGACCAGACGATGTCGATTGCCGCGATCAGCCCCATGACGAAGACGATCGCCACCAGGATGTCGACGGCGATGCCGCGGATGACGAGACCGAAGGCGACCGGATTGGTGATCATCCCGGCGAGCAGCTTTCGGTGGTCTTCCGACAGCGTGAAGCTCAGCACGACGATGGCAAACCCGACCTTGCCGAGTGACTTCAGGAACTCGACCCAACCCTGGATGCCGAACAGCCTGTTCCACCCCTTGGCGATCGAAATGCGCGAGAGTTGCGGCCGGACCCGCTCGCCTACGAATTGCGGCATGTTCTGGAACACCGAGGCGCCGACGCCGGCGACGGTCAGCAGCACCATCAGGCTCAGGACGGCGCGGCCAACCTCGAGGAGGACGATCTTGTAGAGCGCGATGACGTCGGTCTCGGTGTCCATCGGCCAGGCTTCCGGCTTCTCCAGGAACATCGACAGGAACATGCCGAGATCGATGATCGCATCCTTGGCGTAGAAGACGGTGAACACCAGTATGGCAACGAACGAGGCAAGGAGCGCTGTCTCCCGCGAATGGGGCAGTTTGCCCTGTTCGATGGTGTCGCGGATCTTCTTTTCCGTCGCCTCTTCGGTTTTCGAATCCTTGTCGACCGCGTCAGCCATGGCGCGGTCTTAGGCGGCGTCTTGGGTCGAGGGTAGTTCGAAGGCACCTTCGCGCGACAGCCGGATCGTCGTCGTAACGATCGTCTTGCGCGCCGCCGTGATGTCGGCGAGAGGGACCCCGTCCGAGCCCTGTCCGAGTTCGGCTTCGATCATGCGCCGCGAGCGGGCGCCGATGGCTGACAGCACCGATTCTGCGAGTGCGGCCGAAGTGCCGCGCAGGGCCAGCGTGACCAACTCCGTCGACAGCCCGTCGAACAGCAGCACCCGCGCTTTCTGGGTGAGCAGCGGCAAATCGTCGAAAGCAAACAGGCGGGCCCTCACACCGTCGAGATCAGGCGTGCCGGCGGCTTCCAGATCCTGCATGACCTCCTCGAGCAGCGGCTTGTCGAGTTCGTTGAGAACGCTGGCGACACGCGCCTGCCCGGCCGAGGTGTCCTTGGTCGAGGTTTCCGCCAGCACGCTGGTACGCAGCCGGTCTTCGACGATCCTGGCGGCAGCGTCGGGAACATTGGCCATCGTCACCATGCGCTTGATGATTTCTCCACGCATCGGCTTGGTCAGTGTCAGCAGCACGTTGGCCGCCACCTGCGGTGCCAGTTTCGACAACACCATGGCCGCCGTCTGCGGATGCTCACCGGCCAGGAAGGCACCAAGCCGCGCCGGCTCGAGCTTTTCAAGCTCGGGCCAGATCGGCGGCGGGCCTTCCGGTGCGACCTCGAATTTCTTGTCGCCCATGATCGCGCTCATCTCTTCGGGCGAGAGCGATTCGTTGAGGATGGTGTCCATCCTGTCGGCGGAATCAAGCAATCCCGCCCCTTCCGTGAACTCGGCCTCGAACTCGGCGACGATACGTTCGAGATCGCTTTGCGGAATCGTCCGCAGCAGGCGGGCGCCCTCGATCAGGGCCTTCAGTTCTTCCTGCTTGAAGAATTTCAGCAGGCGGCTGGCCGACGGCTTGCCCATCGCCACAAGTATGGCGGCCGCCTTCTGCGCGCGGGTCAAGGTCACCGGCGTCGTCATGCCACTCGCCTCCGCTGCCACCGGCAAGCCCCGCAAACCATGTCTAGGCGCCCTTCGTGCCGGCGATGATTTCGGTCAGCCTGATGCCGAAACGCGACGGATCGCTTTCCAGCACGGTGATCTCGCCGCGCGCGATCTTGCGGCCGTTGACCACGACGTCGACGGGTTCCCCGATGCGGCGATTGAGCGCCACGGTCGACCCTTTTTGCAGCGCCATCAGATCGGAGACCGGCATCTCCGTGCTGCCGAGGATGATCTGGACATCGACGGGGATGTTCATGATCACGCTCGAATTGGCTGATGAGGCCGCCCTGACCGCCGCATCGGGGCGCTGCTCCTCTTCATGCAGGACACCGCGCAACTCTTCGATGGCACGGTCGAGTTGCTCGTCCGGCTGGTCGAGGTCGGCTTCCGCCTTGGTTTTGGCCATGATCGTCTCCAAATTCTCAGGCGCGTCCGGCGGCTGCCGGCATCAGCCCGTCGATAAAGTCCTGTCCGGCGTCGTAAGGATGCCTGATCCGGACGGTGTAGCTCTGTCCCAGTTTGCCGAACTCGCATACGAACAGCGTCTTGCCCCGTGCGCTGAGACGCGCCTGGGACTGGGCCTTTTCCTCGAATTCGATGACGTCGCCGATTTGGAAACCGGCGAGCTCGCCGAGCGTCAGCCGCGCCAGCGGCATCGTGGCCTCGAGCGCCACGGTGGAGCGCATCACCTCTTCCGAAAAGCGGGCGCGCCAGCTGGGGCCGTGATCGTCGTCGCTGACAGGCACGGCTCCGTCGCGGCTGGCCAGCACGACGCGCTGCGGCATCGTCACCGTGACGGTGCCACTATCGGCCGGCGTCGAGATGCCAAGCACGATACGGATTGCCGCGCCATCGCGCAGCACATACCGCTTCGCCTCGGTGCCGGACATTGCTCGCGGCGCGGGCAGGCGCAGGTCGAGCGAGCGCTTTCCCGATCCGTTGAGGGCCTGCGCGACCTGCTGGAACACCATGGTCGAAACATCGATTTCGATCTGCGACAGATCGCGTTCGATCGGCGATGCCGGCAGATCCGGATCGCCGCCGAACAGCGTGCAGACCATGATCGCGATCGCCGGAGCATCGATCACCAAGGTCATCGCATCGGAGGACGCCGACGAGCCGATCACGGTCATGGCAAACGTGTCGCCGGCACGCGAACGCGCCTCGGGAACGCGGCTGACCTCGATCACTTTGAGTTCGACGACGACCGGAACGCCAAGCTCGCTGGTCAGGCTTTTCTGCAACAGCGGTACGGCGCGTTCGGCCATGGCGCGGCCTGCGTCGATGACCTGCGCGGCCTCGCCGCTGTCGCCGACCAGACGCTCGATGATCAGCGAACGCGCTTCCGCTGGACTGCCCAGGCTGGTCATGACAGTGCCGGGACCGATCTGTCGCGCATCGTTCAGGCGGCCTTCTTTTCGACGGTGCCGGTATTCATCGTGCTCTGCTCGACGGCGTCGATCGTCGGCCGTTCATAGGACGAGATGGTCTTGCGGCCGAACTCGATCGCCACCTGCGGCAGCGCACCGTTCATGTAGGCCAGCAGCGTCTGCTTGACGATGATATAGAGGCGGTTCTTCTTCTCGCGCACTGTCTTGATCTTGGTGGCGACCGGCCCGACCACCGAATAGGACAGGAAGATGCCGAGGAACGTTCCGACAAGTGCGGCACCAATCAAACCGCCGAGGATTTCAGGCGACTGGTCGAGCGCGCCCATCGCCTTGACCACGCCGAGCACGGCGGCGACGATGCCGAGCGCCGGCAAGCCGTCGCCCACCGCCACCAGCGCGTGATAGGCCTTCATCTTGTCGGACTTGATGGTCTGGATTTCTTCGTCCATCAGCGCCTCGATCTCGTGCGAGCGGGCATTGCCGATGATGATGATACGGCAGTAGTCGCAGATGAAATGCGTCAGGTCGTGGTTATGCAGCACGGTTGGGAACGCCTGGAAAATCGCCGACTCTTCCGGATTGTCGATATGCGCCTCGACTTCGCTGCGGGATTTCGAGCGCAGCTCGCGCATCAGCGAGTGCAGCACGCCGAGCGTCTCGAGATAGTCCTGTTCCTTCGGCACCGCCTGCTTGAAGGCTTCGAGGATGCCCTTGCCGGTGTCCTTGACCGTCTTCATCGGATTGGCGACGAGGAAGGTGCCAAAAGCCGCACCACAGATGATCACGGCCTCCCATGGCTGAATCAGCACGTGAAGATGGCCGCCCATGGCCATGAAGCCGCCAAGGACGCAGCCGAGCGTTACCACCAGTCCAATCAGAATGCCCACGACAGGTCCTTCCGCATTTCACATCAGGAGCTAGGGATAGTCCCCGTGCCTTGTGTGAGGCTTGAATCGAGGGCTTGGAAGCGATTCAGTTTCGCGCAAGGAAGTAGGGGTATTGTGCCGGCATAGCTTCGGCCGGAGGCACGTCTTTGCTCAATACCTTTACCAGCTACCAGCTCATCACCAAGGACATTTCAAAATCGATCGACAGGATCGAGCAGCAGCCCGTGGTTGATCGCGACACCAAATATTATCTCGCGAATATCACCAAGGTGAAATCGATCGACGATTTCGTCAAAAACGACCGTTTGTTCAAGTATGCCATGAAGGCCTACGGGCTGGAGGACATGGACTACGCCAAGGCCTTCATGGTCAAGGCACTCAAGGAAGGCGTCTCCGATCCCGACAGCTTCGCCAACAAGCTGACCGACAAGCGCTACGCCGAATTCGTCAGCGCCTTCAACTTCGCCGCCAACGGCGCCGATGCGACCATCTACAACAAGACACAGCAGTTGGTGACCAAGAACTATGCCACCCAGGCGCAGATCGCCGGCCTCGATCCCAATTCGGCCTATGTGAAGGGCGAGACGACATACTATCTTGCCAACATCACCAAGGTGAAGTCGATCGACGATCTGATGTCGAACAACCGGCTCTACACATACGCGCTGGCGTCATTCGGTCTCGATTCGGCGACGGAGGACAAGGATCTCATCAAGCGGGTTCTGCAGGGCGGCGTCCGCGACCCCGACAGTGTCGCCAACAAGATGACGGACAAGACCTATGCCGCGCTTGCCTCCGCCTTCAACTTCGAAGCCTATGGCGAAAACACCACCACCATCAATCCGGCGCAACAGCCGACCGTCGACAAATACATGCGCCAGACCCTCGAAGAGGATGCCGGTCAGACCAACCAGGGCGTGCGGCTGGCGCTTTATTTCGATCGCAAGGCCCCGACCATCACCAGCTGGTATGACGTGCTGGCCGACACCGCGCTTGCCAGTGTCGTGCGCACCGTGCTCGGCCTGCCCGATTCCTTCGCCACCGCCGACGTCGACAAGCAGGCGCAGCTGTTCGAGCAAAAACTCGACATCTCGGATTTCTCCGACCCCGAAAAACTCGGCAAGTTCCTGACGCGCTTCACCAGCATGTACGAGATCAACCACCCGACTTCATCGGCCGTCGCCTCGGTCAGCGTGCTGTTTGCCCAGCCACTCACCGTCGGCATCTCCACCGACCTGATGATGGCCATGCAGAAACTGAGGTTCTGAGACCATCATGCGGGACAGCCTGTACGTCGCCCTTTCGTCGCAGATCGCGCTCGAGCGGCGCCTCGACACCATCGCCGACAACGTCGCCAACGCCTCGACGATCGGCTTTCGCGCCACCGGGGTGAAGTTCGAGGACGTCGTCTCCGGCACCGGGCAGAAATCGGTATCCTTCGCCTCTCCGGGCAAGACCTACCTTTCCGGCGCCCACGGTGCCTTGAGCGAGACCGGCAATCCCTTCGATTTCGCCGTCCAGGGCGATGCCTGGTTCGCCATAGAGACGCCGGTCGGCACCGTCATGACCCGCGACGGACGCTTTTCGATGAACGAGAACGGCGAGTTGATGTCGCTCGAGGGCCACCCGGTGCTCGATGCCGGGGGCTCGCCGATCCAGCTTGACCCCCGCAACGGCCCGCCCAAGGCCGGGGCCGATGGTTCGTTGCGCCAGAACGATCAGCTTGTCGGCTCGATCGGTCTCTACAATTTCGATCCAGGCGCGAACTTCGTCCGCTACGGCAATTCCGGCATCGTTCCGGCACGCACCCCGGAGCCTGTCACCGATCGCTCGGATATCGGCGTTGCCCAGGGCTTTCTCGAAGAGTCCAATGTCAATCCGGTGCTGGAGATCACCAGGCTGATCATGGTCCAGCGCGCCTTCGAGAACACCGCCGCCCTGATGCGGCAGACCGACTCGTCCACCGACGAGGCGATCAAGACGCTCGGCTCGAAATAATCCATGTCGCTCGACCAGCCATCCCTGCGCGCACTCGAAAGACAACTCCAGCCGGCGCCGGAAGACCGGCTTGCCGCGCTGGAACGGGTCTGGCGGCGTTTCGCCGACGCCGAGGCGCTGCTCAAGCGCGGCGGCCGCGTCATCGAAGTCACGCCCACGCACTACAAGGTGCACGGCCTTTCCGGTTTCGCCAGGCTGGGCGACATCGTCGAGCAGCGCGGCAATGCCGGTGCGCGCCGCGGCGAGATCGTCAAGATCGGCCGCGACGAGGCCGTCGTGGCGCCCTTCGAACGCAGCGCCGATTCCGGCATCGGTGATGCCGTGTTCCGCCGCGGTCCGCTCGTGGTGGCGCCGCATGCCTCGTGGCGCGGCCGCACCATCGACGCACTCACCAGGGCGATCGATGGCGGCCCGCCACTCGCCCGGGGAGACGACACAACGCGCGGCGCCCAGACGACGCCGGGGGCCATGGCGCGGCAACGCGTCGGCACTGCCTTCATGACCGGCGTCAAGGTCATCGACATCTTCACGCCGCTCTGCTTCGGCCAGCGCCTCGGCATCTTTGCCGGCTCCGGCGTCGGCAAGTCGACGCTGCTCGCCATGCTCGCCGGCGCCGACGCATTCGATACCGTCGTGGTGGCGCTCGTCGGCGAACGCGGCCGCGAAGTCCGTGAATTCCTCGAGGACACGATCGGCGACAGCATGGCCAAGACCGTCGCCGTCGTCGCCACCAGCGACGAAAGCGCCATGATGCGCCGGCGTGCGCCAGACACCGCCATGCGCATCGCCGAGCACTTTCGCGACCAGGGGCATCGCGTTTTGCTGGTGCTGGATTCGATCACCCGCTTCGCTCACGCCCTGCGTGAGGTGGCGACTGGAACCGGCGAGCCGCCGGTCGCGCGCGGTTATCCGGCCTCGGTGTTCACCGAACTGCCCAAGCTGCTCGAACGCGCCGGGCCGGGTACGGAAGGCAAAGGGTCGATCACCGCCATCATTTCCGTGCTGGTCGACGGCGACGATCACAACGACCCGGTCGCCGATTGCGTGCGCGGCATCCTCGACGGCCATGTCGTGCTCGATCGCACGATCGCCGAACAGGGTCGCTATCCCCCCGTGAACCCGCTGTCGTCCATATCGCGGTTGGCCGGAAAGGCCTGGAGCGTCGAACAGCGCGCGCTGGTGACAAGGCTGAAGTCGATGATCTCGCGCTTCGAGGACACGCGCGATATCCGGTTGCTTGGGGCCTATCAGGGGGGCGTCGATGCCGAACTCGACATCGCCGTGCGCCAGGTGCCGCTGATCTATGAGGCGCTGACGCAAGCGCCGAAGGATCGCCCGTCGGCCGACCCTTTCTCCGATCTCGCCCGCCACCTCAAGAGCAAGCTGAACGCCGATGCCGGAGACTGAACGCGAATATACCGAGCGCATCCTGCGCGACATGATCGCCGAGGCCAATGCCGTGGAGCAAGCCGAGGCTGACGAAGCGAGAACCGCCAAGGCAAAGGCTGCCCGTATCATCGCAGCCAAAGCCGAGGCCGTTCTGGCCAGAGCCGTCAAGCCAATCCTGCCACGGGCTGGCAGAGCCGATCCTGATCTTCTGGCCAGGCCCGTCGAACCCGCTCTGCCCCGGGCTGTCCAGGCGGTGGCTGCCGAGATGACGCAGGCGAGCCGCGACTCGCTGATCAACGGGCTGTTCCCGCGCACCGAATGGCCGCAGCCGCCAAAGGCACCGTTTCCCCGACTGAGGAAGAAGTCCGACCGACGCAGCGATTTCGTCATAGCCGCGCTCGGCATCACGCTCGGCCTGATCTGCGCCCTGTTTCCCTGGTACATCTTCTTTAACCAGGACCAGTTTGGCGTCCAGGCGATGAAGTTCGGCGGCACCGGCTCCAATTCCGGGCGAGCGGGCGGCGGCGTGGTCGCCGAACGCAGCGCGCCGCTGACGGCAAAGGATATTCCCGCGGCCAATCTCGATCTTCTTGCCACCGGAACGGTGCGGGATGATGCCAATCCCGCAGCCGCACCCGACGAGCAACCGTTTCCGGCCGACGCGGCGAAATTCCGCATGGTTCATGTCGCCAACGGCCGTGCCATGATCCAGGACGACGCTGGCCTCTGGATCGTCCAGCGCGGCTCGATACTGCCTGACTCCAGTCAGGTGTCCTCCATCGAGCAGCGCAACGGCAAATGGGTCATGGTCACCAGTGCCGACCGGGTAATCGAACTCTCCAGATAAACGATCTCCGGCTTCCGGCCATCCGCAAGGCCCGCGCAAGACTGGCGGCCTAGTCTCTGGGTACCTGCTCGGAGATTCCCATGGAGCCCGTTTCCCTTTTCGATCTCGCCGCCAAGCAAGCGCAATGGCTGGCCGTGCGCCAGTCGGCAGTCGCCGGCAACATCGCCAATGCCAACACGCCGGGTTATACGGCAAACGACGTCGAGCCATTCGAAAAGGTGCTCGACCGCGCCGCCGTATCGCTGCAGGCCACCCAGGCCGGCCATCTCGGCAATGCAGCGAGCAATGCCGGCTTCACCATCAAGCCGCAGGAGGATGACGGCGTCGTCATGCCGTCCAAGAACTCCGTCGTTCTGGAAGACCAGTTGCTGAAAGCCGGCGAGGTGCGCCACTCCTTCGAACTCAACACGGCGATCGTCAAGGCGTTTCATACGATGATGATGATGGCGGTGAAGAGCTGACCATGGACGCACTGACCGCAGCCCTCAAAGTCGCAGCATCCGGCCTCGGCGCCCAGTCGGAGCGCCTGCGCGTGGTTTCCGAAAACCTCGCCAACGCCCAGTCGACCGGCACCGCGCCCGGCTCCGATCCTTATCGCCGCAAGACCATCAGCTTCGTCTCCGAGCTTGACCGGGCCTCCGGCAGTTCAACGGTTGCAGTGAACTCGATCGATCGAGATCCCAGTGACTTTCCAGTCGAGTTCCAGCCCGGCAACGAGGCAGCCGACGAGAAGGGCTACGTCAAGATGCCCAACGTCAACGTGCTGATCGAAATGGCCGACATGACCGAGGCCAACCGCTCCTACGAGGCCAACCTTCAGGTCGTCAAGCAGGCCCGTGACCTGATTTCCATGACCATCGACCTGATGAGGAACCAGTAATGATCAGCGGTATCGGAGCCCTTCAGTTCAAGCCGTCGATCGGCGGCGATGACACGGCGACAAGCCTGCTCCAGGGCGGCGCAACACCCTCGGCCGGCGGCAATGTCGGCACCTCCTTTGCCGAGGCGCTGAGCCAGGCAGCCTCCAAGACCGTCGACACGATGCAGAATGCCGAGCAGGTATCGATGCAGGCGCTCAAGGGCGACGCCGACACCCGTCAGGTGGTCGACGCCGTGATGAGCGCGCAGCAGGCGCTTCAGACCGCCGTCGCCATCCGCGACAAGGTGGTTTCCGCGTATCTCGAAGTCAGTCGAATGGGCATCTGAGGAATTCCGCCATGAAAGCACTTGCCATCGCCGCCACCGGCATGAATGCCCAGCAGACAAATCTGGAAGTCATCGCCAACAACATCGCCAACATCAACACCACCGGCTACAAGCGCGCCCGTGCCGAATTCTCCGACCTGCTCTATCAGGTCGACCGCACGCAAGGCGTGCCCAACCGCTCCAACGCCTCGCTGGTGCCGGAGGGCGTCTCGATCGGCCTCGGCGTCAAGACGACGGCCGTGCGCAACGTGCACACACAGGGCGAACTGACCAGCACCGGCAACAGTTTCGACCTGGCGCTGACCGGCAGGGGCTGGTTTCAGATCGAGGGTGCCGACGGCGGCACGCTCTACAGCCGCGCCGGCGCTCTCAACACCAACGCCACCGGCCAGCTGGTGACGGTCGACGGCGCTGCCGTCATTCCGGCAATCAACGTCCCCGTGGATGCCGTCGAGGTCATCGTCAACAAGACCGGCCAGGTCTTCGCCCGCATCGACGGCCAGACCGACCTGCAGAACCTCGGTCAGCTTCAGATCGCCAATTTCGCCAACGAGGCCGGCCTGGCGCCGCTCGGCGACAATCTGTTCCAGGAAACCACGGCTTCGGGGCCAGCCAATGTCGGCGTGCCTGGCGATCCAGGCTTCGCCACCATCCAGCAGGGCTATCTCGAAGCCTCCAACGTCGACCCGGTCAAGGAAATCACCGAGCTGATCTCGGCGCAGCGCGCCTATGAGATGAACTCCAAGGTCATCCAGGCCGCCGACGACATGGCCTCCGTGGTCTCCAAGAACATCAGGTAACGCATGATGTCGACGCCCGGCCTCCTGTCCGCATTCCGCCGCAGCGCGCTCGTCCTTGCGCTGGTGACCGGCACGATGCCGGCTTTTGCCCAGGAATCGGCCAACCAGTCGGCCACCCGGATCGCCAGCAATCAAGCTGTCGGCGAGGTGGTGCTTATTCCGAGCCGGGTTATCTATCCCGGCGAGACCATCAACCTGGCTGCCCTGAAACAGGTCACCCTTATCGTCGGCAAGCACAAGCCAGAGGCGGTCGCCACACGGGTCGAGGAACTGGATGGCAAGGTCGCCAAGCGCACGTTGCTGCCCGGCCGCTACATTCCCTCCACCGCCATCCGCGAGGCCTGGCTGGTCGAACAGGGTGCTTCCGTGCAGATCTTCTTCATCGCCGGCGGGCTGACGATCTCGGCCACCGCCGTGACGCTGCAGCCGGGAGCCGCGGGCGACCTCGTCAAGGTTCGCAACATCGACAGCGGCAAAGTCCTGTCCGGCACGGTGATGGCGGATGGAACCATCCAGGTCAGCGCTTCATGATGCGCGGGCTTACCCTGATACTGGCAGCCGTGCTTGGCCTGCAGCCGGCGCTGGCCGACGGCCTGACGCCGAAGGCCAAGCGCGAGCTCGCCGCCAAGAATGGCGGCGTCTACAACGATCCCGAATATGATCCGGCCACCACCAGCCGCATGTTCCGGGTGTCGACCGGGCCGAGTTCGCTGCCGCCGGGCCAGGTCGCCTCGCGCATCAAGGACATCGCCCAGCTGCAGAGTTCGCGCGACAATCAGCTCGTCGGCTACGGCCTGGTCATCGGCCTTGCCGGATCGGGCGACAGCCTGCGCAACTCGCCATTTACCGAACAGTCTATCCGCGCGATGCTCGAAAACCTCGGCATCGCCACCGAAGGCGGCAGTGCACGCGCCAAGAATGTCGCCGCCGTCATCGTCACCGCCAACATGCCGCCCTACGTGCAGTCGGGCGCCCGCATCGACATCGACGTCTCCTCGATGGGCGACGCGACCTCGCTTTCCGGCGGCACGCTGATCATGACGCCGCTGAAGGCGGCGGACGGCGAGATCTATGCCGTCGGCCAGGGCTCGGTCATCGTGTCCGGCTTTACCGCCCAGGGACAGGCCGAGCAGCTGACGCAAGGCGTGCCGACCTCCGGCCGCGTGCCGAACGGCGCCATCGTCGAGCGTGCTGTCCAGGCCGAGTTCGACGATCAGGCGATCCTGACGCTGCAACTGCGCAATCCCGATTTCTCGACCGCTATCCGCATCGCGGACGCCATCAACGATTACACCGGCCAACGCTTCGGCATGCGGGTCGCGGCCGAGCGCGATTCGCGCACCGTTCAGATCAGAAGGCCGAAGGGTGTCTCGGCGGCGCGCTTTTATGCCGAGATCGAGAACCTTGTGGTCGAATCCGACACGCCGGCCCGTGTCGTGATCGACGAGCGCACCGGCACCATCGTCATCGGCAATGACGTCAAGATCTCACGGGTCGCCATCAGCCACGGCACGCTCACCGTACGCATCACCGAAGCGCCGCGCGTCGTCCAGCCCGAGCCCTTCTCCAAGGGCGAAACCGCCGTCGAACCGTTCACCGCCATCGACGCCAGCCGGCCCGACGCCCGCGTTGCCGTGCTTGACGGACCCGATCTCCAGACCCTCGTTTCCGGCCTCAACCGCCTCGGGGTCAAGCCGGACGGCATCATCGCCATTTTGCAGGGCATAAAGTCGGCCGGGGCCCTGCAGGCCGACCTGGTTCTGCAATAGGCGATGCCGATGACGCGCTCCTTCCCACGCCATGACGGCAGACACCGCAAAGCCGCGATCCTGCTTGCGACCGCTATTCTCGCGGCTCTGCCCTTTGCCGGCGACACCGCACGCGGCGAGGAGACGGTCCGCCAGGTCCTGCCGGGAGCACCGGTGGCAGCGCCGCCGCGGCAATTGACACGGGAAAACGCGCCGGACCAAAGCGAGATCGAGCGCTTCTGCTCAAACATCGCCGACGCCGCCCGCGACCGCCGCTATGTCCTGCAAGCGGAGGAACTGAAGCAGCTCCAGGCCGGCATTGACGAGCGCATGAAAGCTCTCGATGCAAAGAAAGCTGAATACGAGACCTGGCTGAAGCGGCGCGAGATTTTCCTGGCCCGGGCCGAGGACGGCGTCGTCCAGATCTACGCCGGCATGAAACCCGACGCCGCTGCCGAGCGGCTGGCCATCGTCAACGCCGATCTGGCTGCGGCCATATTGATGAAGCTCGACACACGCAAGGCGAGCGTCATCCTCAACGAAATGGACCAGAAGGCGGCGGCGACGCTCACCGGCATTATGGCCAGCGCAGCCCGAAGGGTAGACCCGTCATGATCCGGAAAATGCTTGTCCTGTGCGCGGTCACCGTGCTGTCGGGTTGCGGAACCAACCTCAAGGAGGTCGGCAGGGAGCCGGCTCTGTCCCCGGTCGGCTCCGGCATCGATGGCGGCAGTACTGGCTCCCTCTATCGCTATCCGCAAACGCCGCCCGCGCCGGTCAAGAAATTCTCGTTGTGGGACGACCGCCAGAGCCGGCTGTTCACCGACCCGCGGGCGCTGTCCCAGGGCGACATCCTGACGGTCAAGATCAAGATCAACGATCGAGCCAACTTCAAGAACCAGAACGACAGGAGCCGCACCGCCAATCGCAAGCTCGGTTACGACCTCAGCGCGCAGTGGGACAAGTGGAGCACCGCCGGCAAGGGCGCTGGGGCTCTCAGCTCCACCACGGACACGACCGCCGACGGCGAGATCAAGCGCTCGGAGACGCTTGAGCTCAATGTCGCGGCGATCGTCACCGATGTGCTGCCCAACGGCAATCTGATGATCACCGGATCGCAGGAAGTGCGCGTCAACGCCGAGCTCAGGGTGCTGACGCTCGCCGGCATCGTGCGGCCGGCCGATATCGGCGCCGAAAACACCATCCCCTACGAACGCATCGCCGAGGCCCGCATCTCCTACGGCGGACGCGGTCGCATCACCGAGGTTCAGCAGCCTGCCTACGGCCAGCAGATTCTCGACCAGGTTCTTCCGTTCTAGGGTTGGGGAACAGAGCACAGTGGCAAATGTCGAACAGGTCCAGCCGCGCAAGGGTCCCTCCCTTGCCATTCAGGCCGGCATGCTGCTGGTTGTGACGGCGGCCGCCATCGGCATGGGCTGGATGTCCGGCGGCTATCTGAAGGGTGTCGACGCACCGTCGTCGGTACCGGCGGCGCCCGAGAATGAAGGCAAGACGGAGCAGCCGGCTTCTGCCGAGCAGCCAGCCGTGGGGCCTACACTGGTCGTGCTGGCGCCGATCACCACCAACATCGCCTCGCCTGCCGGCACCTGGATCAGGATGGAGGTGTCCATCGTCTATGACGCGCCGCAGCCACAGGCAATGTCGGATGACATCCACCAGGACCTTCTGGCCCTGGTGCGCACGTTGAAGATGCATCAGATCGAGGGCGCCAGCGGCTACCAGCACCTGAAGGCCGACCTCGAAGACCGCGCCGCGATCCGCAGCCAGGGTCACGCCAAACAGGTACTCATCAGGACATTGCTGCTCGAATGAGAAAACTCCTTCTCGCCACGGCCATGATCGCCGCCGCCACCTCCATCGCGGCGGCCCAGCAACTCGATCTCGGCGGCATCGGCAAGGCTGACGGCACCACCGTCGGCTACATCATCCAGATGTTCGGCCTGCTGACCGTTCTGTCGGTGGCGCCAGGCCTGCTGATCATGGTGACCAGCTTCACCCGTTTCGTCATCGCCTTCTCGATCCTGCGCGCCGGCATCGGCCTGCAGTCGACACCGGCAAACCTCATCCTGATTTCGCTGTCGCTGTTCATGACCTTCTATGTCATGGCGCCGACCTTCGATCAGGCTTGGAACACCGGCGTCAAGCCGCTGATGGACAACCAGATCACACAGACCGAAGCCTTCGACAAGATTTCGGACCCGTTCCGCACCTTCATGCTGCACAATGTGCGTGACAAGGATTTCGACCTCTTCGCCGACCTCGCCCGCGAGCGCGGCCAGACCGTTTCGCGTGACACCGTCGACCTGCGCATCCTGGTGCCAGCCTTCATGATCTCGGAGATCCGGCGCGGATTCGAGATCGGCTTCCTGATCGTGCTGCCATTCCTGGTCATCGACCTGATCGTCGCCACCATCACCATGGCGATGGGCATGATGATGCTGCCGCCGACAGTGGTGTCGCTGCCGTTCAAGATCCTGTTCTTCGTCCTGATCGACGGCTGGAACCTGCTTGTCGGCAGCCTGGTGCGCTCCTTCAACTGACCCTGCCGCGCCGGCTCGAAATCCCAGCAATATATTTTCGATTAACCGTCCGGTTTAGCCCTTTGGTAGGGACTTGCCCGCATATTCGCTCGCAGATGGCGGGTGATCGATTTGAGAGATCATGGGCATGATGCCGCACCGTCATACCGGTAGAGCCGGTATGTAAAAAATACCTGTAAAATCAAGGTACGAGTACCATGTCCAGCATCATGACGAACAGCGCCGCATTGACGGCTCTGCAGAGCCTCAACGCCACCAACAAATCCCTCACCGACACCCAGGCCCGCATTTCGACCGGCTACAAGGTCTCGCAGGCTTCGGACAACGCCGCCTATTGGTCGATCGCCACCACAATGCGTTCCGACAACCAGGCAATGTCCACCGTTTCGGACGCTCTCGGCCTCGGCGCCTCCAAGGTCGACACAGCCTATACCGGCATGAGTAGCGCGATCGATACCATCAACCAGATCAAGACCAAGCTGGTCGCGTCCTACGGCCAGACGGACGCCTCCAAGGAAAAGACCCAGGTCGAAATCGCCGCCCTTCAGAACCAGTTGAAGGCCTACGCCGATGGCGCCACCTTCTCCGGCACCAACATGCTTTCGGTGTCCACTGCGACAGGCACCGCGGCCGACGTGAAGATTGTTTCGGCCTTCAACCGCGACGCGACCGGCGCGGCTTCGATCTCGACGATCGATGTCAATGTGGAAAGCATCAAGCTGTACGATGCCGGCGCGGCACCAACCGCCAAGGGTATTCTCGACACGGCTCGCCTCGGCACCACGGGCGCTGCTGTTGCCACGGCCTCGAACCCCACCCTGGGTGCTGCAGCAGCGGCAACCGACACCTATTCGGTTGCCTCGCTCACTATCTTTTCGGGTGGCACGGCTGCCAGCGATAGCCAGATCGCGCAGCAGATGAACGTCGTCGACGCCGCGCTCAAGGCCATGACCAACGCCGCCACCACGCTCGGCGCCGCCAAGAGCAGTATCGACCTGCAGAAGACCTTCACCTCGAACCTGATGGACTCCATCGATCGCGGTGTCGGCCAGCTGGTCGATGCGGACATGAACAAGGAATCGACCCGTCTGCAGGCCCTGCAGGTCCAGCAGCAGCTCGGCATCCAGGCGCTGTCGATCGCCAACGGTTCGTCGCAGTCGATCCTGTCGCTCTTCCGCGGCTAATCGCCTTCGCTCAACCGCAGTTCGCACTAAAAATCGGGCCGCGCCAAAAGCGCGGCCCGATTTGCGTTTTGCTCCAGCCCCACGCAACCCTCGATGCTTAACTCTCAAAAGCCAGCTTTTAACAGGCTGTTAACCATGCCGCGCTAGTTATGGTTAACCAATAGCTTACGACAGTTGGCGTATCGGTCCGACCGGCACGATGCCACCCGTTGAACAGGCCCATCCGGCATGTCTGAGCATGTCGGCTTTTGAGAAGGAGCGACTTTCTTGGCGAGCATCATGACCAACGCTTCGGCGTTAACCGCACTTCAAAGCCTCAGCGCCACCAACAAGTCGCTTGAACAGACGCAGGCCCGCATATCGACCGGTTACCGGGTCTCGCAGGCCTCGGACAACGCCGCCTACTGGTCGATCGCCACCACGATGCGCTCCGACAACGCGGCCCTGTCGACCGTGCAGGATGCACTCGGCCTCGGCGCCTCGAAGGTCGACGCCGCTTACACCGGCATGAACAATGTGCTGACAACGATCGGGCAGATCAAGACCAAGGTGCTGTCCATGGTCGGTCAGACGGATGCCGCCAAGGCAAAAACCCAGACCGAGATCAAGGCGCTTCAGACGCAGATGAAGTCGTTTGCCGATGCGGCGACCTTCTCCGGCTCGAATTTCCTGGCGGTGACCTCCAAGCAGACTGCCGCCCCCAATGATGGCGTTCAGCCCGACTCGCAGATCGTGTCCTCATTCAATCGCTCCTCATCCGGCGCAGTGTCGATCGGAACGATCAACATCGATGTTGAGGGCACCAAGCTTTTCGACTACGGCCTCGCCGCCGAGGTGAAGAATTCCGGAACCCTCGATCGCAAAACCTCCATCTATTCCACGGGCGCCGCCCAGACCCTGTACGACAACGCCTATGCGGGCGTGATCGCGGGCGGAGGAACGGATATCGCCGCGAACACAGCCGGCCAGACGGCGGCGGGAGCGGTCGCCAAGGTCGACAATATTTCCGCCTACAACCTCGACATCACGGCCCCAGGGGTAACCGACGACATCATCACGCAGATGGTAACCAGGATGGACAAGGTCATGGCCCAGCTGACCGACTCCGCCACCATCCTCGGCTCGGCCAAGAGCAGCATCGACCTGCAGAAGACCTTCACCCAGAGCTTGATGGACTCCATCGACCGCGGCGTCGGCCAGCTCGTCGATGCCGACATGAACAAGGAATCGACCCGTCTCCAGGCCCTGCAGGTGCAGCAGCAGCTCGGCATCCAGGCGTTGTCGATCGCCAACGCCGCCTCGCAGTCGATCCTGTCTCTGTTCAAGAGCTGATCACGGGCGCCACCGGCGCCCACCTTCCCATCAGATAATCGGGCCGCGCCGCAAGCGCGGCCCGATTTCATTTTCGCACAAGCTTCGAAGACTAGAGTTCCAGCGGACAATCATGCTGGGAGTCGTTGAACCGTGCCGGAACAGATCCAGAGCATCATCTCGAATCTCCGCGGGTTTGGCGTGAAGCGCCTCGCCATGCTGGCGGGCATCGCCGTTCTGGTGATGGGCGTCATCGGCATCGCCTCGGTCTATCTCAACCGCCCCGCCTACGACACGCTCTATGTGGGACTAGACCGTGCCGACGTGAACCAGATCGGCCTGGTGCTGGGCGAAGCCGGTATCGGCTTCGATGTCGGCGCCGATGGAACCTCGGTTCTGGTGCCGGCCGGCACCACCGCTCAGGCCCGCATGCTGCTCGCCGAAAAGGGCCTGCCGACCAGCGCCAATGCCGGCTACGAACTGTTCGACAATGTCGGCTCGCTCGGCCTCACCTCCTTCATGCAGCAGATCACCCGCGTGCGCGCGCTGGAAGGCGAGATCGCCCGCACCATCCAGTCGATATCGGGCATCAAGGCTGCGCGGGTCCACATCGTCATGTCCGAACGCGCCAATTTTCGCCGCGACGAGCAGCAGCCCTCCGCTTCCGTGGTCATCCGCTACGCCGGCATCGACGCCGAGAAGAGCGCCATGTCGATCCGCCATCTCGTCGCCGCCGCCGTTCCCGGCCTGTCGGCAGACAAGGTGACTGTTCTCGATTCCAGCGGCAATCTGCTGGCTGCGGGCGACGACCCTTCCAACACCAGCGCCGCCCGCACGCTCGGCGTCGAGCAGACCGTCGAGGCGCAGATCGGAGACAACATCCGCCGTGCGCTGACGGCCTATCTCGGCCCCGACAATTTCCGCGCCAGCGTCAAGGCCGAGGTCAACACCGACACCCGCCAGACGGAAGAGACCATCTTCGATCCGAATTCCCGCGTCGAACGCTCGGTGCAGTCGGTGCGGGCCAACGAGAACAACAACCAGAAGCAGGCTTCCACTCCGGCCAGCGTCGAGCAGAACCTGCCCGAGACCCAGGCAACCGCCACCGATGGCCCGCAATCCTCCTCGCAAAACGACCGCAGGGAAGAGATCACCAACTACGAGATCAATTCCAAGAAGATCGCCACGGTCTCCAACGGTTACACCGTCACCAAGATGTCGATCGCCGTGGTCGTCAATCAGCAGCGGCTGACGGCCATCCTCGGCAAGGACGCCACGCCGGAGCAGATCGCCAAGCGCGTCGCCGAGATCCAGAAGATGGTCACGTCCGCCACCGGCCTGGACGAAAAGCGCGGCGACATCATCGACGTCTCGGCGGTCGAGTTCATCGATGGCCTGGATGGCGAGGCGATCCCGCAGGCGGGAATGCTCGATTCTATCGGCCAGCATGCCGGCACGATGATCAATGCCGGTGCCTTCATCGTCGTGGTGTTCCTGGTCGCCTTCTTCGGCCTGAGGCCGATGGCCGCGGCGCTGACGGCAAAGGCTACTCCGGCCCTGGCAGGTCCCAGCTTCGACGACGTCCAGCGCTCGCTGCCGACGCCGGAGGCAATGGCGGCCACCGACAGTGCCGCGATCGGGACCTTGCCAGGCACACGCCCAGGCCCCACGCCGCTCGACGATCTTCGCCAGAAGATCCGGCCGGCGCCGCAGGACAGGCTTGCCAGGATGGTCGATCTCAACGAGGAGCGCACCGCGCAGATCCTGCGCAAATGGGCTGCCCAGGAAGTGGCGGTGTAAACCATGCCCTCCGTAGCCCTCTTCGACCTTCTGCCCGATTTCGGGACGCGCGCGCAACGCGCCGGCCAGCCCCGGGCAGCAGTCGATCCCGACCACAAGCCCGAGACGCCGGCGCCACAAGCCGATATCGGCACGCTGATCGCCGAGGCGGTTGCCCAGGCGGAGGCAGCGCTGGAGGTCCGCCTGTCGGCTGCGCATGACGCCGCGCTCGAAGCCGAACGCCAGGCCAGTGCCGAGGAAGCAAGGATATTTCTCGAAAGCCTCGGCGACGATGTCGGCAAGGCTGTCTCGTTGCGCATCGATGCGATGGAGGCGCGCGTGACCGGACTTGTCGCCGCCACGGTCGCCCGCATCATCGGCGGCATCGTCAGCGACGATCTGCAGAAACGTTCGATCGATGCGTTGGCCGGCGCCGTTCGCGAAGCGGTTGGCGATGCCGAAGCGGTGCGCATCGTCGTGCGCGGCCCGCTCTCGATGTTCGAAACACTGAAGGCGTCGCTCGGACCCCGCGCCGCCAATCTCGATTTTGTCGAGGCGCCAGGCTTCGACCTGACCGTCGCCATCGACGAGGCGGTGTTCGAGACGCGCATGGCCGAATGGTCGACGACCCTCTCGGAGGTCCTGGCATGAGCGTCGCCGACGCCGATCACGGCCGCCACGAGATCATCATCGTGCGGCGCAGTCATGACGACCATGACGAAGCCCACCATGGCGGCGTCTGGAAGATCGCCTTCGCCGACTTCATGACGGCCATGATGTGCTTCTTCCTGGTCATGTGGCTGATCAACGCCGCCAACGAGCAGACCAAGGCAGCCGTCGCCAGCTACTTCAACCCGGTCAAGCTGGTCGACCGCAATTCGAGCCGCAAGGGCCTGGAGGATCTCGGCGACGGCCCGCGCGCCATGGGGCTGACGGCCGACGATCCGCAAGAGGCGACCAGCAAAGCCGGACAGAACGGCAATGCCGGCGCGGGCGCGTCGGACCGCAAGCAGGACAAGCAGGAGCCGCAGCAGGCGGAACGCACCGACGATCATCTCTTCGCCGACCCCTACGCGGTGCTTTCGGAAATCGCCGCGGATACCGGCGTCATGCAGAATGTCAGCCAGAAAGGCGACGGCGGCGTGCAGGCTGCCGGACCGGCTACCGGCGCCTCCGGTGGCGCCTCCTACCGCGATCCCTTCGAGCCGGATTTCTGGTCGCAGCAGGTCGCGGCGCCCGGCGCCGAGGCCAGCGCCGAGCGCACCAAGATCGAGGGCGATCCGGCCAAGCCCGGCGACAAGACCGCCGAAACGCAAGTGCTCAAAGTCAAAGCCGTGCCGCCTGTCGCGGCACCGCTCGAGCCGCTGGCTAAGGACGCGACCGGCAAGCAGGCCGCGAACCCTGCCACGGCAATGGCCGGCGAGACCAAACCGGACGGCACCACGGTCGCGGGCGGAGCGAAAGCCGCGACGCAAAACGCCACCAAGCCTGACGTCGGCGAGAAGGCGCCAACCGCGGCTGCCGTCAAGGCAGCGGCCGACGTCAAGCGGCAACTGGCCGATGCCTTCAAGCCCGGCGACAAGCTGCACGACGGCGTCTCGGTCGAAGCCACCGACAAGGGGGTCGTCATCTCGATCACCGACCAGCTCGACTTCGGCATGTTCGAGGTCGGCTCGGCATTGCCGAGACGCGAACTGGTGCTGGCGATGGAGAAGATCGGCCGCATCGTCAACAGCCAGAAGGGCACCATCAGCATCAACGGCCACACCGACGCCCGGCCGTTCCGCGGCGACAGCTACGACAATTGGCGCCTGTCGACGGCGCGCGCGCATTCCGCCTACTACATGCTCGTGCGCGGCGGCGTCGACGAACGCCGCATCACCGAGGTCGCCGGCTTCGCCGACCGCCAGCCGAAAATAGCAGCCGATCCATTGGCGGCCGCGAACCGCCGCATCGAGATCCTGATGGCGACCGGCGGATGAAGCGAGCGGCCGTCACCCGCCGGTTGATTGGCCTGTTGCTGCTGGCCGGCGGACACCCGTCGACCGGTTTCGCCCAGGATACGCTGCAGCCGTATCAGTTGGTGCGCTCGCTGCAACTCATCCAGGACCGCATAGCCGCCGGCGATCATGCCGCCCTGCCGATGCAAGCCAAGCTGCTGGAGATGGCAGATGCGCGCCTGCGGGCGGCGAATGCCGAGGACTACAAGGATCCCAAGAACTTTCGAGCTCTGCTTGTCTATGGCATGAGCGGCGGCAACCCGGTGACCGTCGAAGCGGCCACGTCGCGCGCTACGACGGACCCGCAAAGCCTTGCCATCGCCAAAGGCGTGATTGATTACCTCAACGGCCGGCCCGGCGAGGCTATCGAAGCCTTGAGGCCGATCGATCCCATGGCGCTGCCTCCGGATCTCGGCGCCTTCCTCGCCCTGGTCAAAGGCTCACTGCTTGCCGGCGATCAACCGGCGACCGCACTCCGTCTGCTCGACGAGGCAAGATTGCTCAGCCCCGGCACGCTGGTCGAGGAAGCGGCACTTCGCCGTTCGGTTGGCCTTGCAGTCGCGCAAGGCGACGCGGCACGCTTCGCCCTTGCTTCCACCCAATATGTCGAGCGCTATCTCTATTCGCCCTATGCCAGCCAGTTCGCCGACTCCTTCGTCTCCGGCGTCATCGCGCTGCACATGTCGATCAGCCAGGACAAGCTGGGCGACATCACCTCGATGATGGATCCCGAGCGCGAGAAGGTGATCTATCTGCGCATCGCCCGCCGGGCCGCGATAGACGGCCTGAACGACTTGTCGGCCTTCGCTTCGGCGCGGGCGGAACAGGGCCGCGACGGCAACACCAATCAGGACGATCCACGCGCCCTGCTCTATGCCAGCCTTTCCACCGTCACCTCGGGTACAATCGAGGACGTTCGCGCCAAGCTCGGCAAGATCGACCGCAGCCGGCTGTCGGAGGGCGACCGCGCTTTGCTCGACGCCGCGCAGGCCATTGCCGGCGAGGTCGTCGCGCCGCCCACCGCCCTTCCGGCGGAAAAGCCTGCCCCAGTTCCTGCCGCCGCGGCGCAGCCGGTGCCCGAGATCGCCACGGCGCAAGGCGCCGATGACAGTGGCCTGCCGCCGGTCGAAGGCGCCATCTCGGAGCAACCCGCCGTCACCGCGGCCTCCGGCGGACCAGCCGCCAATGCGCCGGACATGGCAGCAGCGGCATCCGCCGACCCTGCGACTGTCATGCCAGCGTCGGCACCGTCACCCGCAGCCGGTCCAGAGCCCGCCGATCCGACCGACGCCGCCATGACCAGAACACGTCGACAGCTCGACCTGATCGACCAGATGCTTGGAGCCGCCCCAAAATGACCACCAGCCTCGGCTCGGCCTTGCCAGGATTTGCCTCCACGCGCGCGACGTCGGAGCAGCCGGCCGCGAACGGCAGGAACGATGACGCCGGCTTCGGCGAGATGCTGCGCGACGATGCCGGTGCTGCCCGCCCGGAACGGCAGCCTTCGACAGAGGCGGGATCGCGCGACCAGCGCTGGAGCAAGCTCGCTGCCGGCCTTGCCGGGCATGACGCCAGGGCCGAACCAGCATCGGCCGAGCCCGGAAGGACCATCTCGGCCAAAGTGGCAAACGTGAAAACCGGCAAGGACGATTTGGAAGAAAACGCGAAGGCCGACGCTGAAGATACGGCGCCGGATGCCGGGCCGCTTCAGGACGACCTGCCGCTGCTGATCGCGTTTCATGACCTGCGGCATTTCGCGACAACGGCCAAGGCAGCCGGGGGCAATACGGCCACCGGCGAGAATCCGTCGGACCCGGCGCTCGATGGGCAGGCTTCACTGCCAAAGACCTACCGGCCAAAAGCCGCGGGCGGACGCGAAGCACTCGAAACCATGTCGAAGCCGGAGCAGGCGTCAATCGTCGACGGACCTTTGACGGCGTTTGACGGTCAGTCGCCGAGCGCTGCCTCCAGCGCGCCAAAACGCGACGCCGCAGCGGCGGCCCAGAAGCTGTCGGACGCACCGGCCGCCGATGTGCCCGGCGTGCGGTCGAAGCACACCGCGAATGCGATGAAGAGCATCGAGGATGTCCAGTCCTCGATGCGTCCAGAAGCGGGAAAACAGTCCCTGTCCACTGCGCGCATCGACGTGGTGTCGGAACGGAGTTTCCCCGCACCGCCGCAAAGTCCCATCAGCCAGGCAGCCCTCAATGTGATCAACGCCATAGCCGCCGACGCCGGGCCGCAAAAGGCGCTTTCAGCCTCACCCACGACCACCCATCTGGCCAGCTCTGTTGCCGTTCCGACACATGTGTTGAAGATCGAACTCCACCCCGCCGAACTCGGCATGGTGACGGCCAATCTTCGCCTCTCCGGGGAACAACTTTCGATTGAGCTGAAGCCTGAAACGCATGACGCTTATCGTCGGCTGTCGGCCGACAGCGAGGCCATCGTCAAGTCACTGCGGGGGCTCGGCTTTGAGGTTGACAAGGTCACGATACTGCAACCTTCGGTAGCAGCTCCCGCTACAACCCGGACGGATGCAACCGCTCCTATGGCGGCGGCGACAGGCCGCGATCCAGCATCCTTTCAACCGGGGAATTCGGGCAGCGGCAATGGTGGAGCCGGCGGCCAGCAACCGGGCCAGCAATCCTCAGGGAAACGCAACGATGACGCGCAGGACTACGGCCGCGGCACTTCGCCTGCTCGCGAGCGCGCTGGCGGCGATATCTTTATCTAGCGCGGCAAACGCCGCCGCAGCCGCGGCCAACCCCTGCGAGCCGGAGATCCTGCGCGCCGCCGATCGTTATGGCGTGCCCGCCGGCATCCTCTATGCCGTTGGCCTGACGGAGACCGGAAACAAGGGCAGCCTTCAACCCAATGCCTTGAATATAGAAGGAAAAGCAGTCTTTCCGAGGAGCCGGACCGAGGCCCTTGCCGCCTTCGCCAATGCCCGGCGCGAGGGCAAGACCCTGATCGATCTGGGCTGCATGCAGATCAATCACCACTATCACGCATCGCATTTTCGCAGCGTCGAGGACATGCTCGACCCACGCCAGAACGTCGACTATGCGGCGCGCTTCCTGGCCAGCCTTCATGCCCGTCACGAGACCTGGTCGATGGCCGTTGCCCGCTATCATGCCGGTCCCGACAACGACCCGGCGCAGAAGATCTATGTCTGCCGCGTCATTGCCAACATGGTCGCCACCGGCTTTGGAAAATGGACCGCGAACGCCCGCGGCTTCTGCAACCCGTAAGCGCATTTCCCGTTACTAATAGACCAACCGTACAACCCGAATTGTTGGTTAGACTTGATCATACCTTGCCGCCGAAAGCACATCTGGCCGCCCGCTAATGCAACCGGTACGATTCCAGACTCCCAAGAAACTAGCTACAAGAAATGACGGTTGTTCAGGATTCCCGCCAGCGGATACGCCTCTCTTCACGGGGCAAATGATTTGATTCGGAAGGCGGGGCCGATGATTGTGATCGTTGACGAGCGCGAGCTCGTAACAGAGGGATACAATTCACTTTTCGATCGTGAGGGCATCGCCTGTGCAGGCTTTGCGTCCGGCGAATTCGGTGAGTGGGTGAACTCGGCCGCGGACACCGATCTGCGCTCGGTCCGGGCCTTCCTCATCGGCGACTGCCGCGAAGGTTCCATCTCTCCCCGCCAGATCCGCGACCGCACCGGCGCTCCGGTCATTGCGCTCAGCGAACAGCATTCGCTGGAGAACACGCTGCGGTTGTTCGAGAGCGGCGTCGACGACGTCATTCGCAAGCCCGTCCATATCCGCGAGATTCTGGCCCGCATCACCGCCATCCGCCGCCGCGCCCAGGAAGACGTCGCCTACACCGAGATCGGCGCCATGCGCATCTTCATGGACGGCCGCGACCCCGAGATCGACGGTCAGCCCCTCCCCCTGCCGCGCCGCGAGCGCCGCATCCTCGAATATCTGGCGAGCAATCGGGGGCGCCGTGTCACCAAGACCCAGGTTTTCAATGCCATCTACGGCATCTTCGACGAAGAGGTCGAGGAGAACGTGGTGGAAAGCCACATCAGCAAACTGCGCAAGAAGCTGCGCGAGAAGCTGGGCACCGACCCGATCGATTCCAAGCGTTTCCTCGGCTACCGGCTCGTCTTCTGATGCAGCGCCGCGCCAGCCTCGCGCAAGAAAACATGCGTAGCCTCGTAGCCAGCAGCATGGACACAGCGGAGACGTTTCGATGAGCCTCTACGGAATGATGCGGACCGGCGTCTCCGGCATGAACGCCCAGGCAAACCGCCTATCGACGGTCGCCGACAACATCGCCAATTCCGACACCACCGGCTACAAGCGCTCCTCCGCCGAATTCTCGACGCTGGTCATGCCGTCGACCGGCGGTGCCTACAATTCCGGCGGCGTCACCACGACGATCCGCCAGGCGGTCAGCGATCCGGGTGTGCTTCAATACACGACCTCGGTTTCCGACCTTGCCGTCAGCGGCGATGGCTTCTTTGTCGTTCAGGATCCGAGCGGCACCCCCTACCTGACCCGGGCCGGCGCTTTCGTTCCCGACGGTCAAGGCAGACTGGTCAACTCGGCCGGCTTCCAGTTGATGGCGTACAGCTACGACAACGGCGTACCGGCAGCGACGGTCAATGGCTTCGAGGGGTTGGTCCCGGTTGTCATCTCAGACCAGGGAATGACTGCAACACCGAGCACTGAGGGCAGCTATGCCGGCAACCTGCCGGCCGGCGCGACCCCGATCGCCGCCGGCAATCTGCCCACCACCAATGCTGTCGGCGCGCAGTACACCTCAAAATCCTCCATGGTTGCCTACGACAATCTCGGCAACAAGAAGCTGCTCGACGTCTATTTCACCAACACCGGCGCCGGCACCTGGCAGGTCTCGGTCTTCGATCAGTCTCAGGCCACGGCCGGGACAGCATTCCCCTATACCGGTGGCGCGCTGGGCTCGGCCAACCTGACGTTCGACGCCACCACTGGCAAGCTCACCGGCGCCGTCGACAGCGTCTCCCTCACCGTGCCCAACGGCGCCGCCTTTTCGCTCGATCTGTCTGCGCTGACCCAGCTTGGCGCCGGCTTCACGGTTTCCGACGCCCAGGTCAACGGCAACGCGCCGAGCACTATCGACAAGGTCCAGATCAGCAAGGACGGCACCATCTACGCGCAGTACAAGGACGGCTCCACCAAGCCGCTCTACAAGATCCCGCTGGCTGACGTACAGAGCCCGGATCAGCTCACCGCGCTGCCTGGCAACGTCTATTCGCAGGGTACCGAGTCCGGCGCGGTTCGTGTCGGCTTTGCCAATGAAGGCAAGCTCGGCTCCATCATCTCCGGCGCGCTCGAGAATTCCAACGTCGACATCGCCGAAGAACTGACCAACATGATCGCGGCGCAGCGCAGCTACACCGCCAATTCGAAAGTCTTCCAGACCGGTTCCGATCTGATGGACGTCCTTGTCAACCTGAAGAGATAAGACGGGCGTCGCCCGCGAAAGACCCGCATGTCACTGTCTACCGCATTGAGTATCGCCCAGTCGGCGCTTATGAACACCGCGCGACAGACCAGCGTTGTCTCGCGCAACGTGGCCGACGCCTCCAACCCGGACTATTCACGGCGTCAGGCCGTCGTCACCAGCACGGCGCCGGGCGCGCGTTCGGTCGATATCCAGCGCGCAGCCAACGAGCTTTTGTTTCGCCAGAATCTCGGCGCGCTGTCGGCCTGGAGCGGGCAGAACGCGCTCTACAGCGGCATGGATCAGCTGGGCGTTGCGGTCAATGGCGTCGACAATGCGTCCTCGCCCTCGACCGCGATCGCCAACCTGCAGCAGGCGCTGCAGCTCTACGCCACCTCGCCGTCGAACCAGAACCTCGGCGCCTCGGTCATCGACGCCGCCAAGCAGGTCGTGCGCTCGCTCAATGAGGGCTCCAAGGCAGTCCAGGATTTCCGCACCCAGACCGACGGCCAGATCGCCACCGCCGTCGATGACCTGAACTCGCTGCTCAGCCAGTTCCAGGATGCCAACACGGCGGTCATGTCCGGAACCCGTTCCGGCACCGACGTTTCCGATGCGCTCGACCAGCGCGACGCGCTTTTGAAGAAGATTTCGAACTATGTCCCGGTGTCGACCTTCACGCGAGGCGACAATGACATGGTCATCACCACCGGTGACGGCACGACTTTGTTCGAGACGATACCGCGCACGGTCACCTTCGCGGCGTCGGCAGGCTATACCGCGGGTGCCGCCGGCAATGCCGTTTACATCGACAACGTGCCGATCTCGGCGGGAGCCGGCGGCAACACCAGCGCCAGCGGCACGCTTGCCGGCCTGCTGCAATTGCGCGACGGCGTCGCCTCGACCATGCAGAGCCAGCTCGATGAGACCGCGCGTGGCCTGATCACCGCTTTTGCCGAGACCGCACCCTCGATGGCCAATGCCGCCGGCCTGTTCACCTGGTCGGGGGCGCCGGCCGTGCCGGCCGCCGGCACGCTGGTCACCGGCCTTGCCGCGTCCATCAGCGTCAATGCAGCGATGGACCCGAGCACCGGCGGCAACCCGACGCTGCTGCGCGACGGCGGCGCCAATGGTGCTGCCTATGTCGCCAACACGGGCGGCGGCGCGTCCTATTCCACCCTTCTGGTTGCCTATGGCGACCGGCTCGACCAGCCGATGACTTTCGACCCCGCCGCCGGCGTTTCGGCAACCTCCAGCGTATCCGACTACGCCGCCAGTTCGATCGGTTGGTTCGAGAGCGTGCGCCAGCAGGCTTCGACCGCCTCCGACGCCAAGGAAGCACTGGCATCGCGCAGCGCCGAGGCGCTGTCCAACGCGACCGGGGTCAATGTCGACCAGGAAATGTCGCTGCTGCTCGACCTCGAACACACCTACCAGGCATCAGCCCGGATGATGAAAACCGTCGACGACATGTTGACGGCCTTGCTCAACGCGGTGGGATAATTCCATGACTTCAGTCTCCTCGGCCGCAATCTCCAATGCCATGCGCTCCCAGCAGATGCGCATGCAGGCCGAACTCGTCAAAGCCACCAAAGAATCCTCGACGGGCCGGGTCGCTGACGTCGGCCTGGCTCTCGGTGGGCGCACCACCCAGGCCGTCACCTTCCAGCGCGATCTTGACCGGCTCAACGTCATCATCGATTCCAACGGCCTGGTCGGCGCCCGGCTTTCCTCGACGCAGACCTCGCTTGGTCAGCTCTCCACCGCCGCGCAGACCTTCCTGTCCGCCCTGACCACCGCTTCCTCGAGCGACTCGTCCAACAGCCTCACCCGGGACTCCGGCAAGGCGACCATCCAGCAGCTGACCTCGATCCTCAACACCAGCGTTAATGGTGAATATCTGTTTGCCGGCACCAACACAGACGTCAAGCCGATCAACGATTTCACCGCTGCCGGCTCTCCTGCCAAGGCTGCATTCGATACCGCTTTCCTCACCAATTTCGGTTTCACCCAGGACGACCCGGCAGCGGCCAACATCACGGCTGCCCAGATGGACGATTTCATCACCAATGATGTCGTGCCGCAGTTCACGGGCGCGGGTTGGCAAGGCAACTGGTCGAACGCCACCGACCAGCAGATCGTCAGCCGCATCGCACTCAACGAAACCACACCGACTTCGACCAGCGCCAACAGCGATGGCATTCAGAAACTCGCCATGGCGGCAGCCATGGTCAGCAGCCTGATGTCCAGCAACATCAGCCAGGCGGCGAAGAATACGGTTGTCAGCCGCTCGACCACATTGGTTGGCGAAGCGCTGAGCGGCATTGGCCAGCTTCAATCCGAGACCGGCATCGTCCAGAAGCGGGTTTCCGATGCCAACGATCGGATGAAAACGCAGGTCGACCTTTTCGAACGGCACATTCTCGATCTGGAAGCCGTCGATCCGGCGGCAGCCGCGACACGGGTCGCGGACCTGACACAGCACATCGAAACGTCTTTCGCGTTGACCGCACGCCTGCAGCAGCTCAGCCTGTTGAATTACCTGACCTGACAACGCTTAACGGAACGGTAGAGCCCCAACGATGTACCAATTCTCCTACGCCGACATCCAGAGCAACTCCGTTGCCGACGCGAAGGACCGCGAGCGGGAGCTTCTGACCCGCTCGATCGACATGCTGGCGGCGGCAGCAGCGGCCGGCCACGATTCGATGGAGGCGATCGAGGCGCTTCACTTCACCAACCGCGTCTGGACCGCCTTCGTCGAGGATCTTGGCTCCAGCGACAACGCCCTGCCCAAGGAACTGCGCGCCAACCTCATTTCCATCGGCCTGTGGCTGCTGCGCGAGGCGGAGGACATCCGTCAGGGCCGCACCAACAATTTCGAAGGGCTGATCGAGGTGTCCCAGATCATCAGGGACGGCATTCAATGACCAACACGCTGAAGATATCGCTGAAGCCGAACGAAAAGATCTACATCAACGGCGCCGTCATCCGGGTCGACCGCAAGGTCACCGTCGAATTGATGAACGACGTCCAGTTCCTGCTCGAAAGCCACGTGATTCAGGCCGACGATGCCTCGACGCCGCTCAAGCAGCTTTATTTCATCCTGCAGGTCATGCTGATGAACCCGGCCGGCGCCGCCGCCGCACGCGACATGTTCCGCCGTTCGCTGCCGCTGCTTCTGGCAAGCTTCGAGGACACCCAGATCTGCAGCGCGCTGAAACAGATCGACCGCATGGTCGGCGAGGATCATATCTACGAGGCGCTGAAGGCGATCCGCGCGCTTTATCCGCTCGAACGCCGCGCGCTGGGTGGTAATGACGATGTTTCGGGTGCCGAGCGCCCGTTGGCTGTGGGAGCACGATACTGATGAACGTGGACATGACGACGACGATTCCGACCGGCGCCAATCAGGCCACGGCGTCGACCTCGAAGACAGCGGTCGACTACCAGTCGTTCCTGAAGCTTCTGATCGCCGAGATGAAGAACCAGGATCCAACCAAGCCGATGGATTCGACGCAATATGTCGCCCAGCTCGCCACCTTCTCTCAGGTCGAGCAATCGGTGCAGACCAACACCAAGCTCAATCAGATCATGCAGTCCTCGGCGCTGTCGCAGGCCGACGCACTGATCGGGCGCTCGATAACCTCCGCCGACGGCCTGACGACGGGCACCGTGGCTTCGGTGCGCCTCGCCAGCAACGGTCTCATCGCCGTGCTGCAGAACGGCACCGAAGTCGCGGTCGGTCCGGGAGTTTCGGTCAAGGCAGCAAGCTGACGCTTTCGGCAGAGAGCCAGTCCCATGAATGAGGCCGACGCTCTCGACATCGTCCAGTATGCGGTGTGGACGGTGCTCGTCGCGTCGGCTCCGGTGGTGCTGGTCGCCATGGTGGTCGGCATCGGCATCGCCCTCATCCAGGCGCTGACGCAGGTGCAGGAGATCACCTTGACCTTTGTGCCGAAAATCGTCGCCATCATGCTGGTGGTGGCGCTGACCGGCCCCTTCATCGGCAGCCAGATATCGGCCTTCACCAACGTCATCTTCGAGCGCATCCAGAACGGATTCTGAACCTGTTCCAGGATGGTGTGCCGCGGCATGCCGTTCGCAATTGTCTGAAGACAGAGCCGCCGATCCCCGCGGCACCTCCGGACCCACGGCGGACAAGGCCTGGACCGCCTCTATCCCATTGTTGGACCATGAGCTTTTTTGCCCTTTTCGGCGCCCTGCCCTACTTTCGGCAAACGGTCTGCGCAAACGGATTGTCTGACGAGCAGGCACGACATGGCAGGAACCCCAAATGATTGACGAAAAGCCGGACAGCGAGAGCGTCTCGGCGCTGGCGCCCTTCCGTCACGGCATTTTCCGCGCCGTATGGGGCGCAAGTCTCGTCTCGAATTTCGGTGGCTTGATCCAGGGTGTCGGCGCCGCCTGGATGATGACCACGATCGCCACCTCGCCCTATCAGGTGGCCCTGGTCCAGGCTTCGACCACCTTGCCGATCATGCTGTTTGCACTCGTAGCCGGCGCCATCGCCGACAGTTTCGACCGGCGCAAGGTGATGCTGGTCGCCCAGACCTTCATGCTGGTGGTGTCGGTGCTCCTGACCGTGTTCACTTATTCCGGCCTGATCACTCCATGGACGCTGCTTGCCTTCACCTTCCTGATCGACAGCGGCACCGCGCTCAACAGCCCGTCATGGCAAGCCTCCGTCGGCGATATCGTACCCCGCAACAAGGTGCCGGCGGCCGTCGCCCTCAATTCGATGGGCTTTAACCTGACGCGCAGCGTCGGTCCGGCGATCGGCGGCATCATTGTCGCCGCGGCCGGTGCGGCGGCCGCCTTCGCGGCGAACGCGGTGAGCTATATCGGCCTGATCGTCGTGCTGGCGCGCTGGAAGCCGGACGTGCCCATGTCGACCTTGCCGCGCGAGTCTCTGGGGGCCGCCATGGGCGCCGGCCTGCGCTATGTCGCCATGTCGCCCAACATCGGCAAGGTGCTGGTCAGAGGTGCTGCGTTCGGCTTCAGTGCAGGCGCTGTGCTTGCGTTGCTGCCTCTGGTGGCGCGCGATGTCGTCAAGGGCGATGCGCTGACCTATGGCATCATGCTCGGCGCCTTCGGCATCGGCGCGGTCGGCGGCGCCTTGATCAGCGTCAGGCTGCGGCAGTTGCTGTCTAGCGAGACGATGGTGCGCTGTGCTTTTGCCGGCTTCGCTGTCTGCGCCTTCAATGCCGCCGTCAGCCAGCATGCCTGGCAGACGTCGCTCGGCCTGCTTGTCGGCGGCGCCTGCTGGGTGATCGCGCTTTCGCATTTCAACGTCACGGTGCAGATGGCGACGCCGCGCTGGGTGGTCGGCCGGGTGCTGTCGGTCTACCAGACCGCGACTTTCGGCGGCATCGCGCTCGGCAGCTGGATCTGGGGTGTCGTCGCCGATGCGCACGGCGCCGAAACCGCGCTGATCGCAGCCAGCGTCGCCATGCTGGCCGGCGGCGCCATCGGTCTTTTGCTCCCGCTGCCGCAACAGCAGGTGCTCAACCTCGACCCGCTCAATCGCTTCAAGGAACCGCACCTTGCGCTTGACCTGAAGCCGCGCAGTGGTCCCATCGCCATCATGATCGAGTATGTGATCCGGCACGAGGACGAACCGGAGTTCCTCGCCATCATGGCCGAACGCGGCCGCATCCGCCGTCGTGACGGCGCCCGCAACTGGACGCTGGCGCGCGATCTCGAGAATCCCACCGTATGGATCGAGCATTATCACACGCCGACCTGGATCGAATATATCAGGCACAATGGACGCATCACCCATGCCGACGCCGTCATCGGCGAACGCGTGCGGGCCCTGCACAGCGGCGACGAACCGCCGCGCGTGCGACGCATGATCGAGCGCCCGACCACCGCCGGCACGGCCCTGGTGATGGCCAAGGGACCGATCGAGCATTAGGGCTCCGCAACCGCGCCCCCTGTCGCAGGCACCCCGCTTGGCCCTCCCGTCACCCCTCGCCCGACAGGTCCCGGCGCGCCTTGTCGAGCTCCTCGGCATAGCGCCGCATCAAATGGCCTTCGGTCAACAGCCCCAGCACGATGTGGTCGGTGAAATCCTCGACGACAGCGAGTTCTTCGGCGCCCGCCCGCTGGAATGTTTCCGCGGCGGCCTGCACGTTCATGCTCGGCACCAGCACCGCGTCCTTGTATTTGGCAAGATCGCGCACCGGGACCTCGCCGCCGGAAGGATCGCTGTGCAGTTCGGCTACGATCAGCACGCCGACATAGTGGTCGCCCGCGTCGACGGCGATGACGCGCTGGGCAGAGCCGAGCGGCACTTGCTTGCGGAAGGCTGCCAGCGTCGTCGAGGCATAGATGGTCTTGATGTCCTTGCGCATCATCGAACCGACTGTGAGGCTGCGCATCCAGCCGACATCGTGGGCGCTGCGGATGGTCTCGCCGCGCAGATGGAAGCGCCATGTCGAGAACGAGTAACCGAAGGTTTCGCGCACCAGGATCGCCGACATGATCGAGGCGGCCAGCACAACGCCGGTCAGCGTCAGGTCGCGGGTCGATTCCAGCGCCAGGAAGGTCATCGTCAGCGGACCGCCGACGACACCGACTGCGAGCGACGTCATGCCGACGACGGCGGCAACGGCAGGGTCGATGCCGGTTGCCGGCGAGACGACAATCATCACATCCGCGAATGCCTTGCCGAGCAGCGCGCCGAGGAACAGCGAGGCGAAGAACAATCCGCCGCGAAAACCCGACCCCAGCGACACCGCCGACGCCGTCAGCTTGAGCACGAAGACGCTGGCCACCACGGCCAGCCCGTAATTCATCGAGAATTCGCGATGCAGCGCGCCATGGCCGCTTGACAGCACTTGCGGGGTGATAAGACCCAGCAGCCCGACGATGACGCCACCGATGACGGGGCGCAGCGCCGCATCGATCGACAGTCTGGCAAAACCACGTTCGATCAACGTCACCAGATGCATGATGGCGATCGAGGCGGCACCGCCGAGCAGGCCGAGCAGCAGGAACGGCACATACTGGCTGGCGGTGAGCGCAGGCAGGCCCGAAAGCTCGAGCGGAAACGGCACGCCGCCGAACATTTCGGCGGTCAGCGAGGCGCAGATCGCGGCTGTCAAGACCGGTGCGACATTGGCGACAGAGTAGATGCCGATGACCAATTCGAAGCCGTAGAAGGCGCCGGTCAGCGGTGCATCGAAGGCGGCGGCGATGGCGCCGGCCGCACCACAGCCGACCAGGATGCGGACATCGTTGCGGCGCAGCCTGAAGATGCCCGCCAGCCGCGATGCCAGCCCGGAGCCAACCTGCGTATAGCCGGCTTCCAGCCCGACCGAGGCGCCAAAACCGCTGGAGATCATCGTCTGGCCGGCGATGATGAAGGTGTCGGTCAGCGACATGCGCCCGCCATAGAGCGCATTGGCTTCGATCGGGTCGATCGGCGTGCGGAATTTCCGTATCCTGAGCCAGACCACCGTCAGCCCCAGCAGCATGCCGCCGATCGCCGGTATCAGCGCCTGCATCGGATTGGCGAGCGAGAACATGCCGGAAAGCCGGCCGCCTGGCTGAACGCCGAACAGCAGCCCGTGCAGGTCCTGCACGATCTGGCTCATCGCCGTGACCAATATGCCAGCCATCACGCCTACGACACCTGCGAGGATGACCACCACGATGCCGCGTGCCTCGAGCAGAGGCAACGACCTGACCAGCACCGCGCGCAACCGGCGGGCGTAGACTTCGCTGTGGTTTCTGGAAAGCACCCGGGCGGCTCGCCGATATCGAATGGCAGTGGAAAGCCAGCCTGATACGCCCGGCGGCACGGCATGGCAACCACAATGCCGACAGACACCACATAGCGGGCGCGATATCGATCGGCCGATGGACCGTTCAGGTCGGCATGGGCTCGCCGGCTTCATAGAGCACGAGGTTGCGCTCGCCTATGCCAAGCGCCGGCCAGCTCGCACGCCAGTCCGCAATGTGCGGCGAGGCGAAATGCGCGTCGAGCGCTGCCCTGTCGCTCCAGACTTCCGTGACCCGGATGTGCCCGGCATCGAAAACATCCTGCGCATAGGAATATTGGATGCAGCCGGACTCGGCGCGGCTGCCGGAAACCATGCGTTCCATAGCGGGCTTGGCTTCTTCCAGTTTGTTTGGCGGCAAGCGGATGGTGCCGATGATCAGAAGCATGCGGTTTTCCCTTCTTTACAAGGCCGACCGACACGGCGGCCTGCGCATGATCGTTCGGACTAGCCAGTCTCCCACCCTCGCGCAAGCTTGGCGGACTACCCTCACAGGGCTGTCGCGCGCTCGGCAGTGTATGGGGTTTGAGGACGATATGGCGATCAGCGAAAGCATTCAGCCCGGCGCGGTGGCCAAGAACGGCCGCGACGTCTTCTTCGCCATCGGCATCGTCATCATCCTGGCCGTGCTGTTCCTGCCGATTCCGGCCTTTCTCATCGACATCGGCCTCGCCTTCTCGATCGCGCTTTCGGTGCTGATCCTGATGGTGGCGCTGTGGATCCAGCGGCCGCTCGATTTCTCGTCGTTCCCGACCGTGCTGCTCATCGCCACCATGCTGCGGCTGTCGCTCAACATCGCCACCACGCGCATGATCCTGTCGCATGGCAATGAGGGCACGCATGCCGCCGGCTATGTCATCGCCGGCTTCTCCAAGCTGGTGATGGCCAGCGACTTCGTCATCGGCCTGATCGTCTTCATGATCCTGATCGTGGTGAACTTCATCGTCATCACCAAGGGCGCCACCCGTATCGCCGAAGTCGGCGCGCGCTTCACCCTCGATGCCATCCCCGGCAAGCAGATGTCGATCGACGCCGATCTCTCCGCCGGCATGATCGACGACAAGACCGCGCAGCTGCGCCGCCGCGAGCTGGAAGAAGAATCTTCATTCTTCGGCTCAATGGACGGCGCCTCGAAGTTCGTGCGCGGCGACGCCATCGCCGGCCTCATCATCACCGCCATCAACATCGTCGGCGGCATTGCCATCGGCTACATCAGGCACGGCATGGGCATGGGCGAAGCCGCCGACGTGTTCATCAAGCTGTCGGTCGGCGACGGCCTCGTCACCCAGATCCCGGCACTGATCGTGTCGCTCGCCGCCGGCCTGCTCGTCTCCAAGGGCGGCACCCGCGGCTCGACCAACCAGGCGGTGTTCGGCCAGCTCGGCGCCCACCCGCGCGCCCTCTATGTCGCGGCATCGCTGCTGGTCCTGCTCGGCCTGATGCCCGGCCTGCCGCTGTTCCCGTTCTTTGCGCTCGCCGCCGGCATGGCCGGCCTCGGCTACGTCATCCCGATGCGCGCCAACCGCGCCGTCGCCGAAGCCGAGGCGATCAAGGACCAGGAAAAGGCGACCAAGGTCGAGGAGGAGAAGAACTCGGTCAAGGCTTCGCTCGCCACCGCCGAGATCGAGCTTTTGATCGGCAAGCAGCTGTCGACAAGGCTGCTGACGTCGCATCAGGAACTGGTTTTCCGCATGGGCAAGATGCGCAAGAAATTCGCCACCCAGTACGGCTTCGTGGTGCCGGAAGTGCGTGTCGCCGACGATTTCGCCATCCCGCCGAAGAGCTATCAGATCAAGGTGCACGGCACCGTGGTGGCCGAGTACCAGATGCGCGTCGGCGAGATCATGGTGCTGCTCGGCAACCGCGACATACCCGAAATACCGGGCGAGGAAATCCGCGAGCCGGCCTTCGGCATGCGCGCCTATTCCGTGGTCGAAGCCTTCGCCGAGGATCTGAAGCGCGAGAACTACACCTTCGCCGACAACATGTCGGTGCTGCTCACCCACCTCTCCGAAGTCATCCGCAACAACCTGCCGCAGCTTCTGTCCTACAAGGACATGAAGGCGCTGCTCGAACGTCAGGACCAGGAATACCGCAAGCTCGCCGACGAGATCTGCACCACGCACATCTCCTATCCCGGCCTGCAGGCGGTGCTGAAGCTGCTGCTCGCCGAGCGCGTCTCGATCCGCAATCTGCACTTGATCATCGAGGCGATCGCCGAGATCGCGCCGCATGTGCGCCGCACCGAGCAGATCGTCGAGCATGTCCGCATCCGCATGGCCCAGCAGATCTGCGGCGACCTGTCCGAGGGCGGCGTGCTGAAGGTGCTGCGCCTCGGCAATCGTTGGGATCTCGCCTTCCACCAGAGCCTCAAGCGCGACGCCAAGGGTGAGGTGCGCGAGTTCGACATCGACCCGCGCCAGCTCGAGGAGTTCGGCCAGGACGCCACCAAGGCGATCAAGAAATATCTGGAAGCCGGCGAGCGTTTCGTCCTCGTCACCGCGCCCGACGCCCGCCCCTATGTGCGCATGATCATCGAGCGCCTGTTCACCACACTGCCGGTGCTCAGCCATGTCGAAATCGCCAAGGGCGTCGAGATCAAGGTGCTCGGAACCATATCGTGAGCGTGCTGTCGCAAGGCGTCGTCATCGCGGCGTTCCTCGCCTTCTGCCGCATCGGCGCCTGTTTCATGCTGATGCCGGGCCTCTCCAGCGCCCGCGTCCCGGTCCAGGTCAGGCTGTTCGTGGCGGTCGCCGCCACCGGCGGCCTGCTCGCCTTCCTGTGGGACAAGATCTTTCCTTTCGTCGACCCGCGCCCCCAGATCCTGGTGCCGATGATCATCTCGGAACTTCTGGTCGGCGGCCTGATCGGCGCCATGACCAGGCTCTACATGGAAGCCCTGCGCTTCATGGGCTCGGCCATCGCCATGCTGGTGGGCTATGGCGGCAGCGGCGGACCGGCGATCGAGGAGCCCGAACCCCAGGCAGCCCTTGCCGCCATCATCTCGTTCTCGGCGCTTTTGATGCTGTTCGTCTTCGATTTCGACCACGAGATAATACGCGCGCTGGTTTCCTCCTACACGGTCGCGCCGGTCAACATCTTCTTCAACCCGCAGGCAGCCCTTGTCGATGTCACCGACACGGTGTCGGACACCTTCTTCCTGGTCATCCGCCTCGGCAGCCCGTTCGTCGCCTATGCCATTCTCGTCAATCTGACGATCGGCTTCGTCAACAAGCTGACCCCGCAGATCCCCATCTATTTCATCTCCCAGCCCTTCATCATCGCCGGCGGCATGATCATCTTCTATTTCGCCGTCGGCACCATGCTGTCGCTGTTCGTCGACGGCTTCGTCGACCTGACATTGGCGAGGTAGAAATGAGCACGCGCAAGGACCGCCTCAAGAAGCTGGTCAAGGTGCAGGAACAGCTGAAGGCGCTGCACGAAACCCGCCACGCCACCTTCCTTGCGGCGGCCAGTACCGCCGAGGCCGAGGCCAAGGAACTGGTCGGCCATTTCGACCAGGCCGATTCGCTCTCCGCCCTGTTTCCCGATCTCTACCATCGCCGCATTGCCCAGGCGGTGGTGCGCCAGGAGGCGAACCTGGCGAGCGCCAGGCAGGAAGCCAACCTCATCGCCGCGGCGACCGCCCGCACCAACATGGTCGAGCGCGCCTACAAGGACGTGCGCGACCGCGACGAACGCGAACGCTCCGACCGCGAGCGGCTCGATATCATCGCGCAGAAGCGGACGCAGGAGTAGCTGGGACGATTGTGTGGCGCGAAGCGGACGCTCCAAGGTTCGGCTTTCCCGTAAACGCTTTACAGCCCGGTTTGGTAGCGCTACCGTTTCGGCCTAGCGTGAGCCTGGGAGGAGCCAGGGCTGTCGCTAGCGGAAGCGTTGTTCCTTCGACGACGTCGCGGGAATTGTTGGGAGGACCGATGGCGTCTGTCGCAATTGGCGAAGTCTATAAATCATTCGGCGCTGTCGAGATCCTGCACGGGGTCAGCGTGAACATCGAGGACGGCGAGTTCGTCACTCTGGTCGGACCGTCGGGCTGCGGAAAATCAACCCTTCTCAGAATGATCGCCGGCCTGGAAAAGATTTCACGCGGCCAGATCGCGATTGGCGAACGTGTCGTCAACAACGTTGCGCCCAAGGAGCGCGACGTCGCCATGGTCTTCCAGAACTATGCGCTTTATCCACACATGACCGTTGCCGAGAACATGGCGTTCTCGCTGATGCTCAAAGGAGTTTCCAAGCCGGAGAGCGATGCCGGCGTGCGCCGCGCAGCCGAAATCCTTGGGCTGGTGCCTTTGCTGGCGCGCTATCCTCGGCAGCTTTCCGGCGGCCAGCGCCAGCGCGTCGCGATGGGCCGCGCGATCGTGCGTGATCCGGCGGTGTTTCTCTTCGACGAACCGCTGTCCAATCTCGACGCCAAACTCAGAGTGCAGATGCGCGCCGAGATCAAGGAACTGCACCAGCGCCTCAAGACCACGACAGTCTACGTCACTCACGATCAGATCGAAGCCATGACTATGGCTGACAAGATCGTGGTCATGCATGACGGCATCGTCGAGCAGATAGGGCCGCCGCTGGAACTTTATGACCGGCCGAACAATCTTTTTGTCGCCAGCTTTATCGGCTCGCCGGCCATGAATTTGCTGAGGGGCGAGATCGCTTCCGACGGCTCACCCTCGTTCCGCGGCGCCGGGGGGATTTCAGTCCCGTTGGCCTCGGCACTTTCCATCCGCGATGGCGAGCCTGTGGTGCTGGGAATAAGGCCCGAGCATTTGCGGCTGTCCGACGAGCAGGGCATTCCGGTCACCGTCGCGGTGGTTGAACCAACCGGGTCCGAAGTGCAGCTCATCGGCAGGACAGCCGGCGGCGAAGAGATCGTCGCGAATTTCCGGGAACGACATTCCTTTACGCCGGGCGAAACCATCCGGCTTACGGCCGAGCCCAGCCTCATTCATCTCTTTCACGCAGAAACCGGACAGAGATTCCAAACACGTACCGATCAGTAGGACCATAGGCAAGGACAACAAACAGGAGGAAACGAGCATGAAGTTCACCAGACGCGACGTGATCCGCACCACCGCCGGCGCGGCGGCGGGTGCCTTGGGAAGTCGGTTCATCAGCTCTCCGGCCCTTGCCCAGGACGGACTGAAATACAAACCCGAGGATGGCGCCAAGCTTAGACTGCTGCGCTGGTCGCCTTTCGTCCAGGGCGACGAGGACCAATGGCTGGCCAACACCAAGCGCTTCATCGAAGCGACCGGTGTCGAGGTTCGCGTCGACAAGGAAAGCTGGGAGGACATTCGTCCCAAGGCGGCGGTCGCCGCCAATGTCGGGTCCGGCCCCGACCTGATGTTCGTCTGGTTCGATGACCCGCACCAATATCCCGACAAGCTGCACGACGTGAGCGAACTGGGTGAGTATCTAGGCGCGAAATACGGTGGCTGGCACGAGGGACCTAAGCAATATGCGACACGCGCCGGGAAGTTCGTCGGCCTGCCCCTGGCCACGATCGGCAATGCCATCGTCTATCGGGAAAGCTGGGTGAAAGAGGCCGGCTTTTCGGAGTTTCCCAAGGATACGAAAGGCTTCCTGGAACTTTGCAAGGCCTTGCAAGCGAAGGGACATCCGGCCGGCTTCACGCATGGCCATGGCGTCGGCGACGGCAACAACTATGCTCATTGGCTGCTGTGGAGCCATGGCGGCCAGATGGTAGACGAGAGTGGCAAGGTAACGATCAACAGCCCCGAGACCCTCAAGGCGATCGAATACGCGCAGGAGCTCTACAAGACCTTCATTCCAGGCACCGAAAGCTGGCTCGACGTCAACAACAACCGCGCCTTCCTGGCCGGCGAACTGGGGGTGATCGCCAATGGAATTTCCGCCTACAACACGGCCAAGATCAACAAGGACAAAGATCCAAAGCTGGCTGAAATCGCCAAGGACATACGCACGACCAACCTGCCCATCGGTCCTGTCGGCAAATCCGTCGAATTGTTCCAGGTGACCACGGCTGTCATCTTCAATTACACGCCCTACCCCAACGCGGCTAAGGCGTATTTGCAGTTCATGTTCGAGGAACCGCAAATGAAGGACTGGATCACCTCCTCGGCCGGATATTGCTGCCAGACACTGAAGGCATTCGACAACAACCCCGTATGGACCGCCGATCCCAACAACGCCGCTTACGCCAAGGCTTCGGCTACTCTGCGGCCTAACGGCTATGCCGGGCCGCTCGGCTATGCCTCGGCGGCAACCATGGCCGACTACGTGCTGGTCGACATGTTCGCCAAAGCGGTGACCGGCCAGGCGACGCCGCAAGAGGCAATGGAAGAGGCCGAGAAGCGGGCAAATCGCTATTATCGCGTTTGAGCCTGCTCAGCCGGGCAGCGCGGCTGCCCGGCTGGCTTCGGATTGCGTCGCGGCCGATCCGGCCTATCAATGAGACCTCAGCAGGAGCCAACCCATGGCCGTGCCGTCAGCTGCCATCCAGCCGCGACCTTCGATCTTCTCACGGATTCTGTCGCGCTGGAGCGAAAGCCGGAACGCACTTGGCTTCGGCTTCATGCTTCCGGCGGCTGCACTGCTGCTTGTCTTCCTGACCTATCCGCTGGGGCTCGGCGTCTGGCTCGGCTTCACCGATGCCCGCATCGGCCGCCCCGGCATCTTCATCGGCATCGAAAACTATGAATATCTGTGGAGCGACGCCGTCTTCTGGCTCTCCGTCTTCAACACCTTGCTCTATACGATCAGCGCTTCGATCCTGAAATTCGCGCTCGGCCTCTGGCTAGCGCTCCTCCTCAACCAGAACCTTCCCTTCAAATCGTTCTTCCGCGCGATTGTCCTGCTGCCGTGGGTGGTGCCGACGGTGCTCTCGGCCATCGCCTTCTGGTGGATCTACGATTCGCAGTTCTCCATCCTGTCGTGGGCGCTCATGGAAATGGGACTGATCGATCACCGCATCAATTTCCTTGGCGATCCGGAGAACGCACGCGCCTCGGTGATCGCTGCCAATGTCTGGCGCGGCATTCCTTTCGTGGCCATCACGCTGCTGGCCGGCCTGCAGACGATTCCCCAATCGCTTTACGAGGCCGCGACGCTCGACGGCGCCAGCCGTTGGCAGTTGTTCCGCTATGTGACGCTGCCGCTGCTGACGCCGATCATCGCCATCACCATGACCTTTTCGGTCCTGTTCACCTTCACCGATTTCCAGCTGATCTATGTGCTGACTCGCGGCGGGCCGGTGAATGCCACCCATCTGATGGCGACGCTCTCGTTCCAGCGCGGCATTTCCGGCGGCCAGCTTGGCGAGGGAGCCGCGATCGCGGTGGCGATGATCCCGTTCCTGCTTGCGGCGATCCTTTTCAGCTATTTTGGGCTGCAACGTCGTAAATGGCAGCAGGGCGGTGGAGACTGACATGGCCGCGATCGAAACGAACAACCGTCCGAATACGGATGAAGGCGGCATGGGCTATCTTCAAAGCCTGCCCCGGCGCGTGGTGACCGTTTATCTGCCGCTCCTGATATTCGTCATCGTGCTGCTGTTCCCGTTCTACTGGATGACGATCACGGCGGTGAAACCCAATCTCGAGATGACGGATTATGCCAATTTCAACCCGTTCTGGGTCGTCCATCCGACGCTCGAGCATATTCGATATCTGCTCTTCGACACGTCCTATCCGGGTTGGCTTCTCAACACGATCATCATCTCGACCGCCGCAACTTTCCTGTCGCTGCTGGCGGCGGTGTTCGCTGCCTATGCCATCGAACGCTTGAGGTTTTCCGGGGCGCGGCAGGTCGGCTTGGCGATCTTCCTGGCCTATCTCGTGCCGCCCTCGATTCTGTTCATTCCCCTGTCGGTGATGGTTTTCAACCTCGGCCTTTACGATACGCCGTTCGCGCTGATCCTCACCTATCCGACGTTCCTCATTCCATTCTGCACGTGGCTCTTGATGGGCTACTTCCGCTCGATCCCTTTCGAACTGGAAGAATGCGCGCTGATCGACGGCGCCAGCCGCTGGCAAATCCTGACCAAGATAGTTCTGCCGCTGTCGGTGCCCGGCCTGATCTCCGCCGGCATCTTCGCTTTCACCCTGTCATGGAACGAATTCATCTACGCTTTGACTTTTATCCAGTCGTCCGAAAACAAGACCGTGCCGGTCGGCGTGCTTACCGAGCTCGTGCGTTCGGACGTCTATGAATGGGGAGCCCTGATGGCGGGCGCGCTGATCGGCTCGCTGCCGGTGGTGGTGCTCTATTCATTCTTTGTCGAACACTACGTCTCCTCGATGACGGGCGCGGTCAAGGAGTGAAGCTGAGGCGGAAATCGACGATGGAAAAAACTGCCCGACAACGCATGGCGCCAAGCCGGCAGCTTCGATCCGATCCCCGCACTTCCGCTCCCTCTCCTTCCCGCAAGCCTGCCACAAGCTTGTTGAGGCATGGTCTGGCTAAGGAAAACCGGTAAAAGGCGGACTTTCTTGGCGATTTCTCCACCCAGCGACATCGTTATGGATGTGGCCCGAGCCGTCGACCCGGCGGATATCGAGACCGCCCGCGCCGCGCTGGCAAAGCGGGCCGGCGGCGCTGCGGGCACGTTTTCACTCGACACCGCCGCTTCGGTCGATGCCGGCTCGATCCTGTCGCGCGCCACCGCCGACAAGGCCGCCGCTGCAACCGACCCGGCCAACAAATTCAAGAAGTTCGAGGCGATGGTGCTGCAGACCTTCATCCAGAACATGCTGCCAAAGGATACCGAGGGCGTCTACGGCAAGGGCCTGGCCGGCGACATGTGGAAATCGCAGCTTGCCGAGCGGGTCGCGGACGTGATGGCCGAACGCGGTGGCATCGGCATCGCCAAGTCGATGCTTGCCGACCACTATCTCGAAGGCAAGCGCGTGGTTCCGGTCGGTCCGGTTTCGGGCGGGTTGGAAAAGACCGAGATCGACCAGCAAAACAGCCTGTCGACCTCGCTGGTCCACCAATTGCAGCGCAAGGCTGCGGGGTCGATGACCGGTGACGAGACGACCATAAAAACAAATATCAAGATCTAAACGGGAAACGCCATGGCCGACTTTTCGGAATCCACCTCCAACCTGCCAGCACGCACGACCGCGTCGGAAGCGCCGATCCCGTTCGCGCGGCCTGGCAACCTCGCCGCCATCATCGGTCGCATCGAGGAAGTGGTCGAGGAAGAGACCGCCGGCATCCGCAACGCGACCAACTATGATCTCAAGGCATCGAACGCCCGCAAGAGCCGCTACCTCTACGAGTTGACCCGCGCCATGAAGGGCGGCAGCGAAGCCGAATTCCTCGAACAGCACCGCGAGGGCCTGACCCGGCTGCGCCAGAAGCTGGCGAAGAACGAAGCGGCGATCCTCGCGCATCTCAGCGCGGTCAACGAAGTCGCCAGCCTGCTGCGGCATGCCATCCAGCGCGCCGAGACCGACGGCACCTACTCCGCCGGCGAGTTCGGCTGGATGAAGGCATGATGCCGAACACGAGCGACACTTCGGAGATCCTGCCGAAGCAACGGCGCAGTGCCGCGTCGCCTTCGCAAGGGACTGATCAAGGGACTGACAAGAGTCGATGATCAAGGTCATCGCCATCGCCGTCTGGATTTGCGCCGCAACCCTCGGCGCCGTGTTCTATTCGTTTCAGGCGGCCGGCGAGCGCGGTGTCGGCGAAACGCCGAAGCCGATGCTGGGCGGTCTCGACTACGTCAAGACCGACATCATTTCGGTGCCGCTGATCCGCGATTCTGAGATCGGCGGCTATTTCCTGACCAAGCTCGTCTACACCGTCGAACCCGAGCAGATAAAGAAGCTGTCCATTCCGGCCGAAGCGCTGATCACCGACCAGGTCTATTCCTACCTCTATTCCAATCCGCAGATCGACTTCACCAACAAGGCGACCATCGATCTCGATGCCTTCCGCGCCGCAATCCGCGATACCGTCAACGCGCGTGTCGGCGCGCCTTTGGTGCATGAAGTTCTGATCGACCAGGTCAATTTCCTGTCGAAGGACGAAATCCGCGACAACTGGCTGCGCCGCAAGAAAAGCGAAACGGCGACCGAAATGACCAAGGCGTTCAAGGAACACTGAGTTGCCCTGCTCACAGGCCCGGTCACATCGAGCCTCGCCTGCCGCAAGGGCAGGAACCAGCCACCCGAATCCGCGTTGACGTAAACGTCAACCCAAAGCTATATGCGGCAGCGACCGTGATCGCGAAACCGCGGCATGGGCTTCGGCTGGATCGAAGCGCCGTTGCGAGACAGATGCAACCAGACAAGGAGAACAGCGTGAGCGTTCAGGAGATTGCCGAGAAGATCAAGTCGCGGGTGGCCAGTAGCGGGTTCGATCGTTCCGTGAAATTCGACACCGGCAGCGACGGCGTCATCGTCATCGACGGCGCGACTGTTTCGAACACCGATGCACCCACCGACTGCACCATCAAGCTCTCGCTCGACGATCTGGATTCGCTGATCGCTGGCGACCTGAACCCGACAATGGCGTTCATGACCGGCAAGATAAAGGTCGAAGGCGACATGACCGTCGCTATGGCGCTCAGCCAGCTGATCGGCTGAAGGCATCCAGCCGCCCAGGCGGCGGCACCCACCAATTGCGAAAAAACGCCGCCTTTTTCGGGCGGCGTTTTTGCATGAAATGCTGGCGGCTTCGTGTCAGGCCGCCGATATCAATTCCTGCGCCTTCAGCTTGCGACCGGCCGCCTTCAGCGTGCCGTGCACGCCGTCAAGCGCGCCTTCCACCAGTTCCAGCGCCAGCAGGCGGTGCCGCTCATAGGGTCCTGGCATGGCAAGTGAACCGGTCTTCTCGGCCGAGAAGCCGAAGCGCGCGTAATAGGGCGCATCGCCGACCAAAAGGATAGCGGCATGGCCGAGACGCGCCGCTTCGGCGATGGCATGGCGCATCAGCGCCGAGCCGATGCCGGCATTCTTGAGCGACGGGTCGACGGCAAGCGGGCCAAGCAGCAGCGCGGCCGCACCGCCCTCGCCCAGCCTGACATCCCACAGCCGCACGGTGCCGGCCACGCCGCCCGAAGCATCGCGGGCGACGAAGGCCAGCCCTTCCGAGGGCCGCCGGCCACGCCGCAACTTCTCCGACGACTTTTTCCTGCGCTTCGGCCCCATGGCCCGATCGAGCAACGCCTCGCGCGCCGCAACATCGGCGGCGGTTTCGGCGACCATCCCAAAGGCCGGTGCGTGGCCCCCAATTTCAACTGGCATTTCCATTTCAAATGACATTTCCATTTCCGCAATCCCTGGCGAGCGGAGATCTGTTCCACAGGCGAGCCCGGGTGGACGACAGGCGCCCACCTGGGATGATCTGATCGGCTCTCTCAGCGCATTTTCAGGCGAAGTTGTGTCCGGTTCGCCGTCCGAAAATGCGCTGAGGAAGCGCCGTCAGATCACGTAGGATCGGAGAGGCTCGAAGCCGTTGAAGGCGACCGCCGAGTAGGTGGTCGTGTAGGCGCCGGTGCCTTCGATCAGCACCTCGTCGCCGATCGTCAGCGACAAAGGCAGCGGATAGGGCGTCTTCTCGTACATCACGTCGGCCGAATCGCAGGTCGGGCCGGCGAGCACGCAAGGTGCTGTCTCCGTGCCGTCATGCGCGGTGACGATCGGGTAGCGGATCGCCTCGTCCATCGTCTCGGCCAGGCCGCCGAACTTGCCGATGTCGAGGAACACCCAGCGCACATTGTCGTTGGCCGCTTTCTTCGAGATCAGCACGACTTCCGACTTGATGACGCCGGCATTGCCGACCATGCCACGGCCCGGCTCGATGATGGTCTCGGGAAGCGCGTTGCCGAAATGCTTGCGCAGCGCCGAGAAGATCGCCTGGCCATAGGCCTGGGCGGCCGGCACGTCACGCAGATAGCGCGTCGGGAAACCACCACCCATATTGACCATCTTCAAGACGATGCCTTCTTCGGCGAGCGTCGCGAACACCACCTTGGCGTCGGCCAGCGCACGGTCCCAGGCGGTCAGGTCGGTCTGCTGCGAGCCGACATGGAACGATACGCCATAGGCGTCGAGGCCGAGCCCCTTGGCATGGCGCAGCACGTCGACGGCCATCGCCGGCACGCAGCCGAACTTGCGCGACAGCGGCCATTCGGCGCCCTCGCCATCGGTCAGCACGCGGCAGAACACGCGCGCGCCTGGAGCGACGCGGGCGATCTTCTCGACCTCTTCGACGCAGTCGACCGCGAACAGGCGGATGCCGAGCTGGTAGGCGCGTGCGATGTCACGCTCCTTCTTGATGGTGTTGCCGAAGGAGATGCGGTCCGCCGGCGCACCAGCGTCCATCGCCATCTCGACTTCGGCAACGGAAGCGGTGTCGAAGGACGAGCCCATCGCAGCAAGCAGGCGCAGGATTTCCGGCGCCGGGTTTGCTTTCACAGCATAGTAGATCTTGGAATCAGGCAGCGCCTTCTCGAAGGCGCGGAAATTGTCGCGCACGACATCGAGGTCGACGACGAGGCAGGGGCCGGTCGGACGTCGGGTGGCGAGAAAGTCAAGAATGCGCTGGGTGGCCATCGGGGTCTCTCCATCAGCGCCTTTCGGCGCGCAATAAGGCTGCGGGACGCGGGCTGTCGGCCTCGCGAACTCGCGGTGGACAAAGGCGGGACGGAAATTCATGGAACCAGCCGGTGGAGACCCCGGAACCATGAAGCGCCGTCTCGCGGCGGTGAACCTTGGCCTTGCCCGGCCTCGGTTCGCTTTGTCTGCCTTGGCTTGGATGGGAGACCCGTCCGCACTGCCGGCAATGAAGGTGTGCCTCTTCAGTAACCCCGGTTTTTGGACAACCGGCAGAACACCAGAAAGGCCCGCACCGTCGTTGCTTCAAGGTGTCCTCGGGCTGGCGGTTGGCCGCTAGACCGACTGGAGGGGTTAGCTCCAGTTACCTTACCGATTTCCCTCACCATTCGAGGATCGGCGGACACCCACAGGCACGTGCGACTTTGGGCAAGCGCGATATAAGGGCGAAGACTTTCACAATCAATAAAAATCGTATCGCAGGTTGTAAAATTTCTGGCGTCGAACAATGTTGCGGCAACCGTATCCGGATATCGAACGATGACAGGCACGCACGGCCCTCTCAACGCCTTTCTCGATCTTCGCCAGATGCCAGTGGCACATGCCCAGCTAGGCCCGCTGGCCGGCCTGCGGCTGGCCGTCAAGGACATCTACGACGTCGCCGGCTACCGCACCGGTTGCGGCAATTTGCAAAAATTCGCCGAAAGCCACGCAGCCTCGCGCACCGCACCCGCCGTGCAGATGATCCTCGATGCCGGCGCACGCTTCGTCGGCAAGACGCAGACCGACGAGCTTGCCTTCGCGCTGTTCGGCCAGAATGCGCATTTCTCGTTTCCGGTGAACCCGGCGGCACCCGACCGCGTCACAGGCGGCTCCTCATCGGGATCGGCGGCGGCGGTGGCGGGCAGGCTGGCCGATATCGCCACCGGCTCCGACACCGGCGGCTCGATCCGCGCCCCGGCGAGCTTTTGCGGACTGATCGGGCTGCGCACCACGCATGGCCGCATTCCGCTCGACGGCACCATGAAGCTGGCGCCGAGCCTCGACACGTTCGGCTGGTTCGCCGACGACATCGAGACCTACGAAACCGTCGGCAAGCTGCTGCTCGGCCGCGATCCGCACCAGCATGTGTTGGACCGGCCGCTGGCACTGGATTGGCTGGATGGATTGGTCGCCCGCCCGGCGCTTGCCGAATATGGTGAAATGAAGGGGCTGGCGGGCAAGGTCTTCGGCGCGCCGATGACGCCGGGAGTGCGCTTCTCCTCATCTCCCGATGAACTCTACTGGTGCTTTCGCCGGCTGCAGGCCAGGGAGGCCTGGGCGGTGCATGGCGAATGGATCACCAGCGGCGAGCGCGGCCTTGGCCCCGGCGTCGAGGAGCGTTTCGGCTTTGGCCGCGCCGTCGACGACAAGACAGCCCAGGCCGAGAAGGTGCGACGTCTGACCTTTCGCGGCGAACTGAGCGCCCTGCTCGGCAAGAACGGCTTCCTTGTCCTGCCGACGGTGCCTGGTCCGGCACCTTACGTGGACAGCACGCCGGAGCAGTTCCAGGCCTATCGCGAACGGGCGCTCCAACTTCTGTGCCTGGCCGGCCTGTCCGGTTTTCCACAGATCACACTGCCCGTCGGCTCGGTCGCCGGCGCCCCGTTCGGCCTGTCGCTGCTTGGCCCTTCCGGCAGCGACATTGCCCTGATACGGCTCGGCCGGAAACTTCTCGACGCGGCACGAAAGGCCTGACCATGGACACACTGACGCGCATGCGTGCCTTCATCGACGTGGTCGAGGCCGAGGGCTTTTCGGCGGCGGCGCGCAAGATCGGCCGTTCCAAGGCCTTGCTGTCGAAATATGTGCGCGAGTTGGAGGACGAACTCGGCGCTTTGCTGCTCAACCGCACCACGCGCCAGTTCTCGATGACAGAGGCCGGCCACACCTATTACCGGCGCGCCTCGGAGATCGTGCGCGAGGTCGACAGCCTGGCCGACGCGGTGCGTGAATCCTCCGGTGACGTGCGCGGCCGGATCAAGCTGTCGGCGCCGCGCACCTTCGCCGATGCGCCGATCGGCCAGTCCCTGATCGACTTCGCCAAGCAGCATCCCGACATCGTCCTCGACATCCAGCTCGACGACCGCTTCGTCGATCTGGTCGAGGAGGGCTTCGATCTTGCGGTGCGCATCTCGCGGCTGGAGAACTCGTCGCTGATCGCCAGGCGGCTGGCGCCGTTTTCGATAAAGCTCTGCGCCTCCCCCGAACTGATCGCCAAGCATGGCATGCCGACAAGGCCGCAGGATCTCAGCCGCATGCCTTGCATCGTCGACACCAATGGCCGCGGACTGAACAACTGGCCGTTCAAGGGCGACAATGGCGATCCGGTGAGCGTTTCGGTGTCCGGTCCGGTCGAGGTCAACAGCCCGATGACGGCGAGAGCCGCGGCCGTGGCGGGTCTCGGATTTACCGTCCTGCCGGATTTCATCGCCGCGCCCGACCTCGCGAGCGGCCGGCTGGTGGCGGTGATGGATGACCGTATCCTGTCGGGCGGCGGCATCTTCGCCGTCTACCCGCACCGTCGCTATCTGCCGGCGAAAGTCCGCGTCTTCGTCGACTTTTTGGTGCAGTGGTTCAGGACGCGCGAGGCTGGCTGACCGGCGTCAATAGTCTCGTGGTCCCAATTTCGCCCCCTTTCTGGTAACTCTCGGCAACTCTTCCGAGGCCTATGGACCGAGAATGAATCTGAAACGGCACGCAATCATGCTGGCTTCGGCCTTGGCGGCTACTTTTGCCGCCACTGGACCCGCTTACGTGCATCCGCATGTCTTCGCCGAGGCCCGCCTCGATGTGATTCTCTCCCCGGATCACCAAAGCGTGAAGGCTCTGCGTCATCTCTGGCGCTTCGACGATCTGTTTTCCTCGACCGTGATGATGGAGTTCGACAAGAACTCCGACCTGAAGCTCGACGACAAGGAGCTGAAGGAAGTCGCCGACACCGTTCATGCCTCGCTGGCCGAGTTCAATTACTTCCAGCTCGTCACCGTCGACGGCAAGGATGTGGCGATGACGCCGCCGCCGCATCTGATGGCCAATTTCGACAACGATCAGCTGATCATCCTTTTCGAGTCCGAACCTAAGGTGCCGATCAAGCTCCACGGCAAGATCGATATCGGCGTCTACGATCCGACATTCTACACGGCGATCGACTTCACCGAGGACTCCAACATCACGGTTGAAGGCCTGCCCTCGAACTGCACCAGCAAGGTGGTCCGTCCAGACCCGGACGAGGCCATCAAGGAAAACCAGAAGACCCTCACCGATGCCTTTTTCAATGACCCGACCGGCACCGATATGAGCAAGATCTTCGCCACCAAGCTCGAACTGACCTGTCAGCCAGAAGGATGAAGCCGGTGACGAAACCGTCCCTGCGTTTGGCATTCGGCCTGTTGGCCCTCACTGTCGCAATGATGCATTTCGCCGACGCCGCTCATGCCCAGAGTTCGCTCGGCATCGGCGTCAATGACGGCATGGCGCCCACCACCGGCCCGTTCGCCCACATCCTGATGTGGATCAATCTCAGGCAGCAGGAATTCTACCGCGCGCTGGCGACGGCGATGAAGGCGATGCGCCAGGACGGCAGCAAGATCTGGGTACTCGTCGGCCTGTCCTTCGCCTACGGTATTTTCCATGCCGCCGGCCCCGGCCACGGCAAGGCGGTGATCTCGTCCTACATGGTGGCCAATGAGGTGGCGTTGCGGCGCGGCATCCTCTTGTCCTTCGTCTCGGCGCTGCTGCAGGGCCTGACCGCGGTCGCGGTGATGGGAGTCGCCTATTTCGTCCTGCGCGGCACCTCCGTCTCGATGACGGACGCAGCCTGGTTCATGGAGATCATGAGCTTTGTCTTCGTCACCCTGTTCGGCGCCTGGCTGCTGTGGCGCAAGCTCGGCCCTTCCATCCTGCGCCTGTTTGGAAGAGGCCCGGCCTACAGCCTGTCGGCGGCTCACGCCGGTCATTCTCACGCCGATCATTCTCATGGGGGTCATTCGCACGGCGCGCATTCGCAGGCCGGTCACTCCCATGCAGCTCACAGCAATTCGGCGCATGCTCATTCGCACGCGCTACACGCGCATGACCATGTGCACGGCCCTTCGCACGATCATCACGATCATGCCGAACACGATCATGCTCATCACGATCACGCGGCGGGCGAAGTCTGCGACACCTGCGGCCATTCGCATGCACCAGATCCGGCGCTGCTGTCGGGCGACCGCTTCGACTGGCGCACGGCCTGGACGGCGGTGGCGGCGGTCGGCATCCGCCCCTGCTCCGGCGCGCTGATCGTGCTCAGCTTCGCCCTGCTCAACGGGCTCTGGCTCGGCGGCCTGCTGTCGGTCCTGGCGATGTCGCTTGGCACCGCCATCACCGTTTCGGCACTGGCGACACTGGCGGTGACCGCCAAGAACTGGGCGGTGTATTTCGCCGGCGACGGCCGCATGGGCAACCGCATCCACTCGATCGTCGAGATCGGCGGCGCAGCCTTCGTGTTCCTGTTCGGATTGTTGTTGCTGTCGGCGAGCTTGGCGAGCGGCGGATGATGCCCGGCGCCGCGAGGCTCGGGGTTTAACCCGCGATCTTGCCGCCGAGTTCGTCCTCGATATGCGCGCGGATGATTTCGTCAAAACTGTTCTCGGCGCTGAAGCCCAGTTCCCTTGACCGCCGCGCCTCGAACCGTGTTGGCCAGCCCTTGACGATCGCCCAGATCGTGTCATCCGGCTCCTCGCGGATCAGGCTTACCGCCTTCGGCCCGGCGATGCGTTCCAGCGCCTCGACCTGTTCGCCGACGGTGACGGCGACGCCAGGCATCGTCAGGTTGCGGCGCGGCCCGACAGCACTGCCGTCGATTCCCGCCGCATGGATCAGGAAGTTCACCGCCGAGCGCGGGCTGGCGTGGGTGTGCACGACCGAACGCGGCACCGGCAGGATCGCCCCCTGGCCGCTCAAGGGCTCACGGATGATGCCGGAGAAGAAGCCGGACGCCGCCTTGTTCGGCTTGCCCGGCCGCACGCAGATGGTCGGCAGCCTGATGCCGATGCCGTCGAAGAAGCCGCGTCTGGAATAGTCGGCCAGCAGCGCTTCGCTCATCTGCTTTTGCGTGCCGTAGGAGGTCAGCGGCGTCGGATGGAATTCATCGGGAATGACATCCGGGAACGGCGCGCCGAACACCGCGATCGACGAGGTGAAGACGACACGCGGTGCAAAGCCCGCCAGGCGAACGGCATCGAACAGTGCCCGCGTGCCATCGAGATTGACGCGGTAGCCGAGATCGAAATTGGCTTCCGCCTCGCCCGATACGATGCCCGCGAGATGAAAGACGACATCGGGACGCGATGCGACCAGGCGCTCAGCGGCACCCGCTTCGGCGAGATCGCCGGTGTGCAGCGTGACGCTGACGCCATCCAGGCTCGGTGCCTGCGGCGGCACGATATCGTGTAAATCGAGCGCGGTGATCTTGCCGCCGCGCAGCGTGCCGTCCTTGGCCAGCCGGGCGATGAGCTTGCGGCCGACCATACCCGCGGCGCCAGTGATCAGAATGCGCATATCGAAAATCCCTTGCCTATTTACCCTGGTTTTTGCGCTGGTTGCGGGCCCGCAGCCAGAACACCGAGAAGAACGCCAGCACGAAGACGACGCCGAAGGCGCCGGCCAGCACGGTCGAAAGGCTGCCGAGTGCCAGCATCACGGTCGGCAGATAGTAGGCGCCGATACCGAACAGAAGCATGATCCACACTGCGGCGATAAGAGCATTCCTGGTGTCGCGATCCATCACGCCGCACCAGGGCAGCGGGTGTTCATCAAGCTGGTTTTCAAGGTTTTGCAACTCCCGAGGCAGGATCAATCGACGTCGATCGATCGGTCCTAATGATGGTGGTCGTGATAGGCTGCCGCTTCATGCTCGTGCCCATGCCCGTGCTCGTCGCCATCGTCGGCGCACTGGCCGAATTCCGGTTCCACGGTGGCATGGCTGATGCCGTGCTCGCTGGCAAGCCGCTTCTTGACGGCACTCACCGCCTGATGCGCATCGACGCCCTCGTCGAGACAGGCATGCAGCGTCGCCATGTTGCTGGTCCCGTCGAGCGACCAGACATGCATGTGGTGCACTTCGCGCACGCCCTGGATCGTCGCCTCGATATCCCTGGCGATCAGATCGCGGTCGAGGCTTGGCGGCACGCCCTCGAGCAGGACATGAGCGGCTTCTCGCATCAGCGACCACGCCGTGTACAGGATCAGCAGCGAGACCAGGACCGACAGGATCGGGTCGATCGGCGTCCAGCCCGTCGCCAGGATGACCAGCGCCGCCGCGATGGCCGCAGCCGAGCCGAGCAGGTCGCCAAGCACATGCAGGATGGCGCCGCGCATGTTCAGGCTCTCGCGGTCGCCGCCATGCAGCACGAAGAACGAGCCGATGTTGACCAGCAGGCCGAGGATCGCCACCGCCAGCATTGGCCCGCCAAGCACTGGTGCCGGCGCCTGCAGGCGCCCCCACGCCTCATAGACGATCCACAGCGCGATGACGAAGATGGCGATGCCGTTGGTATAGGCCACCAGCGTCTTCACCCGGCCGAAGCCGTAGGTGAGGCGAACGGTCGCCGGGCGGCCGGCTAGATGGAAAGCATACCAGGCCAAGCCGAGCGCGATCGAGTCGGCGAGCATGTGGCCGGCATCGGCCAGCAGCGCCAGCGATCCGGTGAGGATGCCGCCAAGCGCTTCGGCGACCATGAAGCCGCCGGTCAGGCAGGCTGCGATCAGAACGCGTTTCTTGTCGGTCGAGCCGTGCACATGGCCAGGCCCATGATCGTGCCCAGTGTGATCATGCCCGCGGTGATCGTTTGTATGTGCCAATGGCGAACTCCTAAGCGCCGAATTCCGCGCGACAATCCTCGAGCCGTCGCTTCTGCTGGCCGTCGCCATCGAAATTGGCCGGATCGAGCCACGCCTCATAGGCACTGCGCAGAGCCGGCCACTCCTTGTCGATGATCGAATACCACGCGGTGTCGCGGTTTTCACCCTTGACGATCAGATGCTGGCGGAAAATGCCTTCGAACTTGAAGCCGAACCGTTCGGCCGCCCGCTTCGATGGCTCGTTGCGGTTGTTGCACTTCCATTCGTAGCGGCGGTAGCCGAGTTCGTCGAAGATGTATTTCATGAACAGGAACTGCGCTTCGGTTGCTCCCGGCTTGCGCGAGATGAGCGGTCCCCAATAGATGTTGCCGATCTCGATGACGCCGTACGCCGGATCGATGCGCATCAGTGTCTGGCGTCCGGCGACCTTGCCGCTGGCCTTGTCGATGACGGTGAAGAACAGCGGATCCTCGCTGGCCTCGACCTTGTCCAGCCATGGCTGGAAGGCGGCGCGGGTCTCCGGCGGATAGTCCGGCAGCCAGGCGAAGCGGCCGCCGATGTCGGACACGGAGGACGCTTCATAGAGGCCGTCGCCGTGTTTTGCGGCGCTCAGCGGTTCAAGCCGGACATACCGGCCATCGATGGCCGTGCGTTCAGGCCGCGGGCGCGGTTGCCAATCCCTGAGATTTTCCGACACCGAAAGCTCCAATCCGTTTGACTTTTGCCAGCCGAAGCTCACAAAAACGCGACCCAACAGCAAGAACCACACGGACGGGAAAAATGCTCCACACGATTTCGGCTTTCGACCGTCTCGGCGAGGAAAATGCATTCGCGGTGCTGGCGCGGGCGACAGCCCTTGCAAGCCAAGGTCGGGACATCGTCAATCTCGGCATCGGCCAGCCGGACTTCAAGACGCCGCAGCACATCGTCGAGGCGGCGATCAAGGCGTTGCGCGACGGTCACCACGGCTACACGCCGGCCAACGGCTTGCTGGCGACGCGCGAGGCGGTGGTGCGGCGCACGCTGACCACCACCGGTGTCGAAGTATCGCCCGAAACGGTGATGATCCTGCCCGGCGGCAAGCCGACCATGTTCGCGGCGATCCTGATGTTCGGCGAACCTGGCGCCGAAATCCTCTATCCCGATCCGGGCTTCCCCATCTATCGCTCGATGATCGAGTTCACCGGTGCGGCGCCTATTCCGGTGCCGATGCGCGAGGAGAACGGCTTTGCCTTCTCCGCCGAGGAGACGCTGGCCTTGATCACCTCGAAGACCAGGCTGCTGATCCTCAACTCACCCGCAAATCCGACCGGCGGCGTCACGCCGCGTGCCGAGATCGAGAAACTGGTCAAGGGGTTGGAGGCGCATCCGCACGTCGCCATCCTCTCCGACGAGATCTACGACGTCATGACCTATGATGGCGAGACGCATTGCTCGCTGCTCGGCTTTCCCGAGATCCGCGACCGGCTGATCGTGCTCAATGGCTGGTCGAAAACCTGGGCGATGACCGGCTGGCGCATGGGTTGGTCGATCTGGCCGAATGGCGACAGGGGCGCCCATCTCTACGACAAGGTGCGCAAGCTGGCTGTCAACTGCTGGTCCTGCGTCAACGCGCCGAGCCAATTCGCCGGCATCGCGGCAATCGACGGCCCGCAGGACGATGTCGCCAATATGATGCGCGCCTTCGACCGCCGCCGGAAGATCGTCGTCGAGGGACTGAACGCCCTGCCTGACATTTCCTGCATCACGCCCAAGGGCGCGTTCTACGCTTTCCCCAACGTCTCGAAGACCGGCTGGAAGGCCAAGAAGCTCGCCTCGGCGCTGCTCGACGAGGCCGGCGTGGCGCTGATCGGCGGTCCCGATTTCGGCATTCTCGGCGAAGGCTATATCAGGCTCTCCTACGCCAATTCCGAGGAGAACATCTTGCGGGCGCTGGAACGGATCGGGGCCTTCCTGGCGAAGTAAGCTTGAAAGCGGCCCGCTGTCCTCTTCCGGACAATTTGCGGCTGTGGCATGACGGTGTCATGAGCCGTCCGGAGGCGCGCGGCCAAGACTGGGCGTGCATGTCGAGAACGGCTACGGTCCTCGGATCAGGATCGAAGTGGGGTGACATCGGATGTTCTATGCAATCCTTGCCTATCATGTGGAAGACGCAATCAAGGCGCTGACGCCGCAGGAAGATACGGCGCTGATGGCTGACTTGCTCAAGATCCATGAAGGGCTCTATGCCGACGGCAGCCTTGGCCCGTCGGCGCGGCTTGACGCGACACAATCGGCCTGCACCTTGCGCGACGGCATGATCGTCGACGGCCCCTTCGCCGAAACCAAGGAACAGCTTCTCGGCCTCTATGTCGTCGACTGCCCGACGCGGGACGATGCCATCGCTATCGCGCGCGACTTTCGTCGCGTCAATACGACCGCCGTCTACGAGATCCGTCCTATCGCGCTCTATCTGCCCGGCGCAGAGCTACCGGGAGAATAACTACCCACGCCCGACAAACGGCATCTTGGTCGCCATGACGGTCATGAACAGCACGTTGGCCTCGAGCGGCAGGCTGGCCATGTGGACGACGGCGTCGGCGACGCGCTGAACATCCATCACCGCTTCGGCTGATATCGAGCCGTTGGCCTGCGGCACGCCGACCGTCATCGGCTGCGCCATATCGGTCAGCGCATTGCCGATATCGATCTGGCCGCAGGCGATGTCATAGGGCCGGCCGTCGAGCGCCAGCGTCTTGGTCAGCCCGGTGATGGCATGCTTGGTCGCCGTGTAGGGCACCGAGCCCGGGCGCGGCGCATAGGCCGACACCGAACCGTTGTTGATGATGCGGCCACCCATCGGCTTCTGCTTGCGCATGGCGCCAAAGGCGGCACGGGCACACAGGAACGAACCGGTGAGATTGACGCCGACGATATCGTTCCACACTTCGACCGGTATCTCGTCGATCGGCGCCGATTTGTAGCCCATGCCGGCATTGTTGAAGAGCAGGTCGACACGGCCGAAGGCCGCCGCCACGGTCTCGAACAGATCGTCGACCTCGCCTGCCTTGCTGATATCGCAGGCTACCGCCAAGGCCTTGGCGTCGGTGCGGCCGGCCTCGGCGACCGCAGTGTCCAGCACCGACTTGCGGCGCCCGCAAAATACCGTGTTCCAGCCGTTCTTGAGCAGCGCCGTGGCGACGCTCTTGCCGATGCCCGTGCCGGCCCCGGTGACGATGGCGGTTCTTTGCTCGGTCATGGCTGTTGTCCTCCGGCAGAGCTGCGCTTGCTCGACTGATTTTCGGGTTTTGGCTCGAAAAAGGAAGGCATCGCAAATGAGGGCGGCGATGGCAAGCGTGTCCATCCGATCGGACCGACAAAAAGGGCGGCCATTGGCGACCGCCCCTGATCTGAACCGGGCTTGGGAGGAGGAAAAGCCGATCCGACTGTGTTGATGCGCTTGCTGGGTTAACGAGAGGTTAACCCGGAAAGTGCCTCCTGTGCCGTTTTGGCCTACCAGCGCGGATTGGGTGATGTCCCTGCCTTGGCCGGCACCTTGGCCGCCGAAACCGTTGCCTCGACATGGTCGACCAGCGCGTCCGGCAGGCCGAGCCGGCCTGCAAGCAGGTCGAGATAGCCACGCTCGGCGCGGGTGTCGGGATCGATGGTCAGGCGCGACGCCGTGTAGAGTTCGAGCTTCTGCGCGTCGGTCTTGGCGCCGGCCACCAGCGTGTCGAGGTCGAGCGGGCTTGCCAGCTCCGCCATCAGGAACTTTTCGGCATCGGAGTCTATGCCGGCCAGGCTGAGCTTGCCGGCGATCTTCTGGCGCTCTTCATCGTCGATATGGCCATCGGCCTTCGCCGCCGAGATCATCGCCCGTATCAGGGTCAGCGTGAATTCGTCCTCGCCTTGCGGCGCCTGCGACGGGTGGAAGGCGGTGTCCTTGGGCGGCGGCAGCAATTCCGGTTCGCCGGCCGCCGGTGCTTCGGCGGGTGCGTTGCCGGCCTTGTAGTTCTGGTAGGCCTTGTAGGCGAGACCGCCGATGGCAGCCAGTCCGCCAAGCTTCACCGCGGCGCCCGTTACGTTACGACCGGCACCAGTTCCAAGTAGCACGGCGGCCAGTGCGCCGGCGGCCAGCGGATTGTCCTTGGCCATCTGCACGGCCTGCCCCGCCTTGTCGCGAACGGTGCCGCTGGTGCCGGGGATTTGCGAGCCGAGCAGATCGTCGAGAAGCTTCTTGGGATCGAACATTCAGTGCCTCCAGGATTTGCCCGGCCGAACGGGCAGGTTTCGAACGTCGAAGACGTAAGTCCCGAAACTTGACATTGCAATGACAGCGGCCGCTTTGCAGCAGCTCGATGCCTGGATCAGGAGCCGATATGCGGCTCTCTGCCCCGCGCCTGCGCAAGCTCGACCTGGCGCTGGCGCTCGGCATAACGCTGGCGGTCCTCGTCCGAACGCGCATCGAAGCAATGCGGGCAGGAAATACCGGCGGCGAATTTGGGCGACGTCAGGTCGCCCGGCGTCAGCGGGCGGCGGCAGGCCCGGCACAGTTCCGCTTCGCCCTCGGCGAGGCCGTGCGACACCGAAACGCGCTCGTCAAAGACGAAGCACTCGCCTTGCCAGAGGCTCTGTTCGGAGGGAACCTCTTCCAGATATTTTAGGATGCCGCCCTTGAGGTGGAACACGTCCTCGAAGCCGAGCGACTTGACGTAGGCGGTCGCCTTTTCGCAGCGTATGCCGCCGGTGCAGAACATCGCGACCTTGCGGCCCTCGAGCTCCGCCCGGTGCGCTTCCACCCAGGCCGGGAACTCGCGAAAGCTTGACGTGGCTGGATCGACCGCGCCCTTGAAGGTGCCGATCGACACCTCATAGGCGTTGCGCGTGTCGATGATAACAGTATCGGGCTCGGAAATCAGCGCGTTCCAGTCGGCCGCCGCGACATAGGTGCCGGCGCTTTTCGAAGGGTCGATATCATCGACACCCATGGTGACGATCTCGCGCTTCAGCCGCACCTTCATGCGATGGAACGGCATGTCCGCGGCCACGCTGTACTTGACCTCGAGGCCGGCGAGCCCTTCGATGGCTTCGAGATACTCGATCAGTTCGGCAATCGCCTTTTCGCTGCCGGCGACAGTACCGTTGATGCCTTCATGCGCCAGAAGCAGCGTGCCCTTGATGCCGCGCCCGCAACAGAAGGCAGCGAGCGGCGCGCGCAGCTCCTCGAAGGCGTCGAGCCGGGCAAACCGGTAGAGCGCGGCCACGCGAAGGGGCAGAAGTGATGTCATTGCCAAAGCCACTAAACGCTCACGCAAGCCGATTCAAGGCAGAGCCGGAATCCCGGCAAGCATCGACGGCGCGTGACATCGCGACACGCTTCGTTTCATGGACAGAAAAACACCCGTCTGCTAATCGGTTGAATTGTCCTAAAGCGCGTCGCGCCGAAACGAATTCATGTGACGCGCTTTAGGTCTTTGTTTTATGCATGTCGTCTTCCCAAAACCAGGGGCACTTTTGGGCGACATGCACTAGGATATGGAGAGACAGATGCCAAGCAAGACCGAAAACCTCCTGTCGCTCCTCAACGGCCAGCCGGTCATCCCGGTGCTGAAGATCGCCAATGTCGCTGACGCCGTGCCGCTGGCCCGCGCCCTGGCGCGTGGCGGCCTGCCGGCGATCGAGATCACGCTGAGGACCGCCGACGCGCTGGAGGCGATCCGGCGTGTGGCTGGTGAGGTCGAGGAAGCCATCGTCGGCGCCGGCACCATTCTCGATATCAGGCAGTTCGAAAAGGCAGCGAGCGCAGGCTCGCGATTCATCGTCAGCCCGGGCATCACCCGCGAGCTTCTGGCGGCAGCCGCCGACAGCGATGTTCCGCTGCTGCCCGGCGCCATCACGCCCGGCGAGATCATGGCCGCGCGCGAAGCCGGCTTGCGCTTCCTGAAATTCTTCCCGGCCGAGCAGTCGGGCGGCATCGCTTCGCTGAAGGCCTTCGCCTCACCGCTCGCCGATGTGAAATTCTGCCCGACCGGCGGCATCTCGGCCAAGAACGCGGCTGACTATCTAAGCCTGCCCAACGTGGTCTGCGTCGGCGGTTCTTGGGTGGCGCCCGACGACCTCGTCAAGGCCGGCAAGTGGGACGAGATCGAAGCCCTGGCGCGCGCGGCGAGCAAGCTTGCGAAATAAGGCTTCGGCCACGGCATGAAAATACCCGGCCGACTCGCGTCGACCGGGTTTGCCAAATCGGCTCCGAACCGGATCAGCTACAGACCCGAACCTTTTCAACCACCCTGTGGTGATGCTTCCAGCTTGTGACCACCTTGGTCCGGCAATGCTTCTTCATGTGCATATGGTCATGAGTCTTGACGACAATGGTCTCGGCCTGCGTAGGGGCGATGGCCGCCGAAGCGGTTGCCAATGCGATGACCGATGCCAATAGGATGTTCTTCATGGATCTCCCCGGGTTTGAACGAACCTATATTAACCCGGGGAATAGGCCGACCGTTCCGCCTTCACGAGAAGTTCAGCCGCACGTGACCGTGCAGGCTGGCCCGGTTCGCTGAACAACAAAAAGCCGCGCTGGTTGCCCGGCGCGGCTTTGTCGATTGATTTGCCGTCACTTGGTCTGGAAGCGGGCCACCGACATGAACTTGACGGCGTTGCCGGTGAAGCGATTGGCATCGGCCACCTGGCTGCTCGGCTGGAAGCCGGCCGTGTAGACCTCGCTCGGCGGCGTGTGCACGATGCTGTAGGCGTAGCCCGGCGCCGTCGTCGCGCTTGAAACGGTGGCGACATGCTCGCCGCTGGTCAATGCCCAGCGGGCGGCCTGCGGTGCGGCTGCAACCACCATGGCCTTGGGGCCTGGCTTCAGGTCGCGGGCGGTGGCTCTCGATTCCTTGCGGGTCGTCTTGACGCCGGCGCCGATCGCGGCGGCCGGATCGGAACCGGCCGGACGGGCAACGACAGCATCGCGCGGCGATGCGGCGTTGGTGCCCGGATCGTTGAACGCCGAACGCGGCTCGGATCCGGACAAGGAAGCAAGCTGGTAATCGGCCGCACCGACCTGTGCATTGGCCTCGTCGAGCACGGCCTTGACCGCATCCGGCCTGGCCGTCTCGGGCCGCGCCGTCGGCAGCACCGAGAACGCATCGGTCGCGGTCTTGCCTTGATCAGCCGTCTCGGCCAGCGCCATCAGCACATCCTTGCTGGGCGGCGCAGCCAGAGCGGCCGGCAGCGAATTGTCGGGACGCCATGTCGGCAACGGTATGTTGTTGACCGCGATCTGGGCCGGATTAGCCGAAGCCGTTGCATCGGCCAAGCCGAAAGGAACGCTCGCCGGCGCATGCGCGGTCGCCACGGCCTGCTCGGTGGTGGCTGTCGCCTCCGCCATCGCAAAAGGAACGTTCTCAGGCTGCTGTGCGCCGACGTCGGCTTTCGGCCGCGGTGCGAAATCCGGCAGCGGAATGCTTCGGGCCGGCAATGCCGCGATGATCGTCTCCGGCGTGTCCTCTTCCGGCTCCGGAGCCTGCTGCTCGGTCACCTGCGGAATCTCGGCGCGCCGCGCATTCTCCGGCGCCACGATGGCAATGCCCGGGAGGTTGCTGGTCTTGGCTGCTGCTGCCGGCTTCAGGTTTCTCGCCTTGGGCGGGGGGGCGGCCGAAGCGGTCTGGACGTCGGCGCTGTCGTCGGCCTCGTCGTCGCCGCCGCCGCCAAAGAAAGCCGACAGGAAGCCACCTGATTTCTTGCCGCTGCCGCCAGCACTGGCCATCTCGATGGCCGGCGAGCCTGAACCCTTGCGCGCCTTGTAGGAGGCGAGCGCCTGCTCAAAGCCGGGCAGCGGCCTGCCGTCGCTCGGCACATGCAGCGTCTTGCCATTGGGGAACAGGCTGACCAGTTCCTGCCGGCTGATACCCGGCCAATGGCGCACATTGCCGACATCCATGTGGACGAACGGCGAACCGGATGACGGATAGTAGCCGACGCCGCCGCCCTGCATCTTGAGACCGATGTTACGCAGCTTCTTCAGCGGCACGCCGGGGATGTAAAAATCCATCGCCTTGCCGAGCATGTGCTGGCTCTTCTCGGCGACGCCCCTGCTGCGGCCGCGCAGCATCGAGTTCGTCGACGGCGAACGATAGCCGCAGACGACCTGGATGTAGTCCGTGGCACCTGCTTCCCGATACGCCTCCCAGACCAGATCCAGCAGACGCGGATCCATCTTGGTCGGCTCGTTGCGACGCCAGTCGCGCAAAATGATGTTGATCTTCCTGAGACCCTCGGGAACGTAGCGGCCGTTGCGCTTGTAGACGATCTCGGCCTTCTCATGGGTGTGGAGATGATACAGCTTCAGCGACCGTGTTTCGGCGCTGGCTCCGCTCGCAGCCGCGGCAACAAAACCAAAAGCGACAACCAACACTGCCAGCCACTTCGGCCAGACGCTCAAATGATGGTGCCGCCTGTTTGTGTGTCGTTCGATTCTGTTCAAATCAAAAGGCCTTGCAGGCTGCCGTTTGTCCCCGGATTTGTCCAAACGGATGTGGCATTAGCACACCCGAATATCGATCCTAATGGTTAATCATCGCTTATTGAAGCCGAAATGCGGTAACACCGTGGCGATATCCCGTCAAAAATTGTTCACAAGGTTTCTTGGTAAACCGCTGGTTTAGATCAGATTTTCGCCTTCGGCCCGAACACGATCTGTTACCGTTAGCCTTAATGCGTGAACAGAGCTGTCCATGACACAGCCACAATGCCGCTGAAACGGCGACACAAGGGCTGTTATGGCATTGCAGCTGGCGCCGGTCTTGTGGCAAAGCCGGATTCGGGCCGAAGCTCAGCCTGGCATCGCCCTAGGAGGCGAGTCGGTCCACGCGGCCTGTCTCCGGATCGATGCCGTGTTCCTTGAGCTTGCGATAGAGCGTCGAGCGGCCGATGCCGAGTCGGCGGGCGACTTCGCTCATCTGTCCGTTGTAGTGATCGATGGCAAGCTTGATCATCTCGAGTTCGACATCGGCAAGTGCCCGCACATTGCCGCGCTCGTCGAGCGCCCGCAACGTGCCGAAGCGAGGCTGCAGCCTTGCCGGCGGATCGAACGCGATTGCCGGGCCGCCCTCGCCGGGAAAGGCTTCGTCATCGCGCCCCTCCAAAGACAGGGACGGCGACGACGCGTCGCCATCCAAATCGAGGTTGACGGTGCCTTCCACTTGCGCCCGTATCTGCGGGAAGTCCTCGGCGGCAAGCACATCGCCTTCACAAAGCACCGAGGCACGGAAGACGGCATTTTCCAGCTGCCGGATGTTTCCGGGCCAGTCATAGGCCTGCAGCACGGCGAGCGCTGCCGCCGAAATACCTTGCAGGCGATGACGCGGGTCGGCCGGCGCCACCTTCTCCATGAAATGGGTGACCAGATACGGGATGTCGTCGCGGCGGTCGCGCAGCGGCGGCACGAAGATCGGGTAGACGTTCAGCCGATAGAACAGATCCTCGCGGAACTTGCCGTCCTTGACCTGCTGCAGGAGGTTGCGGTGCGTCGCCGAAATCAGCCTGATGTCGACCCTGACGGTCGAGCGTCCGCCGACCGGGTCGACCTCGCCGTCCTGGACCGCGCGCAACAGCTTGACCTGCACGTCGAGCGGCAGGTCGCCGATCTCGTCGAGGAACAGTGTGCCCGAATGCGCTTCGACGAACTTGCCCGTGTGCTTGTCGGTGGCGCCGGTGAACGAGCCCTTCTCATGGCCGAACAGGATCGATTCGACCAGATTGTCGGGGATGGCGCCGCAATTGACCGTGACGAAGGGTTTCGAACGGCGGTCGCCACTGCCCTGGATGGCGCGCGCCACCAGTTCCTTGCCGACGCCGGACTCGCCCTCGATCAGGATCGGGATGTTGGATGCCGCCGCCTTCTGGCCAAGGCGGATCACCCTGTCCATGGCCGGGCTGTGCGTGATCATGTCCTTGAAGGTCAGGAGGCCGCCGCGCCGGCGTGACGTGCGCTTGACCTCGCCCTCGACGGCCTCGACCTTGAGCGCATTGCCGATCGACGCCTGCAGCCTGTCGGGAGACGCCGGCTTGACGACGAAATCGAAGGCGCCATGACGCATCGCCGAAACCACGGTCTCGATGCCGCCCTGCGCGGTCTGCACGATGGTCGGCACGTTGATGTCGCGTTCGCGCATCGCCTTCAGCACGCCGATACCGTCGAGACCGGGCATGACCAGATCGAGGATGACCACCGACACCTCGCGGGCGCCGGGTCCATCGAGGATATCGAGAGCGGCCGCGCCGCCGTCGACGACGATTGCGCTGTAGCCGAACCGCGTCACCGCCGCTTCGAGCAGCCGGCGTTGCACCGGATCGTCATCGACTATGAGTATGGAACCTGTCATGACTGATACGACTATGCCCGCCCGAGGAATCCTGCCCTGTGGACCATCTTGGCACAGGGTTCTAAATAAGGTTTCAAAAAACCCGGTGAATGAATTCCTTAGGATTTGACCGGCTTCTCGTTTCCCCTTGAACCTTGGCCACGGAAGGTGTCGGCAATGCATAAGGATTCTGGCAACATGGTCTCTGCTCGGCGGCTTGCGGCGCCGGCGTCCGGTCAGGGCGCGGCCGAGCTGGGCGACCTGCCGGAATGGAACCTTGCCGACCTCTATGCCGGCATGGACGCGCCGGAACTGAAGCGCGACATCGCCAAGGCCGCCACTGATGCGACCAGCTTCGAGAACCGCTGGAAAGGCACGCTGGCCGCCGAGGCCGAGCGCGGCAGCGCCGGCAGGTTGGGCGAGGCGCTTGTCGCCTACGAGGCGCTGGAGGAACTGATCGGCCGCATTGTCTCCTATGCGGGACTGGTTTATGCCGGAAACACCGCTGATCCCCAGCGCGCCAAGCTCTATGGCGACGTCCAGGAGAAGATGACCGACGCCAGCGCGCACCTTCTGTTCTTCGCGCTCGAACTCAACCTGATAGACGATGCGTCGATCGAAGGCGCGCTCGCCGGCGACCCCGCCTTCGGTCACTACCGGCCATGGGTGCTCGATCTGCGCAAGGACAAGCCTTACCAGCTCGAGGACCGCGTCGAGCAGCTCTTCCACGAAAAGTCGATCACTGGGCGCGGCGCCTGGAACCGCCTGTTCGACGAGACGATGACCGACCTTCGCTTCGACATCGACGGCGAGGACCTGACGCTGGAGCCGGCGCTGAACCGCTTGCAGGATGCCGACGGCGAGGTGCGCCGCCGGGCGTCCGAGGCGCTGGCCATGACCTTCCGCAAAAATTTGCGCACCTTCACGCTGATCACCAACACGCTGGCCAAGGACAAGGAAATATCCGACCGCTGGCGCGGCTTCGAGGACATCGCCGATTCACGCCATCTCGCAAACCGCGTCGAGCGCAGCGTGGTGGACGCCCTTGCTTCCGCCGTTCGCGATGCCTATCCGCGCCTGTCGCACCGCTATTACGCGATGAAGGCGCGCTGGCTGGGCATGGAGGTGATGAACCACTGGGACCGCAACGCGCCGTTGCCGGATACGCCCCAGGCGATCATCGGCTGGGACGAGGCCAGGAACACGGTGCTGTCCGCCTATCAGCGCTTTTCGCCCGACATGGCCGAGATCGCGCGAACCTTCTTCGACCGCAACTGGATCGACGCGCCGGTGCGGCCCGGCAAGTCGCCTGGCGCCTTCGCGCATCCGACCGTGCCGTCGGCGCATCCCTATGTCCTGCTCAACTACATGGGCAAGCCGCGCGATGTGATGACGCTGGCGCACGAGCTTGGCCATGGGGTGCATCAGGTGCTGGCCGGCGGCCAGGGCGCACTGATGGCCTCGACGCCGCTGACGCTGGCCGAGACGGCATCGGTCTTCGGCGAGATGCTGACCTTCCGCTCGCTGCTCGACCAGACCACCGACCGGCGCGAGCGCAAGGCCATGCTCGCCCAGAAGGTCGAGGACATGATCAACACGGTCGTGCGCCAGATCGCCTTCTATGAATTCGAGCGCAAGGTGCATGCCGAACGCAAGAACGGCGAACTGACCTCCGACAGGCTCGGTCAGTTCTGGCTCGAAGTGCAGGCCGAAAGTCTGGGTCCCGCTATCAAACTGCGCGAAGGCTACGAGGTGTTCTGGACCTACATCCCGCACTTCATCCATTCGCCCTTCTATGTCTATGCCTATGCTTTCGGTGACTGCCTGGTGAACTCGCTCTACGCGGTTTACCAGAACGCCGAGCGCGGCTTTCAGGACAAGTATTTCGAAATGCTGCGCGCCGGGGGCACCAAGCATCATTCCGAGCTTCTGGCGCCCTTCGGGCTCGACGCCACCGATCCCGCCTTCTGGCAGATCGGACTTGGCGTCATCAGTGGCCTGATCGACGAGCTGGAAGCGCTCGACACCTGAGATGCGTCCCTCAGGCGTCGCTCTAACAGTTTAGCCGGAATGCATGTTGGGACAGCTCTACTATCGCCCTAAATATCTGTTCTTGAAGTACTCTCCACCGAAGTTTTCCGATAGCTTTCCACAAGCTCTATGATAGCCTTCGCTCCAAGCTCAGCCGGAGCGCATGCGGATCGGCGAGGAGAAATCTCAGCCGGCCGTGGCGCTCAGGCGAACGCGACAACGGCCGTTGGCCATGGGCAAGCAAAGCCGATCGCCGCAGCTCGAACCGAAGCCGGCTGTTCTGCTTACCGCGGAACCACCAAGAGTAGTCCTTCGCCGAAGGTCATGACCCACGGCAGACGGATCTGACTGGAGAGAGACAATGGGCACTTTTTTCTACGTGGTCCTGGCGTTCCTGATAGGCGTGTTGGTCGGTTGGTTCCTTTGGGGGCGCCTGCGCGGTGAACTCGACAGCTTGCGCGGCGACCTCGACCGTACACGCAGCGAACGCGACAGGCTGCGCACCGACAGCGACCGCCTGACCGGCGAACTCGATGCATGCGGCAAGACCCGCGCCGACCTCGAGCGCCGGCTGCGCGACGCGCCGGCCGCACCTGCCGCCGGAAGCAGCGCGGCAAAGCCGGCAAGCCAGGCGCCGGCGGCCCTGATGTCGACCCTCGCGCCGGCCAAATCCGCCGCCACAAAGCCCGCGCCGGCCAAACCGGCCGCGGCAAAAGCAGTCTCTGCCAAGCCGGTCTCTGCCAAGGCGGTCTCTGCCAAGCCAGCGGCGAAACCCGCCGCCACCAAAGCCTCGGCTCCAGCCAAATCCGCGACGAGCAAGCCTGCAACAACAGCCAAGCCAGCAGCCGGCCCAGCATCCGGCAAGCCCGACAATCTGCGCCGGCTGATCGGTATCGGTCCGGTCAACGAGAAGCTGCTCAAGGCGCAAGGCGTCACCAACTTCGCCCAGATCGCGTCCTGGACCGCGGCCGATATCAAACGGATCGAGGACGTCATGAATTTCGACGGCCGTATCGCGCGCGAACGCTGGATCGAGCAGGCCAAGCTGCTCGCCTCCGGCAACGAGAAGGAATTCGCCAAGCAGTTTCCAACAGCCGGAACCACCGGCAACAGCTGATCGCTGGCGAATATTGAAGATTGCAAGCGGCGGCGCCATATCGGCGCCGCCGTTTGCTCTTGGTTCCTGAGTTGGCCCTAAGGTCGGCTTTAAGAGGCAGCGTGCCGTTCCCTCGATTGCGCGCGGGCGGCACCCCATATAGAGCGGTTGATGGCTTCATTGACCGCAGCATTCGGTGCCCATGTCCCTGCCCGCCGCAATTTTTCGCAATGACAAAAGCGCGCGCCAGCTCGTTTTCGACCGGCCGGCCGATATTATCGTGGCGCACGAAGCAGGGGATTTCGGGCCGGCTCTGGAAGCAGCACAAGCCGCGCATGATGCAGGCAAATGGCTTGCCGGCTATTTCTCGTATGAGGCGGGCTACCTGCTCGAACCCAAGCTCGTTCCCCTGCTGCCTAACGGACGCCGCTCCCCACTCGTGTGCCTTGGGGTTTTCGATGCCCCGGTCGAAGAGGCGGTGCCGCCGCGCGACACCACGGCGACCAACGGCCCGATCTTCGACGCCCGTGCGACGTGGTCGCCCGAGGATTATGAAAAACGCTTCTCGCGGCTGCACCAGCACATCCGGCAAGGTGATTGCTACCAGGGCAATTTGACCTTTCCCGTGCATGCGCAGTGGTCGGGCGAGCCGCTGGCCGCCTTCAATGCATTGACTGAACGTCAGCCGGTGAAATACGGCGCGCTGATCGCGCTCGGTGAACCCATCGTGCTGTCGCGCTCGCCTGAACTGTTCTTCGAGATCGATGCCGAGGGCATGATCGAGACGCATCCGATGAAGGGAACGGCACCGCGCGGCGCCACCAAAGCCGAGGACGAACGGCAGAAGATCTTCCTGCGCAATGACGAGAAGAACCAGGCCGAAAACCGGATGATCGTCGATCTCCTGCGCAACGATATCTCGCTGATCAGCGAGGTGGGCACGCTGGACGTGCCGGCGCTGTTCCGCATCGAGACCTACCCGACCGTGCATCAGATGGTGAGCGACGTCAGGGCCAGACTGCTGCCGGGTCTCTCTATCCGCCAGATCTTCGCGGCGCTGTTTCCTTGCGGTTCGATCACCGGCGCGCCTAAGATCCGTGCCATGGAGATCCTGCGCGATCTGGAAGGCACGCCCCGCGATGCCTATTGCGGCGCCATAGGCTGGATCGCGCCCGGCGGCCCGATGCGCTTTTCCGTGGCGATCCGCACCATCTCGCTCTTTTCGGGCGGCGAGGCCGTCTACAATGTCGGAGGCGGCGTCGTCTTCGATTCCACGGCGCAGGAGGAGTATCAGGAGTGTCTGCTGAAAGCGCGCTTCGCGACGGGAACACCGCCGACTTTCAGCTGATCGAGACCATGCGCTGGGAACCCGGCCCGGGCTTCCTGCGCTTCGATCGCCATCTTGCGCGCCTCTACGGCTCGGCGGCGGAGCTCGGCTTCCGCTGTGATCCAGGCACGGTCGGCGAGGCGCTGAGCAGCGCGGTCAGCGGTTCCGGCGTTGCCATGCGCACGCGGCTCGTCCTGTCGCATGGTGGTGAGGTGGCGGCCTCGGCGCAGCCTTATGAACCGCTCGCCGCCGACAAGGTCTGGATGCTGCGGCTGGCGCGGACCAAGCTCGATTCGAACGACACGCTGCTGCGCCACAAGACCAGCCGGCGGCAGCTCTACACGCGTGCCCGCGCCGAACACCTCATCACCCAGGCCGACGAGGTGCTTATGGCCAACGAGCGCGGCGAGATCTGTGAAGGCACGATCACCAATGTCTTTGCCGATCTCGGCGACGGCGTGCTGGTCACACCCCGGCTCGACTGCGGCCTGCTGCCTGGTGTATTGCGCGCGCAGCTTCTGGATGAAGGCCGCGCCCGCGAAGCAATCTACAGCTTGGACGATCTGAAATCCGCCAAGTCCCTGTTCGTCGGCAATTCGCTGCGCGGACTAATCCCCGCAAGACTGACCTGAAACATGACGACTGTGCCCACTCACACACCCCCAGAGCATACGCCGCCCACCCACACGCCCTATGACGGCTCGTCGAAACTGTTCAGTATCGGGCTGAAGCCGCTCGACCCGGCGGACTGGATCGAGGTCGACGGCCATCTGCTGCCGTATCTCGCCGAAAAGCGCCGGCTCTATGCCGAAATCCCAGAGCGCGTTTTCGTCGAGGAAAACGGCACGCGGGACGCCCAGCAGGAAGTGCTCGACTTGCTCGCTGCGCATCTCCTGGAGAGGTTCCCCGAAACCCATCGGCTCGGCGGATCAGGCGTCGAGGTGGCGGGCGCGGCGAGCCGTCTGCCTGCTTCCCTTGCCGATGCGCCGCTGGCCAAGGCCTCACAGCTCGTCCAGGAAGACCTCATCCTGATGCGCAGCAGTGACAGCGGCTGGCGGCTGGTTGCCGGCTCGCTCTGCTTTCCCTCGTCCTGGTCGCTCCTGGAAAAATTCGGCAAGCCGCTGCAGGACATCCACGCGCCGGTGCCCGGTTTCGGCCCGGGCACGCGTCCGGCGGAACTCATCAACCGGATGTTCGATGGCCTCCAGGGGCAGGCCGTCGAGCGCTACAACTGGTCGATCCAGTCCGATAACGCGCTCTACCATCCGCTTTCCGACCTGCAGCGCATCGACCGCGCTACAAATCGGCCGTCGCGCTTCCCCGATGGCGACATCGACGCCCATGCCTTCATCCGCGTCGAGCGGCAAACCCTGCGCAAACTGCCTGTTTCACGCGATATCCTGTTCACCATCCGCATCCATCTCGACCCGCTCGCCGTGCTGGCCAGGCACCCTGATCGGGCGAAGCTCGCGGCGTCTTTCGCCGCCCAGCTCAAGGCGCTCGATCTCGCGCAGCTCGACTACAAGGGCCTGACATCAGACCGCGATCGGCTAGTCGACCGGCTCGGGGCGCTGGCGCTGTCCTAAATCGCGGCTAGGCCCAGCAGCAGGATCGCGGACATCGCGCTAAAGACGGTGACGTTGACATCCCACCGCCAACCCGCCGGTCCGAACGGCGGTCGGAATGGCAGATAGCCGTTCTCGTCGTAGAGCACGCCGCCATAAATCGGTCGTGAGAGCATTGCCACGAAGAACGCTCCGTACATAGCGACGCCCAATCCCCCTGCGAGATAGAGCCGCTCGGCTTCGAGTGGCCCCTCGATCCAGATAAGCCCCAGCGCAATCAGCGCAACTCCGGTGTAGCTCAGCACCTGCCAAACGACGTGAAACCGGGCGTGCGGGGTCCACAGCGGATTGGTGGCGTGGGTGGCGTTGAGGTCGGCTTTGATCGTCACCACACCGTAGCCCACGGTCGCGACGCTCAACAGAATTCGGGCAAGCAGATGACTGTCGTAAGCGAGTTCCATCGCACTTTCCTCCTCCATTAGGGAAATCGATGACAGGCACTTCAGCAGATCGGAGTCCGGCCGCACGCGGTCGGCCGGGCCAAGACGCGGCAGTGTCACGCCACCGCAACGGATTGAATGGCACCTTGGGCACAGAAGAGCTGCCCATCGGCCAGACGCGCATAATTATGGACGATCCCGTTTTCATGATCCTGCAACTGCACGATGAAGTTGCCGCTCTGCTCCGTCCAGCTCATGAGAACGAGGTTCGGGCGTACGCTGGTCATGTCGATCTTGACCATCTCGTCAATTTCGGTGGCACCGATCGACGCCTGCACATGCAATTCCTCCGGCGAGAAAAACGTCAGCCGGGGTACGAACGGGCCGAAAACGCAGTCGAAAGACTTACCGACAAGCGAGGCTGGAAAAACATTGGTTTCTGCCATGACTCTCTCCTTGGGCATGGCCGCCGCTGTGACCAAGCCTTTTGACAATCTCCGTTGTTTCAGACGCGAAATATAGCAGATATGTTTATTTGGAGCGCTCCAAGTGATACGATCCCCCTTTTTCACTTTCGAGTCAACGAAATTCTTGGAGCGCTCCAAAAAATGGTCTAACTGAAGGGAAATGGGTGAATCACAATGCCAACACTAGCCGATGTGGGCAAGGCTGCCGGTGTCTCCCGGGGCACTGTTTCCAACGTCTTCAACCGGCCGGAACTGGTCAGGCCTGAATTGCGCCAACGTGTTGAAGCGGCCGCGAGAGCGCTCGGATTTGGCGGCCCCGACCCGAAAGGACGATTGCTGCGGGATGGCAAGTTCAATGCCATCGGGTTCATGCCACCTGGCGCCTACGCCATCGCCGAGGTGATGAGAAGCCCCTATGGCCGCGAGTTGGTGCTGGGCGTTTCGCTCGCCTGCGACGAGGCCGGAACGACGCTCAGCCTTGTAAACGGCACCGACAATACCCGCTTCGCCAGCATCCGCGAGGCCCTCGTTGACGGCTTCATCCTTGGTCACAGCGGGGACATCGGTCTCATAACATCGGCACAACGACGGCGCCTGCCCTTCGTCATTCTCGAAAATGACGCAGGTCCCGACATCAATTCGATAAAGATCGACGGCAGAAGTGGCGCGGTCGCCGCCGTCCGGCATCTGACCGGGTTAGGGCACCGGCATTTTGCCATCCTTTCCATACGGAGGACTCCAGGCCCTCCGATCGTGCACATGCCCGGACAGGCAGAGCGCCCGCTTCTAGCCGGCTTCTCACTCGACGACGAAAGGCTCGACGGTTTCAAACAGGGTTTGGCGGAGGCGAACTTGTCGATCGACGATGTTCCGATCATCGAGACGACGCCGGGCGATCCATCTGCTGGGGCGGTGGTATTCGACAATGTGCCCGAAGCAACCGCAATCCTGACCATGTCGGATTGGCAAGCGATCACAATACTCGACGAGGCGGTTCGTCGTGGCATAGAGGTGCCGCGCCATGTGTCGGTTATCGGCTTCGATGGCACTGCCGAATCCGCACGCACCACGCCTCCGTTGACGACTGTCGCGCAAGACGTGATCGGAAAAGGCAGGCTCGCCGCCCGCATGGTTCTTGACAATCAACCGCCCCGCCAAGTCGTTCTGCCCGTGGAACTGGTGGTTCGGGCGTCCACAGCCGCGCCGAGGGCAAAAATCCGTTAAACCGGTGCGCTTGGCGAATGGGCAAGCTCAGGCTCGGATAGAGCCACTCATCCACGGTTTCGGCCTTAACCACGTAGCCAACGCAGCGTAGCCGCTGGTTGGCGCTTTTCGCTGGTTTGTGACAATGATCTATGATGTAGCGCATGGCCGCCGGGCAGAAATTCCCGGTTTTGCGCGTGTTTTCCCAGTTTCCTGGGTTTTGAAGGAGTGCTCGATAAAATGGCGAATGAAAACTGGCCCGTTTACGGTGAGATCAGCGGCCCCGTCGTGATGATCGGCTTCGGCTCGATCGGCCGGGGAACGCTGCCGCTGATCGAACGCCATTTCAAGTTCGACAAGTCGCGCATGACGGTCATCGACCCGCGCGACACCGACCGCAAGCTGCTCGACGAGCGCGGCATCGCCTTCGTCCAGGAAGCGGTGACCGAGAAGAACTACAAGAAGCTCTTGACCCCGCTTCTGACCAATGGCGGCGGCCAGGGCTTTTGCATCAACCTGTCGGTCGATACCGGCTCGGTGGATCTGATGCGGCTCTGCCGCAAGCTTGGTGTGCTCTACATCGACACCGTCGTCGAGCCGTGGCTCGGCTTCTATTTCGACGCCAAGGCGGACAACGCCAGCCGCACCAATTACGCGCTGCGAGAGTCGCTGCTCAAGGAAAAGCACGACAAGCCCGGCGGCGCTACGGCGGTCTCCACCTGCGGCGCCAATCCAGGCATGGTCTCGTGGTTCGTCAAGCAGGCGTTGGTCAATCTCGCCACCGATCTTGGCCTGGAATTCTCGGAGCCCGCGCAGGACGACCGCGAGGGCTGGGCCAAGCTGATGAAGAAGGCCGGCGTCAAGGGCATCCACATCGCCGAACGCGACACCCAGCGCACCAAGAAGCCGAAGCCGATGAATGTGTTCTGGAACACCTGGTCGGTCGAAGGCTTCATCTCCGAGGGCCTGCAGCCTGCCGAACTCGGCTGGGGCACGCATGAGACGTGGATGCCGAAGAACGCCAAGAAGCACAAGCAAGGCTCGAAGGCCGCCATCTATCTGGAGCAGCCGGGCGCCAACACGCGCGTGCGCTCATGGTGCCCGACGCCCGGCGCGCAATACGGCCTGCTGGTGACGCATAACGAGGCGATCTCGATCGCCGATTTCTTCACCGTGCGTTCCAAGAAGGGCAAGGTGCATTACCGCCCGACCTGCCACTATGCCTACCATCCCTGCAACGACGCGATGCTGTCGCTTGACGAAATGTTCGGCGCCGCCGGCAAGCCTCAGCCGGTGCATCATGTGCTCGACGAGAACGAGTTGATCGACGGCGTCGACGAACTCGGCGTGCTGCTCTACGGCCACGACAAGAATGCCTACTGGTACGGCTCGCAGCTGTCGCTCGCCGAGGCGCGCAAGCTGGCGCCCTATCAGAACGCCACCGGCATGCAGGTCACCTCGGCGGTGCTCTCGGGCATGGTCTGGGCGCTGGAAAACCCCGAGGCCGGCATCGTCGAAGCCGACGAGATGGACTACAGGCGGTGCCTGGAAGTGCAGTCCCAGTATCTCGGACCGGTCAAGGGCTACTACACCGACTGGACGCCGCTCGATAACCGTCCCGGCCTGTTCCCGGAAGACCTCGACCGCAACGACCCGTGGCAGTTCCGCAACATCCTTGTGCGATAGCAGCACCGCCTACCTACCTCACTGCCTTGCAATCGCCCGGAAATCGGGCGATTGAAGGGATGCGGACTGAGGAGAGGATTTTCATATGAACAACATTGCGCGCAAAGTTCTTTCGATGAGCGTAGCGGCGGCAGCCTTGGCCGGGCTTGCTGCTTGTGCGACCAGCGGTCCCGATGAGCCGCCCATGGCGGCGGCGCCGAAAGGCGTCGAGGGCTCCTGGATCGACGCCAAAGGCACCGGCCTGTCGACCTTCGCCGGCGGTACTTTCACGACGGTCGCCACCGACACCGGCCAGAAGCTTGCCGACGGCAGCTATACGATGACAGGCGCCACATCGGTGCAGATCAGCGGCACCTCGCTGATCCGCCAGACCGCGGTCAGCTTCAACTGCCTGATGGTATCGACAAGCCAGCTCAACTGCACGAGCTCCAGCGGTCAGAATTTCGTGCTGACAAGGCGCGTCTGAACCCACGACCATTCATTTTCCAAGGACGGCGGCCGGTTGGCCGCCGTCCTTTTTTGTGCCGGCAAAGGGTCCCGGATTCCGCTTGCGTCATCCGGAACGCGATGGGAACATGGCCGAAGCGCCGGCTGTAATGTTCCAGTCAAACAAGAGCGCTAGTGGCCTCTGACCAGCTTTCCGGGAGACGAAGATGAAGAAGCTTGCCGCCATTGCTGCCCTGTCAGCCTCAGCACTCGGTCTGTCGGCCGGCGCGTCCTTTGCCGACTACACGCTGAACATCCTGCATATCAACGACTGGCACAGCCGCATCGAAGGCAACAACAAATATGAATCGACCTGCTCGGCGGACGAGGAAACCAAGGGCGAGTGCATCGGCGGCGCGGGCCGGCTGATCACCGCGATCGCCCAGGAGCGCAAGAAGCTGGAAGGCCAGAACGTGCTGCTGCTCAGCGCAGGCGACAATTTCCAGGGCTCACTGTTCTACTCCACTTACAAGGGCAAGGTCGAAGGCGAATTCCTCAACGAGATGAAGTTCGATGCCATGGCGCTCGGCAACCATGAATTCGACGACGGCGAAGTGGCCCTGGCGCCGTTCCTCGACATGATCAAGTTCCCGGTGCTCGGCGCCAATGTGAAGGCCAACGCGCAATCCAAGCTCGGCGACCGCATCAAGCCGTCTGTGGTCGTCGAGGTCGGCGGCCAGAAGATCGGCATCATCGGCGCGATCACCAACGACACGCCGGACCTCGCTTCCCCCGGACCCAACGTCACTATAGAGGACGACGTCAGGTCGATCACCGCCGAGGTCGAGAAGCTCAAGGGCGAAGGCGTCAACAAGATCATCGCCGTGACCCATATCGGCTACAGGCGCGAACGCGACGTCATTGCCAAGATCCCGGGCATCGATGTCGTCGTCGGCGGCCACAGCCATTCCCTGCTGTCGAACACCGATCCGAAGGCCGAAGGCCCCTACCCGACGATGGTCGACAATCCGGACGGCTACAAGGTGCCGGTGGTGCAGGCGGCGTCCTACTCGAAATATCTCGGCGAGTTCAAGGTGGTGTTCGACGACAATGGCGTCGTCAAATCGGCCAGCGGCGACCCGATCTATCTCGACAAGTCGATCACCCCCGACCCGGCCGTGCTCGCCCGCATCAAGGAACTTGGCGCGCCGATCGAGGCGCTGAAGAACAAGGAAGTGGCGGAAACCACCGACGTCATCGACGGCAGTCGTGAGAGCTGCCGCACCCGAGAATGCGCGATGGGCAACCTCGTTTCCGACGCCGTCCTCGACCGCGTCAAGGGACAGGGCGTCGAAATCGTCATCTCCAATGGCGGCGGCCTGCGCGCCTCGATCGACAAGGGCACCGTCACCATGGGCGAGGTGCTGGCCGTGCTGCCGTTCCAGAACACGCTGGCGACCTTCCAGATTTCGGGCAAGGATCTGGTGGCCGGCCTCGAGGGCGGCCTCAGCCAGGTCGAGGACGGCGCCGGGCGCTTCCCCCAGGTCGCCGGCCTGAAATATTCCTTCGACAAATCCGTCGCGCCCAATGCCGGCCGCGTCAAGTCGGTGGAGGTCATGGAAGGCGGCGCCTGGACGCCGATCAAGCCGGACAAGGACTATCTGGTCGCAACCAACAACTATGTCCGCCAGGGCGGCGACGGCTACAAGATCTTCGCCGACAAGGCCAAGAATGCCTACGATTACGGCCCCGGCCTCGAACAGGTGGTTGCCGACTATCTCGGTGCCCACCGACCCTACACGCCGAAGCTCGACGGCCGCATCACCGAAATAGCCGCGACCGTCGCCGCGGCGCCTGCGGCCCCGGCTGCTGAGCCGGCAAAGCCAGCCGAAGCGGCCCCGGCAACGGCTGAAGCCGCCAAGCCCGCCGATGCGGCACCGGCAATGCCCGAATTGCCGGCCAACTCGGGCGACATCGCCAACACGCCCCCGGCCATATCGACAGAGGGAGCGCCACCCCCGCCAGCGCCACCGGCCGAGGCGGCAAAACCGGCTGAAGCAGCCCCCGCCCCGGCGGCACCGGCTCTCGCCGCCGAGCCGGCAAAGCCTGCGGAGGCCGCGCCGGCCGAAGCCAGCCATGTCATCGTTGCCGGCGACACCTATTGGGACCTGGCCAAGAAGGCCTATGGCGACGGTGCCAAGTGGAAGGTCATTTCGGGCGCCAACAAGGGCTATGAGCCGCGCCGGCTTCCGGTCGGCGCAACGCTGACCATCCCGCCGAAATAGCCTCGCTTATATGCCTGAATGACACCGCCCGCCCGAAAACCGGACGGGCGTCCTGTTTTCGGGCTAATGCATGTCGCCCAAAAGTGAACTCGGTTTTGGGAGAACGACATGCATGAAAACAAGGACTTAAAGCGGGTCGTCTGAATCCATTCAGACAATCCGCTTTAAGGTGCGGCCAGACGCTGCATTGAAAGCGCGCGCAAGATGGTTAGGTTCGCGTCTTCCGGAGAACCCTTATGACGCTTCCCACCCCTGCCGAACCCAAGGCCGCAAAGGCGCTCGGCCCGTTGCCCGCTGGGCATCCGCCGGTCAAGGCGGGCAGGATTGGCGTCATGCTGGTCAATCTGGGCACGCCCGACGGCACCGATTTCAAGCCGATGTGGCGGTATCTCCGTGAATTCCTGTCCGACCCGCGCGTCATCGAACTCAACAGGGCAATCTGGTATCCGATCCTCTATGGCCTTGTGCTCACCAGGCGGCCCAAGAAGTCGGGCGCCAACTACGCACGGATCTGGAACCGGGAAAAGAACGAGTCGCCGCTGCGCACCTATACCCGCGCCCAGGCCGAAAAGCTGGCTGAAGCGCTGAGCGACCTGCCTGATGTCGTCGTCGACTGGGCGATGCGCTACGGCAACCCTTCAACCGCCAGCATTGCCCAGCGTCTGGTCGACCAGGGCTGCGACCGCATTCTTTCCTTCCCGCTCTATCCGCAATATTCAGCGACGACCACGGCAACAGCCAACGACCAGCTGTTTCGCGCGCTGATGAAAATGCGCCGCGCACCGGCCGTCCGCAGCGTGCCGCCCTACTATGACGAACCGGTCTACATCGAAGCGCTGGCGCGCTCGATCGAACGGCATCTGGCGACGCTGGACTTCGAGCCGGAGGTGGTCATCACCTCCTATCACGGCATTCCAAAACCCTATTTCGAGAAGGGCGACCCCTATCATTGCCATTGCCAGAAGACGACGCGGCTGCTGCGCGAACGGCTTGGCTGGGATGACAAGAAACTGATCATCACCTTCCAGTCGCGCTTCGGCGCGCAGGAATGGCTGCAGCCCTATACCGACAAGACGGTGGAAAAACTCGCGCAGGACGGCGTCAAGTCGATCGCCATCGTCAATCCGGGCTTTTCCGTCGACTGCATCGAGACGCTGGACGAGATCGGCCGCGAGGCGGCCGAAACCTTTCACCATGCCGGCGGCAAGAATTTCGCTCACATCCCTTGCCTCAACGATAGCGCGGAAGGGATGGCGGTGATCGAGGCGATGGTGCGGCGCGAGCTGTCCGGCTGGGTGTAGGAGAAATTCCAGGAAAAGTGTGAAACGGTTTTCCCGGGAAAAGCATAGCGCTTTCCCTTGGGAATTTCGTCAACCAGAGAGTTAGAGCGGCTCGCCGCTCTAACTCCGGAACAACACAAGCTCCGGGCCGTTAAGGCGCGCCTTCCGGAGAATGCGATGCCCCGCAAACTCGACCTCAGAACTGGCCAGCCCGTCTGGTCGGCCTATCGCGCGCCTGCGGTGCCGACGGACGGCCTGATCCGGGACGTCAAGACGGATGTGCTGATCGTCGGCATGGGCATCAGCGGCGCCATGATGGCCGAGGCGCTGACGGCCGATGGCCATCGGGTGATCTGCATCGACCGGCGCGGCCCGCTGAAGGGCTCGACGGCCGCAACCACCGCACTGGTGGCATTCGAAATAGACCAGCCTCTCTCCACGCTCGCGAAGATGGTTGGCAGAGCCTCGGCCCAGCAGGCCTGGCGACGCTCGCGGCTCGCCGTTTCCAATCTCGCCGGACGGATTGCCGAACTCGGCATCAACTGTGGCCTGAGGCGCATGCCATCACTCTATCTGGCCGGCACGATGCTTGGTCCGTCGGAACTGCGCGACGAGGCCGAGGCACGTCGGCTAGCCGGCATCGGCGCCATCTGCTTAACCCGACAACAGCTAGCCGAGAAATTCGGCATCGACCGCGAAGGCGCCATTCTCGGCCACGGCAACATCGCGCTCGACCCGCGCAAGCTGACGGCTGGGCTGCTGCTGAAATCCCTGGAGCGCAAGGCACGCTTCTATGCCCCCGTCGAAGCCACAATGATCGAGGACAGCGCCGAAGCTGTTGTCGTCGCGACCAGGGATGGCCCGACCATAACCGCACGACATGTTGTTCTGGCCACCGGCTACGAACTTGTAGACATCGTGCCGGCCGCGGCCCACCGGATCATCTCGACATGGGCGATTGCGACACGCCCGCAACCGCGAAAGCTCTGGCCGGACGCAGCGTTCATCTGGGAAGCGTCGGAGCCGTATCTGTATATGCGCACGACGGTCGACGGCCGGGTCATATGCGGCGGCGAGGACGAGGATTTTATCGACGAAGCGCGGCGCGACGAGCTGATCGCCGACAAGAGCACACGCATCGCCGAGAAGCTCGGCCTGATATTTCCGCATCTCGACACCAGACCCGATTTTGCCTGGACCGGCTCGTTCGGCACCACGACCACCGGCCTGCCTTATATCGGCGCCATTCCCCGCCACCCGCGCATCCATGCGGTGCTGGGCTACGGCGGCAACGGCATCACCTTCTCGCAGATCGCTTCCGAGATCATCCCGGCTTCGATCAACGGGCTGGATGACATGGATGCAAGATCGTTTGCCTTCAACCGCTGAGTGCAACCCTATAAACAATCCATCATCACCTGATTGTAACGCATCTGAAATACACCTAAGTCTTTGGTGAAGTCGGCAGCGCGAGAATGGCTTGTGCGGCCTTCGTCTGAGGGAGAGCCAAATGGATTTCAGTGGTTTCGATATTGCGGTTGGTGCACTTGCCCTTCTGGTATTGGTGCTGCTGATCAAAGGCATCAGGACAATCCCGCAAGGCTACAACTATACGGTGGAGCGCTTTGGCCGTTACACCAAGACACTGAGCCCGGGTCTCAATTTCATTTACCCGTTCATCGACCGCATCGGCGCCAAGATGAACATGATGGAGCAGGTGCTCGACGTTCCGAGTCAGGAAATCATCACCCGGGACAACGCCATTGTCGGTGTCGACGGCATCGCCTTTTTCCAGATCCTCAATGCGGCGCAGGCCGCCTATCAGGTTTCCGGACTGCAGAACGCCATCCTCAATTTGACGATGACCAACATCCGTACCGTCATGGGTTCGATGGACCTCGATGAACTCCTGTCGAACCGCGACGCCATCAACGAGCGCCTGCTGCGCGTCGTCGATGAAGCGGCCCATCCGTGGGGCATCAAGATCACCCGCGTCGAAATCAAGGACATCAACCCGCCGGCCAACCTTATCGAATCGATGGGCCGGCAAATGACGGCGGAACGCAACAAGCGCGCGCAGATCCTTGCCGCCGAAGGTCTCAAGCAGTCGCAGATCCTCGAGGCCGAGGGCCGCAAGGAAGCCGCCTTCCGCGATGCCGAGGCGCGCGAACGTTCGGCCGAGGCGGAAGCCCGCGCCACCCAGGTCGTGTCGGAAGCGATCTCCAAAGGCGATGTGCAGGCGCTGAACTATTTCGTAGCGCTGAAATACACTGAAGCGCTTGGCAGGATCGGCACGGCGACCAACAGCAAGATCGTGCTGATGCCCTTCGAGGCGTCGTCGCTGATCGGCTCGCTCGGCGGCATCGGCGAGATCGCCAAGGAAGTCTTCCGCAGCGAAGGCACGACCGGCTCGCAAAGGCAGGCCGCGCGCCCGCCGGTCGTTCGCCCAACCGACAACTGAGGTCGAAACCAATGATCGACCGCATCGTTTCCGAACTCGGCCCGTGGAACTGGATGGTACTCGGTTTCGTCCTGCTGGTGATGGAAATCATCGCACCGGGTATCTTCATGCTGTGGATCGGCATCGCCGCGCTGATCATCGGCGCCGTGTCGCTGCTGATCTGGGACGCCGGCTTCTGGACCTGGCAGGTTCAGGTCCTCGCCTTCCTGGCGCTGTCGCTGGTCTCGGCCTATGTCGGCAAAAAGCTGGTCGGCAGCCGCAACGACCCGACCGACCAGCCGCTGCTCAACCGGCGCGGCGCGCAAATGGTCGGCAGGATGGCGACACTTGCCGAGCCGATCCGGGACGGACGCGGCCGCATCAAGCTGGGCGATACGCTGTGGCGTGTCTCCGGGCCGGATTTGCCGGCCGGCACGCAAGTGCGCGTAACGGGTGCGGCCGATACGGATCTGGAACTGACCGTCGAGGCGGTCTGAACGAGCGCGCAGATTCAGGTCAGGCCGGCATCACCTGAATATCAGCACACCCTTAGGCGGCGCCGATGCGCAGCAGGTCGTGCAGGTGGATGAGGCCGACTGGTTTCCGGCCCTCCACCACCATCAGGCTGGTGATGGCTGAATTGTTGATCGTTTGCAGCGCCGTTGCCACCAGCGTGTCCGGCGTCGCGGTCTTCGGGCCTTTTGTCATCACCTGATCCACCGTCATCGCCAGCAGATTGCTGCCGATGTGACGGCGGATGTCGCCATCGGTGATGATGCCGACCAGCGCACCGTCGGCGTCGGTGATCGCGACGCAGCCAAACCCCTTGCGCGACAGTTCCAGGATCGCGTCCTGCATGCCGGTGCCCGCGACCACCAGCGGCAGCCTGTCGCCGACATGCATGATCTCGCGGATCTGCGTCAGGTTGGCGCCGAGCTGGCCGCCCGGGTGAAAGGTGCGGAAATGATCCGGCGTGAAGCCGCGTGCTTCGAGCAGCGCGATCGCCAGCGCGTCGCCCATCACCAGTTGCAGCAGCGTCGATGTCGTTGGCGCCAGGCCGTGCGGGCAGGCTTCCGGAGCGCGCGGCAAAAGCAGCACCACGTCCGCCGCCCGCGCCAGCGCCGATGTCTCTCCGGCGGTGATGGCGATCAGCGGAATGGAAAAGCGCCTGGAATAGGCGACGATGCCCATCAGTTCCTTGCTCTCGCCCGACCACGACATGGCGATGATGGCGTCGTCCCTGGCGATCATGCCGAGATCGCCGTGGTTGGCTTCTGCGGGATGGACAAAGAAAGCCGGCGTGCCGGTCGAGGCCAGCGTCGCGGCGATCTTCGAACCGATATGGCCGCTTTTGCCGACACCGGTGACGATGAGCCGGCCTTCAATCCCAGAGATCATCTCGACCGCCTGCGCGAAAGGCGCGGCCAATCCGTTCTCCAAGGCCTCGGCAAGGGCTGCAACCCCAGCCTGTTCTGTTGCCACCGTCCTCAGCGCCGAAGCGATCGAGGCTTGCCTGTCCGAAGGCTTCTTATCCAGGGATCCCGCATGCATGGCTGATGCGATTAGCGCTTTGCCGGCGCGCTGTCCAACAGAAATGGCCCAAGGCGTGTTGCCCGAACGTGTGCGGTGGTTTTTGACGACGGCAGGGGCGAAAACCAAAAGCTTGACGCACGCGGTATGAATGCCTTTGGAAATCAGCGCTTCAGGCGGCTGACGGGCCGCCGCCTCAACCCTCCGTTAACCATCCCCATTTACGGTTCGGTAAGTATGGCGCGCGTGCGCCGCGCAAGCAGTGGTGGCGATGTCCGGGGCCCAGCCAGAAAATTCGACAGGACGAAAGGGCAAGGCGGTCTGCGCCTTGCTGCTGGCAACCAGCATGTTTGCCTTGCTGCGCCCGACTGCGCTCCATGCCCAGGAAACCGAACTGCGCGGAGAGGTTTCGGAATCGGCGATCCTGTCCGACCAGCAGCGCAAGGCGAGACAGCTGGCCCTGGCAGCGCAGGGTCAACAGCCGGCCAATGCAGCGCAGGACAATGCGCCGGCCCGCACCTATCTGCCGGCCAGCGCCGGTGCCGTGCCTGACGACGCCGACACTGGCGACGCCACCGCGACCGGCAGCCTCTTCGACCCGCCGGCAGCCACTGACGACACGTCCGCCGACACTGCGGCGCCGCCCAAGCCTCGCCGCCGCTCATCGACCGCCAGGCAGAATGCGGCTGACCAGGCCAAGGACAAGGCTGCCGACAAATCGAAAAAGAAGAAGAAATCGACGGCCGGCGCCTCCGACATCACCGCTTCCACGACGGCCTCCACGACGGACGCTGCCGATGGTGCAGAGACCGATGCGGACACGGCCAACCGCCGCGCCCTCACCATCGACAGTGCCGACAGGCAGAAGCTTGACCCAGGAGCGGAGCGCACGGACGCCATCGAAGGCCAGAAGAAGAAACCGGAGGATGATCCATTCGCCGCCACCGGCGTCAAATGGGGTTCCTTCGTCATCCGGCCGACGATCGAACAGGGCCTGACCGCCACATCGAACGGCGATTCGAGCAGTGCCGGCACGTCGGCGCTGCTGTCCGAGACGGCGCTGCGCTTTTCCGCCGCCTCCGACTGGCGCGAGAACTCAGCCACGATCGACGGCTATGGCCTGTTTCGCGAGACCGTCTCGGGTTACCCGGTTCACGACGAGCAAGGGCGCATCGAAGGCCAGCTCAATGTCGACCTCGACAATGAGTTGCGCGCCATCGCCAAGCTCGGCTACGAGGCCGTGCCGGAATCGGCATCATCGCCGGACGCCATCGCGGGCGTCAGCAAGCAGCCGCTGCGGCAGACCATCGATGGCAGCCTCGCCGTCGAAAAGCATCTCGGCAAGATGCAGTACACGTTGACCGGCGCGGTCTCGCACGACTTCTACGGCGACGCCAAGCTCTCGGACGGCACCTCGCTGTCGCAGAAGGATCAGGACTCCACACTCTACACGGCGACGTTGCGCACCGGCTACGAGATCTCCCCTGCCCTGACCCCTTTCACCGAAATCGAGGTCGGCCGCCGGACTTATGATCAACGCATCGACAATGAAGGCTTCGAGCGCTCGTCGACGCGGCTCGGCGCCCGCGCTGGCCTTGCACTCGATATGGGTGAGAAGCTGTCGGGTGAATTCTCGGCCGGCTGGCTCAGGGAAGCGATCGACGACAAAAACCTTGATGCGATCTCTGGTGCCACCGTCAACGCCGACCTCAAATGGTCACCCGAGCGCGGCACAACGATCGGCCTGACCGGGCGGACCACCGTCGAGCCCACGACCACATCGGGCGAAAGCGGCGACATCCTCTATTCCGGTCGCCTGACCGGCGAGCGCCAGATTCGCGCCAACCTCACCGCCAATGCGGCTCTGGGCCTCGACTGGCGTGATTACATCGGCATCGACGGCCATGACAGGGTGTTGAGCGCCGAGGCCGGACTGACCTGGTGGCTGAACCGCTACGCCGGCCTGACCACAAGAGTGAGGACCGAGAAGCTGACCAGCAATCTGCCGGGCCGGGACTACACCGCCAACAGCATCTTCCTTGGCGTCAAGGTGCAGCGCTGAACGGCCGCACCAACGACATCCGGCCGCTCGCTAGAATACCTTAAAACGCAGCGCCGCGGCGCTCAGACGGCTTCAGCTCGTCGAGAAGCGTGCGGATGACGCCAGCCATGTTCTCATTCATGTCGCTGCGCCACAGCGCGAAGGCGACGTTGGCCTCGACGAAGCCTTCCGGCGATCCGCAGTCGAATGTGCGGCCTCGATAGTGGTAGCCGTAGAAAGGCTGCTGCTTTTCCAGCTTCAGCATGGCGTCGGTGAGCTGGATCTCGTTACCGGCGCCTTTTTCCTGGCCTTCGAGGATCTTGAAGATCTCCGGCTGCAGGATGTAGCGGCCGTTGATGTAAAGGTTGGACGGCGCGGTGCCGGCCTTCGGCTTTTCCACCATCTCGGTGATTCGGAAACCGTGATGCGTGTCCTCGCCGCGGCCGACGATGCCGTATTTGTGGGTTTCGGCGGGAGCGCATTCCTGCACCGCGATGATGTTGTTGCCGGTCTCCTCGTAGAGCTCGACCATTGCCTTCGTGCAGCTCTTCTCCGACTGCATGATCATGTCGGGCAGCAAAAGCGCGAAGGGCTCGTCGCCGACGAGCTCGCGGGCGCACCAGACGGCGTGCCCAAGTCCCATCGGTACCTGCTGGCGTGTGAAACTGGTCTGCCCCGGCGCCGGCTGCAGCCGTTGCAGGCGGGCGAGCTGGTCGTCTTTGCCGCGCTGGGCCAGCGTGTCATAGAGTTCGAACTGGATGTCGAAATGGTCCTCGATGACGGCCTTGTTGCGGCCGGTGATGAAGATGAAATGCTCGATGCCGGCCTCGCGCGCCTCATCCACCACATACTGGATCACCGGCCGGTCGACGACGGTCAGCATTTCCTTGGGGACAGCCTTGGTGGCCGGGAGAAACCGTGTGCCGAGACCAGCGACCGGGAAGACTGCCTTGCGAACTCTCTTCATGCTTTCAATTATCCGTTTGAGGGCCAGCTCCGCAATCCCCGTTCCAAGACATTTTCACGCCGGAATTGGGGACTACTGGGCAACTGAGAGGAATGTCCACCGGTAAAGCTTCGAAGCGTCTTTTCGTTCCCGGTGGCGCCTATGGTAAACTAATTCCTAACCTGGTTCGGCGATGAATGGTCTTTCCTGAGACAGAGAAGGAGGAAAAGATGTCCGTTCGCAATGCCGCAAAACGTTTTACCAGCGTCATAGCGGCAGCCAGCCTATCGCTCGCTCTGCTGATGCCTGGCCCCGCTTTCGCCGATGCCGGTTTCCGGCAGTGGGTCGCCGGCTTCCGCGCCACCGCCGTGCAGAGCGGCGTTTCCGGCGCCCTCTACGACCAGGCCTTCAGGAACATCAGGGATATCGATCCGGTGGTGCTGGAAAAGGCGCGTACGCAGCCTGAATTCACGGCTCCTGCCTGGGACTATTTCGACAACCGCGTCCATGACCAGTCGGTCGCCGTCGGCCAGCAGATGGCCAGGAAATGGAAGCCGTGGCTGGATCGGATCGAGGCCAGGTTCGGCGTCAACCGTTACATCCTCCTGGCCATCTGGTCGATGGAATCGAACTATGGCGAGATCCTCAAGCGCGACGACATCATGCGCAATGTCGTGCGCTCGCTGGCAACCTTGGCCTATGCCGATCCGAAGCGGGCGAAATTCGCCCGCACCCAGCTGGTCGCCGCACTGAAGATCCTGCAGACCGGCGACATCGACGAAAGCCATCTGAGCGGATCCTGGGCCGGCGCCATGGGCCACACCCAGTTCATTCCGACCAGCTATCTGCACTATGCCGTCGACATAGACGGCAATGGCAAGCGCGACATCTGGAATTCGATCCCCGATGCGCTGGCGACATCAGCCAATTTGTTGAAGAAGAATGGCTGGCAGGCCGGCAAGACCTGGGGCTATGAGGTCGCCTTGCCGGCCGGCAAACTTCCCGCCGGGTCCAAGACGCTGTCGCAATGGCAGGCGCTGGGCGTCGTCAGGGCCAACGGCAAGCCGTTCAAGAACGGCTCAGACAAGGCGACGTTGAAGGTGCCGGACGGCCGCAACGGGCCGGCCTTTCTGATGATCAAGAATTTCACGGTCATCAAAGCCTACAACAATGCCGACAAATATGCGCTTGCCGTCGGCCTTCTTGCCGACGAAATCGCCGGCTCCAGCGGTCTCGTGCAGGACTGGAAGCGGCCTTTCACCAAGCTCACTTTCGAGGAAAGGCAGGAGCTGCAGCAGCGGCTTTCCCAACATGGCCTTTATGACGGCAAGTTCGACGGCAAGATAGGCGACGGCTCGAAATCAGCCATCTTGGCTTTCCAGGCCAAGGCCGGCTTGACCCAGGACGGTTACCCGAGCATGGAAGTGCTGAAGTGGCTCCGGCAGAAATAGAGCCGCCTGCGGTGCCGCGCGGCCTTTCGGCCGCGCAAAGGACGCTGTAGCAATCTGGTTGGCGCAAAGTCCGTTTGAAAAGTACGACTTTTCAAAAAAAGGGCTGCGCCAAGGGATGGAGGAAACGATTGGCTTCGGCTGCGCGCATCGCAGGGCTTGTTCGTCGCATGCCGGTGCTCATCCTGGCCGCGATCGTGCTCACCGTCGGTGTGGCTGGCGCCTTTCATGCGCCCGCCATGGCGCAGGAGCAGCAAAACCGCAGCTGGTCGCTGCGCGACCTTCTGTTCCCACGCCGCAGTGAGCGGATCGAGCCGCCGCAGGACATCCAGAAGCCGAGGCCCAGGCCAAAGGCGAAAAAACCCCGTGCCCCGCGCCCGCCCGCGGAACCGGAAATCCCGGTGGTCGACAAGGCACCGGACGCTCGCACCGTACTGGTGGTCGGCGACTTCATGGCGGCCGGCCTCGCCGAAGGCCTCGACACCGCCTTTGCCGAGAATACCGGCGTCAGGATCGTCGTTCGCAGCAATGGCTCGTCCGGCTTCGTACGCGACGACTTCTACAACTGGCCCGAACAGATCAAATCGCTGATCGAGACCGAAAAACCCGCCGCCGTGATCGTCATGCTGGGTTCCAACGACCGCCAGCAGATGAAGGTGGGTGACGTGCGCGAACAGCCCCGCTCTGAAACCTGGACCAAGGAATATGAGCGCCGGACCGAGGCGTTCGGCAAAGCTATCGCGGAGGCAAAGGTACCTTTCCTATGGGTCGGCATGCCGGCGTTCCGGGTGCCGAAGATGACCTCCGACATGCTGGCCTTCAACGACATCTACCATCAGGCCGCTGAAAGCCATGGCGGTGAATTCGTCGACGTCTGGGACGGCTTCGTCGATGAGAACGGTGCTTTCGTCACCAGCGGCCCCGACATCAACGGCCAGCCGGTGCGGCTGCGCGCCGATGACGGCATCAACGTCTCGAGGGCGGGCAAGCGCAAGCTCGCCTTCTATACCGAAAAACCGCTGCTGAAGATCCTCGGCCTGACCGCGCCGGGAAGCGTGGTTACGCCGTCCGCTCCGGCGGGCGCCCCTGTCGAGGCGCCGGCGCCGGCCGCGGCACCCATCGTCATCGACCGCACCGCGCCGATGCTGCTCAGCGATCCGGCACTCGACGGCGGCTCCGAGCTACTTGGCGCGGCCCCGCCGGCGAAAGCAAATCCGGACCTGCCCGGTGAAAAGCTTGTGGTCGAGGGCAAGGCACCTATTGCATCGCCCGGCCGCGCCGACGATTTCTCATGGCCGCCGAAAGCCGCGGCCGCAACCGACACCACGACCGCGATCAATCGTTAGTATCGCAGAGCTACTCCAAGGCCGTTTCGAAACTCGCTCCTGCGAGTCATATGATGGTGTTTGCGAGAACCGGAGCGGAGCGTACATTTGAGTACGCGAGCACCGGAAGCGCAGAAAACGCCTTCAGATGGCCGCAGGAGTAGAGTTTCCAAACGGGCTCAGCGCGGGAGGACGCTCGACCCCACCAACGCCTCGTCGATCGAGCGTGCCGCCTGGCGGCCCTCGCGGATTGCCCAGACGACCAGCGACTGGCCACGACGCACGTCGCCGGCCGCATAGAGCCTGTCCACGCTGGTCCTGTAGTCGCGGTCATTGGCCTCGACATTCCTGGAACGGCGGCTGTCGGTGGCGATCTTCATCTGCCCGTCCAATTCCCTCGCCACACCGGCCGCGGCCGGCCCGGCAAAGCCGATGGCGATGAAAGCGAGATCGGCACGAATGACGAATTCGGTACCGGCGATCGGCTTGCGCTTGTCATCGACCTCGCAGCACTTGACGCCGGTCAGCTGGCCTTCCTCGCCGATGAATTCGAGCGTCGCCACCTGGAATTCGCGCTCCGCGCCTTCGGCCTGCGAGGACGAGGTGCGCATCTTGGTCGCCCAGTAGGGCCAGACCGAAAGTTTGTCTTCCTTCTCCGGCGGCTGCGGGCGGATGTCGAGCTGGGTGACACGCACGGCGCCCTGGCGGAAGGCCGTGCCGACACAGTCGGACGCTGTATCGCCGCCGCCGACGACGACCACATGCTGGCCGCCGGCGATGATCGGATGCGACGGCCACGCCACCGACTGAATCGGTTCGCCGCCGACTCGCCTGTTCTGCTGCACCAGATAGGGCATCGCGTCATGCACGCCGCCGAGATCGTCGCCGGGAATGCCGGCCGCGCGCGGCGTTTCCGAGCCGCCGCAATAGAGCACGGCATCATGTTCGGCGAGCAGCTCGGCAACCGACTTGTCGACGCCGACATTGACGCCGCAATGGAATGTCACGCCCTCACCCTGCATCTGCTCGATGCGCCGGTCGATGTAGTGCTTCTCGATCTTGAAGTCGGGAATGCCGTAGCGCATCAGCCCGCCGGGCCGGCTCTCGCGCTCATACACGTGGACGTCATGGCCGGCGCGGCCAAGCTGCTGCGCAGCCGCCATACCGGCCGGACCGGAACCGATGACGGCGACGCGCTTGCCGGTCTTCTTCTCCGGCGGATAAGGCCTGATATGGCCGGTTTCATAGGCCTTGTCGGCGATCGCCTGCTCGACCGTCTTGATGGCGACGGGAATGTCCTCGAGGTTCAGCGTGCAGGCTTCCTCGCAGGGCGCGGGGCAGATGCGGCCGGTGAACTCCGGGAAATTGTTGGTCGAATGCAGGTTGCGGATCGCGTTGTCCCAATCGCCATTGTAGACGAGATCGTTCCAGTCCGGAATCTGGTTGTGGATCGGGCAGCCGGTCGGCCCGTGGCAGAACGGAATGCCACAATCCATGCAGCGCGCGGCCTGTTTCTCGACCTCCTTGTCCGACATCGGCAGCGTGAATTCGCGGAAATGCCGGATGCGATCGGAGGCCGGCTGGTACTTGTGCACCTGCCGGTCGATTTCGAGAAAGCCTGTTACCTTGCCCATAGTCCAGTTCCTGCTGTCCAGATGGTACGGTTTTCGCCGCACCCGTTAACCCCTTGAGGCAGCCATGGCAACCTTGCGCCGGAGGTCAAACTGTCGATGAAGATGGGCCGGGAAGCCTGGGCTCCCCGGCAATTGCAAGCCTATTCCGCCGCGACGCCCATGCGCATGCGTTCCATCTCGATCAGGGCACGGCGATATTCGACCGGCATGATCTTGCGGAACTTCGGCCGGAAAGTCGTCCAGTCGTCGAGGATCTCGCGGCCACGCACCGACCCGGTGTAATGCACATGGTTGGAAATCAGCTGGTAAAGCCGCTCCTCGTCATGGCTGGTCATGTCGCCGGACACGTCGACGCGGCCCTTGTGGTCGAGGTCGCCGCCATGGTGCAGCAGCCTCTCCATCAAATCGTCTTCTTCGGGAACCGGCTCCAGCTCGACCATCGCCATGTTGCAGCGCTCGGCGAAGTCGCCTGCCTCATCGAGCACATAGGCGACGCCGCCCGACATGCCGGCGGCGAAGTTGCGGCCGGTCTTGCCTATGACGACGACGATGCCGCCGGTCATGTACTCGCAGCCATGGTCGCCAACGCCTTCGACGACGGCGGCGACGCCCGAATTGCGCACGGCGAAACGCTCGCCTGCGACGCCGGCGAAGTAGGCCTCGCCCTCGGTTGCGCCATAGAGCACCGTATTGCCGACGATGATGGACTCAGCCGCGACGATCTTGGCCCCTTCCGGCGGCCGGATGACGATGCGGCCGCCCGACAGGCCCTTGCCGACATAGTCGTTGCCGGCGCCGACAAGCTCGAACGAGATGCCGCGCGCCAGGAAGGCGCCGAAGGACTGGCCGGCAGTGCCGGTCAGCTTCACCTGGATCGTGTCCTCGCGCAGGCCCTTGTGCTTGAAGCGCTTGGCCACTTCACCCGACAGCATGGCGCCCGTCGAGCGGTCGACATTGCGGATGTCGACCTCGATCTTGACCGGCAGCTTGCTCTCAAGCGCCGGCTTGGCCAACTCGATCAGCTTGCGGTCGAGCACGTCGTCGATCGGGTGCTTCTGCCGCTCGGTCCAGTGCACCGCCTCATGCGGCGCATCCGGCTTGAAGAACATCTTCGAGAAATCGAGCCCGCGTGCCTTCCAGTGCACGATCAGGTCGCGCTTCTCCAGAAGATCGGTGTCGCCGATGATCTGGTCGAGATGGGTGTAGCCCATCTCGGCGAGCAGCTCCCTCACCTCTTCCGCGACATAGAAGAAGAAGTTGATGACATGCTCGGGCGTGCCCTTGAAGCGCTTGCGCAGCACCGGATCCTGCGTCGCGACGCCGACCGGGCAGGTGTTGAGATGGCACTTGCGCATCATGATGCAGCCGGCCGCGATCAACGGCGCGGTCGAGAAGCCGAATTCATCGGCGCCGAGCAGCGCGCCGATGATCACGTCGCGCCCGGTGCGCAAGCCGCCGTCGACCTGCAGCGCGACGCGCGACCGCAAGCCGTTCAGCACCAGCGTCTGGTGCGTCTCGGCAAGGCCCATTTCCCAAGGGCTGCCGGCATGCTTGAGCGAGGTCAGCGGCGAGGCGCCCGTGCCGCCATCATAGCCCGAAATGGTGATGTGGTCGGCGCGTGCCTTGGCAACGCCCGCCGCAACCGTGCCGACGCCGACTTCCGACACCAGCTTGACCGACACGTCGGCCGCCGGATTGACGTTCTTCAGATCGTAGATCAGCTGTGCCAGATCCTCGATCGAATAAATGTCGTGATGCGGCGGCGGCGAGATCAGGCCGACGCCCGGCGTCGAATGCCGGACCTTGGCGATGGTCGCGTCGACCTTGTGGCCGGGCAACTGGCCGCCCTCGCCGGGCTTGGCGCCCTGCGCCACCTTGATCTGCATCATGTCGGAATTGACGAGGTATTCGGCCGTGACGCCGAAACGCCCCGAGGCGATCTGCTTGATCGCCGAGCGTTCGGGGTTCTTGCCGCCGCCGGGCAGCGGCAGATAGCGGTCGGCCTCTTCGCCGCCCTCGCCGGTGTTCGACTTGCCGCCGATCTGGTTCATCGCGCGCGCCAGCGTCGTGTGCGCTTCGCGCGAGATCGAACCGAACGACATCGCCCCGGTCGAGAACCGCTTGACGATGTCGGCCGCTGACATGACGTCGTCGAGCGCCGCTTTCTTGCGGCCGGTTTCTCCGGCCAGCTTGATCTTGAACAGGCCGCGAATGGTCTGGGCGCGGGCCGTCTCGCTGTCGATCTGGGCGGAATAGTCCTTGAACGTTTCCCACGATCCCTGGCGCACGGCGTGCTGCAAGGTGGCGACAGCGTCGGGCGACCAGATATGGGCCTCGCCGCGCATGCGGTACATGTACTCGCCGCCGACCTCGAGGCTGTTGCGCAGCACGGGGTCGTTGCCGAAACCGTCATTGTGGCGGCTTAGCGTCTCGGCCGCGATCTCGTCCAGCCCGACGCCTTCGATCAGCGTCGCGGTGCCGGTGAAATATTGCTGCACGAAATCGGTCTTCAGGCCGATGGCGTCGAAAATCTGCGCGCCGCAATAGGACTGGTAGGTCGAGATGCCCATCTTGGACATCACCTTGAGGATGCCCTTGCCGATCGACTTGATGTAGCGCGTGACGACTTCGTAGGCGTCCACCTCCTTCGGCAGTTCCCCGCGCTTGTGCATGTCGAGCAGCGTGTCGAAGGCAAGGTAAGGGTTGATCGCCTCGGCGCCATAGCCGGCAAGGCAGCAGAAATGATGCACTTCGCGCGGCTCGCCGGATTCGACGACGAGCCCGACCGAGGTGCGCAGCCCCTTGCGGATGAGGTGATGATGGACCGCAGCCGTAGCCAGCAGCGCCGGTATGGCGATGCGGTCCGGCCCGACCTGGCGGTCGGACAGGATGATGATGTTGTAGCCGCCGGCGACCGCCGCCTCCGCCCGCTCGCACAACCGGTCGATGGCGCCCTGCATGCCCGCGGCCCCTTCGGCCGAGCCATAGGTGATGTCGATCGTCTTGGTGTCGAAGCGGTCCTCGGTGTGGCCGATGGAACGGATTTTTTCGAGATCGCCATTGGTCAGGATCGGCTGGCGCACCTCAAGCCGCTTGCGGCGCGAATTGCCGACCAGGTCGAAGATGTTGGGCCGTGGCCCGATGAAGGACACCAGGCTCATCACCAGCTCCTCGCGGATCGGGTCGATCGGCGGATTGGTGACCTGGGCGAAATTCTGCTTGAAATAGGTGTAGAGCAGCTTCGACTTGTCCGACATCGCCGAGATCGGCGTGTCGGTGCCCATCGAGCCCACCGCCTCCTGGCCTGTTGTCGCCATCGGCGACATCAAAAGCTTGGTGTCTTCCTGGCTGTAGCCGAACGCCTGCTGGCGATCGAGCAGGCTGACATCCTTGCGCAGCGCGCGCGGCTCGACCGGCTTCAAATCTTCGAGGATGAGCTGTGTGTTGGCGAGCCAGGTCTTGTAGGGATGCTTGGTCGCGATCTCCGACTTGAGCTCCTCGTCGGAGACGATACGCCCCTTCTCCAGGTCGATCAGCAGCATCCGGCCTGGCTGCAGCCGCCACTTCTTGACGATCTTCTCCTCGGGCACCGGCAGCACGCCGGCTTCCGAGGCCATGATGACGCGGTCGTCGTCGGTGACGATGTAGCGTGCCGGGCGCAGGCCATTGCGGTCGAGCGTGGCGCCGATCTGGCGTCCATCGGTGAAAACCACCGCCGCCGGCCCGTCCCACGGCTCCATCAGTGCCGCATGGTATTCGTAGAAGGCCTTGCGATCGGCATCCATGAGCTTGTTGCCGGCCCAGGCTTCCGGGATCAGCATCATCATGGCATGGCTGAGCCTGTACCCGCCCTGGAATAGGAACTCGAGCGCATTGTCGAAGCAGGCGGTGTCGGACTGCCCGTCATAGGAAATCGGCCACAGCTTCGAGATGTTGTTGCCGAACAGTTCGGAATCGACCGAAGCCTGGCGCGCGGCCATCCAGTTGTTGTTGCCGCGCACGGTGTTGATCTCGCCATTGTGGGCGACCATGCGGTAGGGATGCGCCAGCTTCCATGACGGGAACGTGTTGGTCGAGAAGCGCTGGTGGACGAGGATCAGCGCGGTCTCGAAGCGCGGATCGATCAGGTCCTTGTAATAGGCGCCGACCTGGTAGGCCAGGAACATGCCCTTGTAGACGATGGTGCGCGCCGACAGCGACACGCAATAGGCGCCGATGTCCTTGTTGTCGTTCTCGGCGTAGATGCGGCCCGATATCACCTTGCGCAGCAGATAGAGCCTGGCCTCGTATTCCTCGTCATCGGTAATGTCTGGCGTGCGGCCGATGAATATCTGCCGATGGAACGGCTCGGATGCCACGATGTCAGGCGCCTTCGACAGCGACGAATTGTCGACAGGCACGTCACGGAAACCGATGAGCGGAAGCCCCTCGGATTGCGCCGATTCGGCAATGATGTCCTCGATATGGGCGCGAAGGGCCACGTCCTGCGGCATGAACCAGTGTCCAACGCCGTACTGGCCGGCCGGCGGCAGGTCGATGCCCTGGGCCGCCATCTCCTCACGGAAGAATTGGTCGGGAAGCTGCACCAGCACGCCGGCGCCATCGCCGACCAGCGGATCGGCGCCAACGGCGCCGCGATGCGTCAGGTTTTCGAGCACGGCCAGCCCGTCCTTGACGATCTGATGCGACTTCACGCCCTTCATATTGACGATGAAGCCGACGCCGCAGGCGTCATGCTCGTTGCGAGGATCGTAAAGACCCTGGGCGGAAAGGCCGTTGACGGTTCGGCCAATATCGGTCCGGGACATGGTTTTGACGGTTGCCGCTTTCGTCTGCGCGGCCTGGCCGTTCGTCGCAGAGTGCGTCATGTCCGTCATCTCCTGTCCTCCATTCCCAGCCATTCAGGCGCTGGTTTGCCTCGGCAAGCGCTTGGCTCACCCTGATCCTTGTGGCACGTCTTGCGAAATCCTTGCCGAACCAGGCGGCTTTCCGCATGGATCGCATCTGGTAATCGTACAGGCCAGAGTCTGGCTGTCCACCTGTCGCTCGCGGCAACAGCCGGAGAGGCCCAAATGATACGCCAATCCAGCTCGTTTTGTGCGACAAAATAAGACAGCACTACTGTCCTAAATTTTTATTGCAGAAATCTGGGACGCACACAAGACCGATTCACAAAAAACTTGGGCTTTCCGCGACAGAAAATGTCGTGAAGTTGAGGAAAAACGTAAGCTTCAGTCTTCGACCCGGGCTTTGTCGGTTGGCTGGCTTTACCATTTTTCCGGCGCCTGGCCCCTTGCGGTCCGCTCGCGAAACCGGTCAACTTCAGGCTGATTTCCCCAAAACCCCGATCTCCCCAACCCCCGACCTCCCAAGACATAGGCAGATGCATGTTCTTCGCTTCCGACAATTGGGCAGGCGCCCATCCCAATATTGCCGCCGGCCTGTCGGCCAATGCCGGCGGCTTTTCCACCGCCTATGGCGACGGTGCGCTCGACCGGGCAGTCTACCAGCGCTTCAGCGAGATTTTCGAACGCGAGGTCGCGGTGTTCTTCGTCGCCACCGGCACGGCCGCCAATTCGCTGGCGCTCACCGCTTACAACAAGCCGGGCGGCATTTCCTTTGCTCATCGCGAATCGCATGTCATCGAGGACGAATGCGGCGCGCCGGTGTATTTTTCCGGCGGCTCTCGCCTGCATGAGATCGATGGCGCGCTGGGCAAGATCGATCCGCACAATCTGGAAAGGATCATCGGCCGTTTCGCACCGGAAATCGTCCATTGGGGACGACCGATGGCCGTTTCGATCACCCAGTCGACCGAGGTCGGCACCATCTACGGCCTGGATGAGATCGAGACGATCTCCGCGATCGCCAAACAATATTCGGTGCCCCTGCACATGGATGGCGCCCGCTTTGCCAATGCGTTGGTCGCACTCGACACGACACCGGCCGAAATGACCTGGAGACGCGGCGTCGACATCCTCTCCTTCGGCGGCACCAAGAACGGCTGCTGGTGCGCCGAGGCGGTCGTGCTGTTCGATCTTGATCGTGCCAGGGAATTGGCCTTCCTGCGCAAGCGCGCCGCCCAGCTGTTTTCGAAATCGCGCTTCGTGGCGGCGCAGTTCGAGGCCTATTTCAAGGATGGACTGTGGCTGGACACCGCCCGCCACGCCAACGCTATGGCCGCACGCCTTGCCGCCGCGATCGAGGATTCGGCCACGGCCAAGCTGGCATGGCTGCCGCAGGCGAACGAGGTTTTCGCGGTGATCAAGAAAGCCGAGGCCGAGGGGCTGCAGGCCGCGGGGGCCGCCTTCTACGACTGGCACAAGCCGCATGGCTTTGACGGCCACATCGGCGAGGACGAGTTGCTCTACCGCTTCGTCACCAGCTTTGCGACGACAGCCGATGAAGTCGACCGTTTTGGCCAGCTGATCGCCTGATAACGGATATCCCGGACAACAAAAAAGCCGGGGCGGGGTCGGCCGGCGACCATATAGAGAGTCAGGTATTATATTATAAATCTGAAGTTGAATGTGCGATAGTTGAGTTTGAGGAGAGAAAGCAATT